>NZ_JASHKX010000088.1:0-477 GCF_030058635.1 Rhodococcus sp. IEGM 1305
GAGGTTTTCTCAGTGAGTTGATCTTGCTTGGGCGGTGTCAGGACCGGATCGCCAAGAGACGCAGAGCCCCTGGTAGGACTGGATTTGCGAAGATCAAGTCCACGAACCAGAGGCTCCACGTGATCACCTATTCTGCCACGCTCGACGTCCCTCGACCGCTCGCCCAGTACCTGTGTCGACTGTTGCAGGCCGACCGCCGCGCACGCGGTACCCGCAGGGGCCGCCGGGCCCTGACTGCGTTCGCCCAGGCGGTACTCGTGCTGCGCTGGTTCCGGCAGGACACCGCGCTCACCGCCCTGGCTCGCGACGCCGGCATCTCGATCGCTACCGGCTACCGGTACCTGCACGAAGGCATCGACGTGCTCGCCGCCCAGGCCCCGGACCTGCCCGACGTGCTGCGCGAGCGCCTCGCCGCCGGCGAGACCCACGTGATCCTCGACGGCACCCTCATCCCCAGCGACCGGGTCGCCGAGACCA
>NZ_JASHKX010000089.1:0-423 GCF_030058635.1 Rhodococcus sp. IEGM 1305
GGCGGTGTCGTGTGGGGGTGTGGAGTTGTCGTATGGGGAGTTGGATGAGTGGTCGAATCGGTGGGCGCGGGTGTTGATCGGGCGGGGTGTGGGTCCGGAGTTGGTGGTGGGGGTGGCGGTGCCGCGGTCGGTGGAGTTGGTGGTGGCGGTGTGGGCGGTGGTGAAGTCGGGGGCGGCGTTCGTGCCGGTGGATCCGGGGTTGCCGGAGGTGCGGGTGCGGGAGTTGTTGGTGGATTCGGGTGCGGTGGTGGGGTTGTCGGTGTCGGGGGTGGTGTTGCCGTCGGTGGTGGAGTGGTTGCGGGTTGATGATGTGTCGGTGGTGGCGGGGGTGTCGGGGGGTGTGGTGTCGGATGGGGAGCGGACGGGGCGGTTGGTGGGTGGGTGTGCGGCGTATGTGATGTATACGTCGGGGTCGACGGGGCG
>NZ_JASHKX010000090.1:0-418 GCF_030058635.1 Rhodococcus sp. IEGM 1305
ACGGCATGCTCGGCATGCTGGTGCTGGCGTGCGAGGACCTGCACGGGCTGCTGCGCCTGGCCGACGTCACGGCGGCGATGAGTGTGGAGGGGCTGCTCGGCACCGACAAGGTGTTCGCCCCGGACCTGCAGGCGCTGCGGCCGCACCCCGGTCAGGCCCGCGCTGCTGCGAACATGGTTCGGTTGCTCGCCGGCTCGGAGATCGTGCAGAGCCACGCCAATCCCAGCTGCACCGTGGTGCAGGACGCCTATTCGTTGCGGTGCGCCCCGCAGGTCGCCGGGGCGGCGCGGGACACGCTCGCGCACGCCGAGCGGGTGGCGTCCTGGGAACTGGCGAGCGCAATCGACAATCCGGTGGTCACGTTGGACGGGCGGGTGGAGTCGAACGGCAATTTCCACGGGGCGCCGGTCGGGTACGT
>NZ_JASHKX010000012.1:0-160193 GCF_030058635.1 Rhodococcus sp. IEGM 1305
GTGTCGTTGCGGGGTGTTCGGGGCCGCCGGTGCGGTCGAGCAGGTTCCGTTTTTCATCGGGGTCGAGGATGTCGAGGTCACCGACCCGACTCCCCGCATCGGCAGAAAGGAAGCGGTCGAGAAAGGACAACAAGCGGTCGTGATGACATTTGAGAATGTCGTCGTCGTACAGGCTCGGGTTGGCTTGGAAGTCGATGTGCGTCGTGGTGCCGCCCACGCTCGGGTAGATGTTCACGAAAAGATCGTCGACGAGCCCGGAGGTCAACACGTGCAGCCGGCCGAGGTGCGGGCCCAGCCGGATCTCTCGGTCGGCCGGCATGATGTTGAGAGTCGGACCAAACGAGCGATTGCGGCTGATGTCCCTGCCGAGATCACGGCAGATGTCCTCACGGCGGTACCGCTGCCGCCGCAGCGCCCCGGTCAACTCGAGCTGGGCGGAGTGGATCAGCGCCCCGATCGTCACGTCCGCGCCCACCTCGAGTTGCAGCGGCACGACATTGGCCAACATCCCACCTGAGCGTCGCAGCGGTGCGGTCGTTCGGGCCGAAACCGGCAGACTGAGAACGATGTCCGATCTTCCTGTCATCCGGCACAGGAAGCCGGCAAGAGCAGCGACCAAGACCGTTGCCGCACTCGAGTTGTGCTTCGTTGCGACCGAATCGAGCATTGAGGCTACGTCGTGTGACAAGGCCGCGCTGGCCACTCGCGGATGCGCCTCGACGGGCGCCGACCGCCCCGCCAGGCTCGCAGGTTCCGGCAGTCCCGAGGTCCGTTCCGCCCAGTACCGCCGATCCGCCTCGAAGCGATCCGAGTTCCGGTAGGCAGCATCGATTTCAACGATCTGTGCGAGGTCCAGCACGCGGAGCGGTGGGTCCTCGACACCGGCAACTGCGGCCGTATACAACTCGGCAATACGCTGCATCAGCGTCATGGCGCCGTAGCCGTCGAGGGCGATGTGGTGAACGCGTGAGTACCAGTAGTAGTGCCGGTCGCCGACTCGGAGGATCGCCGAGACTGCGAGCGCATCGTGGAGGAGGTCTATCGGGGTGCTGAACTCGCTGCGCATCCACTGCTGCGCGGCGACGCTCGGGTCGTCCTCCGCGCGAAAGTCGATTCGCCGGATTCCGCTGTCGGAAGAATCGTCGACCAGTTGATACAGCTCACCGTCGTGATCGACTAGGCGTAAGAACCCGGAACCGAACTCCCTGGCCGCCACGCGACTGGTCGCCTCGAGCAAATCGATATCCAACTCGCCGAAGACCTCGACGTACTGCGCGATCGTGATCGGGAGCTCGCCGGCCAGTTGCTGGGCGAACCAGATTCCCTTTTGTGCGGCCGATAAACGGCACGCCTCCGACGGAAGGGCCCCCGAGCGCATTTCAACTCCTGGAATCGGTGGCGGGACGGCGTCCACGACTCTTCTCCGATCTGCTCTTCGCACCAGGAGGCGTGCAAGGGTTGGGCTCGGGCCCGACCTCGGCGTGCTGGAATTGCATGGATGTCCGCGCGCACGTGGTGTAAACCGCTTCTCCCGCCTGATCGAAGTGTGTTGCCACGTTGGCGAAGAACTTGTTCTCGTCGAGTAGTGCGAGCACTGTCGTGTAGCGGTCGGGGCGGTGCTCCACGACGAGGCTGCCGCCCGCGTGCAGGAGCCGTGCCGCCGCAACAATCGTTTGCCGGGCGAGCTTCAGCCCATCTGTGCGGCTGACCAAGGCCCGTCGGCGGTACTCGCCGCACTGTGAGGGAAGGTCTTCGTCGTCGGGAATGCACGGTGGACGGGCGAGGACCAGATCGGCCGTTCCGGCAAGGCCGGACAGCAGATTGGGCGTGGAGACGGCGGTTTCGTGAAGCACGATCGGGCTCTCGCCGAGGCGGATCTGACGTTCGATGTTGCGTCGCGCCACGTTCAGGGCTGTCGGATCCGCATCCACGGCATGTACACCGGCATCGGCTCGGGCATGCGCGATTGCCAGGGCGATTGCTCCCGAACCGGTGCACAGATCCACGACCACTGGAGTCGTGACATGTGAAATATCGGCGAGGGCCTCGGCAAGTACAAGTTCGGTGTTGGCCCTGGGTGCCGGCACACCGGGGCAGACCCACACTTCTACACCGCCCAGTTCGGCCCGCGAGGGTCGTCGCCTGGCTCGATCGATGGCGTCACTCGAGGTCTGCGGACCGACGCTGTGGGCGAGGGCGGGGGATCTGCCGGCGCTGATCGTGAGGGCCCTGCGCATGGCGGCCGCCTTGACCAGGGTCTCGGTGAACTCTTCGTCGGGGTCGGATAATGCGACGATGGCGCCCCCGATCCCGAAGCTCACTGTCCCGTGCCGGGACACCATGGTTCGGATGACGATGCTGAGGTCGGCGGTGCCGTTGATGGACAGCCAGCCGAGGGCGCCCGAGTACACGCCTCGCGGCCCCTCCTCCAGCCGATCGATGATTTCCATGGTGCGAATCTTCGGTGCTCCGGTCATCGAGCCACCCGGGAAGCAGGCGCGCACGCACCCGACTGCAGTCGCGTCGCTGCGCAGCGTCCCCCGCACCGTCGACACGAGTTGGTGGACCGGTGCGTAGGTTTCGACGTCGAACAATCGCGGTACGTGCACAGAACCGGGAGTGCAGACCCGTGAGAGATCGTTGCGCACGAGGTCGACGATCATGAGGTTCTCGGCCCGGTCCTTCTCGCTCGTCAGCAGGTCCTGGCGGAGCGCGTCGTCCGTCGCAGCGGTTGCTCCCCGCGGCCGGGTGCCCTTGATCGGCTTGGACTCCACTACCCGGTCGGCGTCCACGCGTAGAAACCTCTCGGGGGAGGCGCTGAGTATGTCCGCTGCCTCGAACCTCAGGAGTGCTGCGTAGGGCACTGGAGTGATGGATCGAAGGTAGGCGAAGGTTTCGACGGGGTCTATCTCGACATCGATCTGGGCGTGGTTCGTCAAGCACACTTCGTAGGTTTCGCCGACCCGAATGTTTTCCAAACAGGTACGGATCTTGTCGAGGTAGGTTTCACGGTTGTGGCGCAGCGTCATGCGCGGGTCTGCGGCCGACCTGATGAGCGGCCGCGCGGGAAGCGCATCGTCGGTCGTGACGGGCAATCGGTTGATTACCTGGGCCGTACGGCGCATCCAGTCGCGGGTTTCGGGTTCGTGGGCCTGCTCGCTGAGCGCCAGCAGGTAGCAGCTGCCGTCGACGTGGTCGATCACGACTGCGCGGTCGGCGAAGACCAGGGCAGCGTCCGGTGTGTCCGCGGAGTGTTGCGCATTGCCGTCGGCTTCGGCCTTCAACTCGTAGCCCAGGTAGCCCACGTAACCCAGATTGAACGAGAACGGCAGGTCCGGCGATGGCGGCACAGCGCGGGCCCGCAACTGTTCGTCGAGATAGTCGAAGAATCGCACGCGTCGTTTGCCGGCCGGAACGCCGGAACGGTGCACCAGGACGGTGCCGTCCGCGACGTCGTACGTGATGTACTCGGCGCGTGGGCCAGAGGCGTCGCCCATGATGGTGAAGCGGGCGTCCGACTCCACTGTGGAGCTGCCATCGAGCCAAAAACTGTTGGGGCCGTCTGCGAACAGGCGCTCATACACCGTCTGTGGGTCGACTCGCCGATCTATCCGTCGTGTTTCCACCACGTACGGCGACAAGGTCCGCGGCCGACGTCGAGGCTTCGGGGCGGATCCCTTCCGGCGGGTCGGAGTGAGGTCACGGAAGTTGGCGAGGAGTTCATGTCCATGGTCGGTGCAGACCGACTCCGGATGAAATTGCACCCCCCACAGCGGGCGCTGGCGGTGCCTTACCCCCATGAGAATTCCGTCGGATGTCCACGCAGTTGGCTCCAGCTCGTCAGGGAGATCGTCGACGGCGAGAGAGTGGTACCGGACGACCGACAGGGGCGAGGGGAGGCCCGCGAACAATTCTCTTCCCTCGTGGAATACCTCTGAGTTGCGACCGTGCCGCGGCTCTGGTGCCAAGACGACATGCGCACCGAACAGGTGGCATAAACCCTGATGGCCGAGGCACACTCCTAGTGTCGGAAGCCCACCCTGCAGAATGGCCCGCGAGCTGATGCCGAAGTCGCGTTCGCTTGCTGGATGACCGGGCCCCGGAGAGATCACGATATTGTCGAACTCGGTCAGTTCGATCGCACGCCAGTCGACGTCGTTGCGCACCACCGTCGGCGGGCACCCGTTGACCTCGCTGAGAAAGCTGTAGAGGTTGTAGGTGAAGGAGTCGTAGTTGTCGATCAACAACGTCTTGGTAAACATCGTTTGCCCGGTTCTCGGCGTGTGAGGGATGCGACACTTCGGTGTCACTCGCCGGTGCATCGACGTGAAGAGGTCCCTCGAACTTATTGCAGGAGCTTTCGTCTGAGCGCGCACCACCCGTGGCGTCCTCCTCCAGCACGGGGAAAGCTGGTGTGGTTCATTGACTGGGGGCGGCGAATCGGCCGACGCTGTGGGACGAGGCGCCGAGCCATGAAGTCCGCCCGTGCCGGCGATGGTGCGGATGGTTGCCACCAAGTCCTCTCGACGTGTCGGCCCCGTTTGGGAGGCTCCGCCGACCTGAGGAAAACTGACCAGCTGCGCCTGAGTGCCGGCGATGCCCGCTCGTGCATTCTTGGTGACGAGCCGGCCGGGGGACAACTGGGTCCTTGTACCGTCGACACGGTGGGCCTGGTGGACATGATCAATCCTTAGGAGGGCTATTTAGCCTGTCTATCAACGCAACCCGCCCAGGCCCCGACACGCCGCGCGATGCGCGCACTCCACCTTAAGTCACGAAAGTCTGTGGATACAAGGGCACCCATCCGGTAGTAATCCACAGAGCAAATGGTCGGTTCTATTCACGGAGTGTGACAGTGTGGCCTAGAGCCTCTAGCCCACGAAAGTGATTGCGTCTCTTGATCTCAGGGTTGATGTGTCGGGTGTAATGATCACGAGGATGGAACGGCCGACCGCGACGATGGCGCGCGTTTCCCCGTTTCGCCGGTTGGGGACGGCGCGCCGGGGATTGCATCGGCATGAAGTTTTCTGTACCTCGTGCGCGGTGGTATCGCCTGGCGGCAACTGCCGATCGAGTTCCCTCAGGTCCGGACGGTGTACGCGGTCTTCGCCCGCTCCAGTCGAGCGGCGTGGACCTGGTGGGGGAGTGGGTGAGGAAGCGCCCCTCGAGGGTGACGAGCCTGCAGAGGGCGAACAGGAGTGGGAAGACGCATAGCTACCCGAGGACGAGGGAGGGGAGCAGAACGAGGAGAGAGACCAGACCCGACGAGAGTGAGGAGGCCGCGCAGCCCGAGCAAAAAGAACCGCCAAGTCGTAGTCCGCGCACCCGCGGACATCGAGCAAGCTTTCCGCGACGCTCACTGATAACCGGGGGGGTGTTGCCTGTCCAGGCGTGTGAGACCAGCCCGGGACTGCCTCGAGCGCGGTCGAGTTGTGGCGCCCGCCCGGTGCAACTCTCGAGACCGTTGAGAGGCGAGATGTAGTATCTCCCATAATTTGCCGATAACGATTGGTACGTCAACTACCTATCTGAACGTGAACTGTCCCAACAGCTTCCGTTCTCGGCGTTGCGCGAGCGTCTCGATAGCGGTCGGCCCATTTCTTGGCTGTTGCCGGTGAGCCCTGGAACCGTTCGGAGGCACGGCGCAGCGGCCGATGTTCGTCGACGACGAGTCGGGCGAGGGCGGTGACCACACCGATACCCGAGGCCCTCGCCTACCTGCCACGCCGTTCACAACCTCCCTGGGAACTACATCTAGCGCAGCCGTTCGATCCCGATGAGTGCCATGCAGTCACGCTAGTGGCCCACATTCGTCTGCGCAGGCAAGAAGCCGCCGGCACCTGACGGTGTCAGCGGCTTCGCTTCCTTCCCAGGCGCGCTACGCAATGTAGGTCTGACCCGGTCGTGGGGTGACGGTGCCCGCCAGTGCGCCTCTCGGCAAGTGGTCGCTCGAAGCGACAATTTTTCAATGTGACACCCGGGGCATTGGGTCGAACACCGTCGAGTGTGTCAACCGTTCGCGGTGCAGCGGCATTCCCTTCCCTGACGGGCGGCTTCGAGAGGTGCGCTTCGGCTCGTCGACGCGCAGACTGGAACCAGGAGGTCAGGAGGTTGTCATGCGATTATTGCGGGGCCTGCTCGACGTGGTGCTGGGCATTCTCACGGCTGTGCTCGGCACGGTGCTGGGCATTGTCGCGGCGGTCGTGTGGCTGGTCGGTGGGGTGCTCTGTGTGACGGTCATCCTGCTTCCTCTGGGCTTGCCCGTGGTGAGGCTCGCCCGCCGTCTCTTCACCCTCGCCAGGAAGCTGATGCACTTTCCCTGACGCGCAGCGTAAAGAAGATGAACGGTGCCTCACGGCTGAGCCGATCGAAGTGCTCGGGGGAGCGAGCGCGCACCGCCGCACAGGGTCGTGGCTCCGAAACGCGTTCGACGGTGAATCCTGCTGCGGTGAATGCGTCGAACATGGCGTGCAGCGGCCTGTGCCAGAACTTCATGTGGAAGGTCTCGCCGGACTTCACCCATTCCTCGGTGAACTCGTACGTTCCGAGATAGTCGCCCTCCCCGGCAAGCCTGAAGTCGACGAACGGGTGATGGGTCGAGATGACGCCGCACCCGCCTGGCACGAGTACCCGGCGAAACTCGGTCAACGGTCTCGACCAATCGTGGACGTAGTGCATGACCAACGAGGCGACGACGACATCGAAGGTCGATGACCGGATGGGCAACTGCTGGTTGAGGTCCGCCCGGATCAACGGCACGTCGGGCCGAGGCGCGTCCGGGCGATCGCGAGCAGACCCGTGCTGAGATCGACGCCGGTGACGGCAGCACCAGCGGCGGCGAGTGCGCGTGAGAGCGCACCGCTGCCGCACCCCGCATCCAGTACTTTCCGGCCTCCGACGTCGCCGACCAGCGCCAATGTCGCGGGTCGTTCGTGCAGGGCGTTGTACACGTTGTTCTCGATACCGGCGTCATACGCCGACGCGTACGTGTCGCAGTCGTTGAAGGTTGCCTCGATCTGATCATTGCGGATCGGAGTGGCCGCTGCGCCCCCACCGTCGCGGCAACTCTGGTTCCGCCCGGGCATCTCGCAATTCCAGCGGACTGAGACACTTCGCCAGTCCCATCTCGGCGAACGTGTCCGGACTCGGGCGGGACCTCCCGGAAATCGCTGGAACAGCATTGTATTGAAAACCTGCGCGTTCTAGAATTGGGGGTATGGCGACGGTCGACTACGACTCGGCGGAGCCGGGCGGATCCGGGACCCGCCGTTACCGCTCTCCGCTGCGTCGGATGCAGGCAGCTCAGACGCGGGCGGTCGTACTGCAGGCCGCCACCCGGCTGTTCGCCGAGCACGGCTGGGTCGGCACCGGCATGAGGGATGTCGCGCGGGCCTCGGCGGTCTCCGTCGAAACGGTCTACACGACGTTCGGATCCAAAGCCCACCTGTTGAAGGCGGCGCTCGAGGTCGCCATCGTCGGCGACGACGCACAGGTGCCGTTGGCCGACCGGCCCGTCTACACGGCGATCGGTACGGGGCGCACGACCGGCGACCGCATCGAGATGGGATCGCGCATGATCGCCAGGATCAACGAGCGCATCTACCGCCTGGCCGTGGCGATCCGTCAGGGGGCGACGGCGGATGCCACGCTCGCAGCGGTGGCAGCCGACCTGGAGGGGCAGCGCAGGCGTTCGGTCGCCGACGTCGCACACCTCATCACGGGCCATCACGCCGATGCTGGTCAGGTCGACGAACTGTGGGTCCAGACCGGCGACCAGGTCTACGCCCTGCTCGTGGACGAATGCGGTTGGAGTCGCGACCGTTACGAGTCATGGTTGATCGACCGCATCGAAGAAATCCTCGACCGCCCGGTGTGACACACGGGCGCTTTTGTTTGGAGTAGGTCATGACAACCGACACTCTGCCTCCTGCCGACACTCGTATCATGCGCATCGTTCACAGCGCACTGCGCCGCGATATCGCCCGCGCCTCTCAGGTGCTGCGCACAACACCTCCGCCCGCGCGGACCCAGCGGGTCGCACTCGCCGATCACCTCGTGTGGATGATGCATTTCCTGCACCTGCACCACAGCGGCGAGGACCGTGGGCTGTGGCCGCTGGTCCGCGAGTTGAACCCGGCCGCCGGAGCACTGCTCGACGTGATGGACGCCGACCATGCGCGAATCGGCCCCGAGATGGAGCGGGTCACCGCCGCGGCAGCCGAATACCGTGCGCATCCGGCTGCCCGAGAAGACCTTTCGCGTTCCCTCACCGTTCTCGAACAGGTTCTGCTGCCGCATCTGCAGCGCGAAGAGGACGAGATGATGCCGATCGTCGCCCGCACCCTGACCCGTCGTCAGTGGGACGACGTGGAGCAGCAGGTGTTCATCGCCTCGAAGACCAAGCGGGCGCTGGGCATCGAAGCTCACTGGATCGTCGACGGTGTCGACCGGGAAGATTACGACGTCACCGTCCGCAAAGTCGATCCGGCCACCCGGTTCATGCTGATCCATGCGTTCAAACGACCATATCGGCGGGCATGCGCCGCCCGGTGGGGCGCCGACCTCGACGTGAGCCCCCGGCTCCACCAGCCACCCCGCACCGACGGCTCGGCAGAATTGTGGATCGACGCCCCGGCTCGGCAGCTGTACGACGCGGTCGCCGACGTCACCCGAATCAGCGAACGCAGCCCCGAGTGCCGCAGCTGCGCGTGGCTACCGGGACGGCCGCCGGGGACCGTGGGCGCCCGATTCCGGGGGCACAACCGTGCACATCACATGCGCTGGTCCCGGGTCTGCGAGGTGACCGCCGCCGAGCCGGGCAGGATGTTCGCATTCCGCACGGTGTCGGATCGGCACAACCCGCTGTACCACGACTCGACCACGTGGTCATACATCTTCCGAGCGGATGGCGACGGGACCCGGGTGACGCATTCGTATCGGATCGACGTACTGCCGTACCGCCCGCTGCTCTCGCTCTACTCACGCCTGCAGCCACAGCACCGGGACATGCGGCCGCAGATGCGGGAGAATCTGGAGGCGCTGCGGCGGCAGGCGCGCGCCGGTGCGCTTACCGGGTCGCCGCTGCCCCGAACGGCGTGATCTCCTGTCACGTTGGAGTGCTCGCCATTAGAATCAGCGTCGATGTCAGGTGACCGCAGGAAGCGCTGCATTCGTGGGTAGGGCCCGCACACTCGCTCAGGTGTACCGACACTTCGGTGAGGTCGATGCCGCCGAAAGGTCACCGCTGTACGGGCGCGTCGCCGTCGCACTGAGTGAGTCCGACGAGGCGCTGTGCGCCATCGAGGCGGCCCCGGCGCGCAAGCGACACCCCACGGTGATTCTCGCCGCGCTGCACGACCTCGCCCTCGCCGGTCGCGCTCCGGGGCTTGCCTCGGCCTATGCCGCTACGGACGGCGACGCTGCTGCCGACGCGGCGGTCGACACCCTGCTGCGGATGACCGACTCGGTCGTGGCTCTCGCCGTGCGCCGGAAGACGCGGCCCGACGAGACCGGACGCTCCACCGTGCTGTATCCGGCCATTGCCGAGGCGGCGCGCCGGTTCGGCGCGAATGCGGTGGGGCTGATCGACGTGGGCTGTTCGGCTGGGCTCAACCTCAATGTCGACCGTGTGGGCATCACGTACAGCAACGGACAGTCGTTGGGCGACCCGTCCTCTCCCGTGCAGCTGTCGGCTTCGATCGTGGGAGACCGGCCCGTCCCGGCGCGAGTGATGCCCGAGGTCGTCACCCGGATCGGCGTCGACCTCGATCCCGTCGACGTGACCGACGCGGACGAGGCCCGATGGTTGCGCGCCTGCCTGGGGCCGGATCAGCCCGAGCGGATCGCGAGGCTCGACGCGGAGATGGCGTTGGCGGCGACGGCCCCTCCGCTGCTGCTGCAAGGCGACGCCGTCGAGGTGATGCCCGACGCCGTCGCCCGGGTGCCCGCGGACGCCCTGCCTGTCGTCACCACGACGTGGGCGCTGTCGCGCTTCCGGGGCGAGAGTCGCCTGCGCTTCCTGGACCGCCTCGACGAAGCGGCAGCCGGCCGGCCGGTGGCGTGGGTGTCAGTGGAGGGAGTCGGAGTCGCACCGACGATACCCACGCTCGGCGATCGCCACGCCTCTGGGCACAGCCTCATCGGCCTGGCCGTGTTCGACCGGTCGGCTCGGCCCGCCGAGACTATCGGCCGCTGTTGGTCGCGGGGCCGCGTGCTGGCGTGGCTGGCAGACTCCTGACGAACCGGACATCCCTTGAAACTGAATGATGTTGCCGCTGTGCGGGATTGTCGGGTGTGGGTCGTTTTCTCCCGAGGCCGGCGAATTCACTCGCTGTGATCTGCAGGTGGGGCGTCGGTTGCGTCAGTGTTGCGGTGAGTCAGGCTGTGGTCGGCCAGGGTCGGGCGGGTGTCGGAGGATGCGGATTTTGTGGTTTCGCCGCTGTCGCAGCTGCGCGCTTCGCCGGAGACTTGTTGCTCCCAGTACGCATCCGATCGTGCCCGTGATGCCCACGGAACTCCCATGCGATGTCCTCTCTGTGCGGGTGGCTGGAGGAGATCGCTCTTCCTGTCACGTAGATCACGCGGATGGCGGCTTGTCTCACCATCGCCGAGCCTCACGGGTGTATTTCCTTTGTACGCCTCGGCAGTGAGGTCTGTCGTACCCGGCGGACCGGGTCGGTGACCTGTGCAGCTCGGGTATCGGGCGAGTGGGAAGCATCAGCCGGCGCGCCCTGGCCCACGTTCGTTGCCTTATCCGGACATACGGGGTAGACCTGAGGTACGGAGCCACGGCAGACCAAGGTCGGACCGGAAGAGAAGATTCCACCTCTCGGTCGTGGCGCCCAGCACGAGTTGTAGGCACCCACGCACAAGCACAGCCCACTATCTGGGCTCAGCGCGGTGGGCTTGCGTCAGGCGGGGGGATGTCTGACGCCGAGGCCACATTTCACCCCGCGCAACCATGCAGCTTGGTAACCAGACGTTCGTGCTCGCGGGCGGCGCCCCCTGATCAGGGACGCCGCCCGACGTGTGTTTGTGGTACGACCTGTTCGGGCGGGCGATCGGGGTGCAGCGGAAGCCTGGACGAGGTGATTCGATGATGGTCGTCTATTCCCGGAGAAGGAGAGCACATGCTGGTGGCATTCAGCGTCAGCCCGATGGGCGGGGACTCCGACAGCGTCGGTGCCGCGGTCGCCGCGGCCGTGCGGGTGGTCCGCGAATCCGGACTGTCCAACGAGACCACGTCGATGTTCACCACCGTCGAGGGTGAGTGGGACGAGGTGATGGCCGTCGTGAAGCGTGCAACGGACGTTCTGCTGGAACAGTTTCCGCGGGTCAGTCTGGTTCTCAAAGCGGATATCCGGCCGGGTCGAAGCGATCAGCTGCGAGCGAAGGTCGAGACGGTGGAGCGCTACCTGACCGACTGAGGCTCGGTCATCCGCCCTCACCATGTTCGCCGGCATAGTGGTGGGCGAGTTCCGTGCCGATCCGGGCCAGCTCGGCCCGGACCGATCGAGGTTCGAGCACCTCGACCATCGAGCCCCAGCCGGCGAGGTTCCGGGCGATGTCCAACGGGGTCGGTGCGGCGAGACGGATCCGGGCGCGACCGTCGTCGTCCTCACCGTCGCGGTGGCAGTGCCGCCCGAAGTGATCGCGCAGGATCGGCACGAACCTGGCGTCGATGAGCACGGTCGCCCACGTCGTCGAACGCCGCTGTTCCACCTCGCCGACCACCTCTTCCCACGCCGCGGCGAGTGTGAAGTCGTCGGGGCGCTCGGCGGGCTGCTCCGTCGATTCGGCGTGGACGATCCGGTCGACCCGGAAGGTCCGCTGTCCCCGTTCGGTCCCGGCCAGGAGATACCAGATGTCGTCCTTGTCGACGAGACCCCACGGGTCGACGAGCCGCTCGGACCGTTGTCGGGCGCTGTTCGTGTACGTCAGGCGCACTTTCCGGCGCCGGATCACGGCGGCCTGCAGCAGGTCGACCATCTCGGGCCTGCGGCGATCGCGTTCGCCCCACCGGGTGGGATCGATCATGGAGGCAGTGGCGGCGGCCTCGGCATCGGCCCGGAAGGTCTGCGGCAGCGCCCGCACGAGTTTGCGCAGCACGGCCTTGGCCTCGCCCGAGACGGCGGCCGCGGGGCCGACCAGAAGGAACAGCGCCTGCGCCTCCGTCGCGGACAACCCGCTGAGGTCGGTGCGAGCGCCACCCACGAGCGACCATCCGCCGCCACGCCCGGACTGCGGGTACACCGGGATCCCCGCAGCGGACAGCGCTTCCAGGTCGCGGCGAGCAGTCGCGACGGACACCTCCAGTTCGTCCGCCACCTCGGCGGCGGTCACTCGACCCCGGGACTGCATCAGCAGGAGGGTGGCGACGAGTCTGTCAGCGCGCATGTCCTCAGTTTCCCGCAGAAAGTGCTCAATTGGTGAGCACTTTGGGTTGGAGGATGAATGTTGTCACCGACCGAGGAAGGGAATCACCCATGTTGCGAGGACTCACCACCGTCAACTTCTACGCCGACGACCTCACGGCCGCCCAGGCCTGGTACACCGAACTGCTCGGAGTCGAGCCGTATTTCGTGCGCGCGGTGGCGGGGGCACCCGCCTACATCGAGTTCCGGCTCGGCGACTACCAGCACGAACTCGGCATCATCGACAGCCGATTCGCGACGCCCGACCGGTCACGCGGTGTCGAGAACACGATGACCTACTGGCACGTCGACGATCTGGACGCGAGCGTCGAGCGGCTGCTGTCGCTAGGTGCCACCCTGCACGGAAAGCCGATCGAACACGGGCCCGGATTCGTCACCGCATCCGTGGCCGACCCGTTCGGAAACATCCTCGGCGTGATGTTCAACCAGCACTACCTGGACATTCTGGCTGCGAAGGCAGGCGCGTGATGGACACCCACGACGTGAACACCGTCGTCGCTCGCACGACCGCGCAGTGGCGTGCCTGGCTTTCGGGGAACTGCCGGTCCGAGACGGAGGTCTGGCTGATCATCCACCACAAGGACAGCGGAACGCCGAGCGTGCGCTACCACGAGGCGATCGAGCAGGCCCTGTGCTTCGGGTGGATCGACGGCCTGCACCGCAGACGTGACGCCGACAGTTCTGCACTGCGTTTCACGCCGCGGACCCCGCGCAGCACCTGGAGCCGGGTGAACCGGCAGCGCGCGGCGGAGATGATCGAGCAGGGACTGATGACCGAGCACGGTTACGCCGCCATCGATCTGGCCAAGGCCAAGGGGACCTGGGAGAACACGGCGAACGGGGACAGCGCGACCATCCCTGGCGATCTGCAGGAAGCGTTTGGGCGACACGACGCCGCGCGCGCGAACTTCGACAAGTTTCCGCCGTCTTCGACCCGGTTGATCCTGGAGTGGATAGCGTCAGCCAGGAAGCCGGACACGAGGCAGCGGCGGATCGAGCGGACGGTCACGCTGGCGGCGATGAACCTCCGGGCCAATCATCCGGGGGTCCGGGTCCCGGACGGTGTGCGGTAGCCGTCTCGAGACCGGTGTCCCGATCGGAGACAGGGAGAATCGGAGACAGGACGAGGGGAGACACGACATGGACTGGCCGCGCGAACTCGCCGACCAGCTCGGCTGGCACTGGGAGCAGCAGTTGCGTCCCCGGCTGGAGGGACTGTCCGACGAGGAGTATTTCTGGGAACCCGCGCCGGACGGCTGGAGTGTGCGCCCGCGCGGGCAGTCGCAGGCGCCGGTCCAGGCCGGAAGTGGCGCGTTCACCATCGACTTCGCCTTTCCCGAACCGGACCCGCCACCGGTCACCACCATCGCGTGGCGGCTCGGGCATCTCGTCGTCGGCGTCTTCGGGATGCGGATCGCCAGTCACTTCGGCGGGCCGCCCGTCGACTATCAGACGTTCGAGTACGCCGGCACCGCGGCGGAGGCGCTCGCGCAACTCGACGAGAACTATGCGGCCTGGTCTGCAGGTGTCCGGAGCCTAGGCGTCGAGGGGTTCGCCCGGCCGTGCGGCGCCAGCGAGGGAGCGTTCGCGGACTATCCGATGGCGGCGTTGGTGTTGCACATCAACCGGGAGGTCATCCATCACGGCGCCGAGGTGGCGCTGTTGCGCGATCTCTATCTGCGCCGCCCGATTTCCTGACCGGAATCCCGGCCGGCTCCACGGGTTTCACTCCCGGGGCCGACCGGATCTGCCAAGCTCGGGTATGCCACCGACTCGGCGGGTTCTCCTGTTGACGTGCGTCCTCGCTCTCCTGGCCGCGTGCACTGCGAACACCTCGTCCCCCGATTCCTCCTCCGCGGACGCGAGCAACGGTTCTGCCGTCTCGTCGGCCGATCCGGCGCAGGCCGACGCCGTGATGAAGATCGTGCGCGACACCATGGCGGAGAGTCACCTGAAGGCGGTGATCGTGCGTGTCACCGTCGACGGCAAGGAGATCGTCACCCAGGCGCTCGGCGAGTCGATGACCGGAGTGCCCGCCACCACCGACATGCACTTCCGCAACGGCGCGGTCGCCATCTCCTACGTGTCCACGCTGCTGCTCCAGCTCGTCGACGAGAAGAAGGTGAGTCTCGACGACACGGTGTCGAAGTGGCTGCCCGACATTCCGCACGCCGACCGCGTGACCCTCCGCCAGCTCGCCCAGATGACCTCGGGCTACGTCGACTACGTCATCGGCAACACCGAATTCGACCGCGCCCTCTACGCGGCGCCATTCCGTAACTGGACGCCTGAGGAACTCCTGGCATTCGCCACGCCCAAGCCTCTGCTCTACGAACCCGGGACCAACTGGAACTACGCCCACACCAACTACGTCATCCTCGGGTTGGCTCTCGAGAAGATCACCGGTCAGCCGATGACAGACCTCATGCAGGACAAGGTGCTCGGTCCGCTCGGCCTCGACGACACCACGGATCCGGGGACGGCGGCGATTCCCGAACCCGTCCTGCACGCGTTCTCGTCCGAGCGGCGCGAGGCCCTGCAGATCCCGCCCGGTGCACCGTTCTACGAGGAATCCACGTATTGGAATCCGTCCTGGACCATCACCCACGGCGCCGTCCAGACCACGAACATCTACGACCTCCACGACACGGCCGTCGCCATCGGCACGGGTGAACTACTGTCGGCCGAATCCTACGAGGCCATGGTGTCGACGGACCTGCGCGGCAAGACGACCGCGCTGCCCGGCTGCACCACCTGCTTCCCGCAGTCGGAGGACTACACCTACGGGCTCGGACTGCCGATCGTGGGCAACTGGCTGATGCAGAACCCGCTGTTCAGCGGATCCGCGGCGGTCGAGGCCTATCTGCCTTCGCAGAAGATCGCCGTCGCCGTCGCCGTCACGTACGAGCCGGCCGCCTTCGACGACACGGGGGCCTACAAGAACGAGGCCGACAGGCTGTTCCGGAAGATCGGCGCACAACTCGCTCCGACCGACGCGCCGCCGATGGCGGTCGGTTAGCGTTCACCCGCGACGCGGGCGAGGCGACGGACGAGAGTACGCACCACCGGGCCGTAGGTGACCGCGAGTGCGGAGTCGAGAGGTCCGGGAGCGGACATCGTCATCGTGATCCGCGAGCCGGCACCGTGGGGCTCGACGGCGTGATCGAGCGTCATCGGTCCCACCCGCCAGGTCCAGGAACGTCCCGGTGTCTTGGCCGAGATCGATGCGGGAACAGGCACGATCCAGAGCAGTCGCGCCGCTCCGCGCCGGCCGGCCTGAACCTCGGGGGACCCGAGACCCCACGCGCCGCGGAGGTGTGGCGCCCACTCGGGCCAGCGCGAGGGCCGGGAGACGAGCGCCCACGCGACGTCCACCGAGGCGTCGGAATCAGCTGAGAAGGAATGCGGCACGGGGGAGGAATACCCGGTTTCGACCCCGGCAGACACCGCAGATGCGGCTCGGGAAGTGGTCGGAGGTGAACACCGGGTGAATTGGCCCGTGTCGAGTTGCATGTAACTCGGGGTACTGGCCACGCTGGGAGGGAACGGCGAGGGAGGGAGCCGATCATGCTCGTTCGTCTACCCGGGGTGTATCGGCCCCAGCGTGACACCTGGCTGCTCGCCGAGGTGCTGGCGGCCCGGGATCTCGGACCGGGCTCGCGGGTGCTCGATCTCTGCTGTGGCACGGGGGTGTTGAGCGTCGAGGCCTGCGCGGCGGGGGCGGGGTGGGTGACGGCGGTCGACGTGTCGCGCCGGGCCGCGATCAGTACCTGGCTCAACGCCAAACTGCACCGCCGGACGATCCGCGTCGTGCGGGGTGACCTGGTGGACTCCGTCCGGACTCTGCGCTTCGACGTGGTCGTGGCCAATCCGCCCTACGCGCCTGCGACGGACGACGGCAGACTGGGCCGGGTACTCGCGCGGGCCTGGGATGCCGGCGTCGACGGGCGCGCCGTGCTCGATCGGATCTGCAGCGAGACCCCCGATCTTCTCGCCCCCGGCGGGGCCCTGCTCCTCGTCCAGTCGACGCTCAACGGTGTGGACAAGACACGGGCGATGCTGGAGGAGCGGGGACTGCGGGTGGACGTGGTCGCGTCGGAGGACGTGCCGTTCGGTCCCGCCCTCTCGTCCCGCACGAGGATGCTGGAGGCGCGGGAGATGATCCGGCCGGGCCAGCGCACCGAGCGCATCGCGGTGCTCACGGCGACCGACCTCCGGTCTTGCGACCCCCCACGCCGACCCGGACTCTGATTCGGCATCGAACTGTTCTTGCCACGGCACTGGTGAGTGGTTCACGTGGTTCGTCGCAACCGGGACACGATTGCCGAGGATCGTGTTGTTCGCGCCGTGGCCGTCCTCAGGAACAGCGAGCTGATCGGGCTCACAACCACATCGCCGAGGCTGGTGAGGGACGGCCGGGTGCCGCGTGTAAAGTTTGCCGTTCGACGACGCCCAGCTTTCGAGGACTGCTGAACCACTACATGGCCAAGATCGATCGCAGCCGCACTGCCGCACTGACCCAAGCGCCGACCCTCCACGAGCCGGATGCCGGCGTCCGGCGCACCGTGCTCCCCGGCGGGCTCCGGGTGGTCACCGAATACGTTCCCGGTGTCCGATCCGCGTCCGTCGGCGTCTGGGTGGGTGTCGGATCACGCGACGAGCAGCCCACCGTCGCCGGGGCCGCGCACTTCCTCGAGCACCTCCTGTTCAAGGCCACGCCGTCGCGCAGCGCCCTCGACATCGCGCAGGTGATGGACGGCGTCGGCGGGGAGCTCAACGCGTTCACGTCCAAGGAACACACCTGCTTCTACGCGCACGTGCTCGACGACGACCTGCCCCTCGCGATCGACCTCGTCAGTGACGTCGTCCTGCGGGGCCGCTGCCGGTCCGCCGACGTCGACGTGGAACGCCAGGTGGTCCTCGAAGAGATCTCGATGCGCGACGACGACCCGGAAGACCTCCTCGGCGACGCGTTCCTGACCGCGCTCTACGGCGACCATCCCGTCGGCAGGCCCGTCATCGGCAGCGTCGAATCCATCGAATCGATGACCCGCACCCAACTCCACTCCTTCCACGTGCGGCGCTACACGCCACCGCGCATGGTGGTGGCCGTCGCCGGCAACGTGGAGCACGAACCGACGGTCGAGCTGGTCCGGCGCGCGTTCGCCGGGCACCTCGACTCGGCGTCCGAACCCGCCCCGCGACGCGCAGGCACCCTGCGCCTGCGGACGGGGCCGACCCTCAGCCTGACCAACAGGGACAGCGAACAGGTCCACCTCTCCCTCGGGGTGCGCGCGTTCGGGCGGCACGAGTCACACCGCTGGGCGCTGTCGGTGCTCAACGCCGCGGTCGGTGGCGGTCTCAGTTCCCGGCTCTTCCAGGAGGTGCGGGAGATCCGCGGCCTGGCGTATTCGGTGTACTCGGGCATCGACACGTTCTCCGATACCGGTGCGTTCTCGATCTACGCCGGGTGCCAGCCCGAGAACCTCGGCGAGGTCACCACGGTGATCCGGGAGGTGCTGTCGAACGTGGCCGCCGAGGGCATCACCGACGCCGAGTGCGCCCGCGCCAAGGGATCGCTGCGGGGTGGACTTGTTCTGGGACTGGAGGATTCGGGATCCCGGATGCACCGCATCGGCCGAAGTGAGCTCAACTACGGCAATCACCGCAGCATCACCGAAACCCTGAGCAAGATCGACGCAGTCACCACCGACGAGGTGCGCGACGTCGCGCGAGTGCTGCTGCAACGCCCGTTCGGCGCCGCCGTCGTCGGACCGTATCGTCGCAAGCGTGACCTGCCGGCCTCGGTGCGCGGCATCGTGCGGTAACGAGGATTCGCCGAAACCAGAGGAGAAGCCCGAGATGAAGATCCGTGGAGCGGTACTCGAGGAGATCGGGAGAACCCGCCCGTTCGCCGAGTCGGCGCCGATCTCGATCTCCGAACTCGACCTCGACGAGCCCGGTGAGGGCGAGATCCTCGTCCGGATCGAGGCGGCGGGCCTGTGCCATTCCGACCTGTCCGTCGTCGACGGCAACCGGGTGCGCCCGGTCCCGATGCTGCTCGGGCACGAGGCTGCGGGGCGGATCACGCAACTCGGAGCCGGAGTCGACGACGTCACGGTCGGACAGCGCGTCGTGATGACGTTCCTCCCTCGCTGCGGGGAGTGCGAGGGCTGCGCCACCGACGGCCGGATGCCGTGCGTGCCCGGCACCGGTGCCAACAACGACGGAACCCTGCTCGACGGGGGAGCGCGACTGCACCGCGGCGGCGACACCGTGCACCACCACCTCGGGGTGTCCGGATTCGCAACGCACGCGGTCGTCAACCGCCGCTCGGTCGTTCCCGTCGGCGACGACGTCCCCGCCGATGTGGCGGCCGTGCTCGGATGCGCCGTCCTCACCGGCGGCGGTGCCGTCCTCAACGCGGGCGATCCGCAACCCGGCCAGGCCGTGATGGTCGTCGGGCTCGGTGGAGTGGGGATGGCCGCGATCCTGACGGCGGTCTCCCGGGGTGCCGGCGAGGTCATCGGCGTCGATGCCGTTCCCGAGAAGCTGCAGACCGCACGCGAACTCGGCGCGACGGCCGTCTACACCCCGGCGGAGCTCGAGGAAGCCGGTGTCCGGGCACCCATCGTCATCGAGGCGGCCGGCAACGCGCGCGCATTCGAGTCGGCTGTGCGCGCGACCGCTCCCGGTGGCAAGACGATCACCGTCGGTTTGCCGTCCCCCGACGCGCGGTCGTCGATCTCCCCGCTCACCCTGGTGGCCGAGGCCCGCACCATCATCGGCAGCTACCTCGGGTCGGCGGTGCCGTCGCGGGACATCCCGATCTACGAGGACCTCTGGCGCGCCGGGAAGCTTCCCGTGGAGAAACTCATCTCCTCCCGCATCACCCTCGACGACATCAACCGCGGCATGGACGAACTCGCCGACGGCAAGGCGATCCGGCAGATCATCGTGTTCGACTGACCCGGCGGGCCGGTCGCGGGCAGAATTCTGCCCATGAGGTTTCGCACCACCATCGAGCTCGGCGGCAAGACCGCGACCGGTTTCCGGATCCCCGAGAACGTCGTCGCGGACCTGGGGTCGGGTAAGCGCCCGGCGGTCCGGGTCACGATCGGCGGTCACACCTACCGCACCACGGTCGCGCCGATGGGTGGCGTGTTCATGATTCCGCTCAGCGCCGAGAACCGGGCAGGTGCGGGCGCCGCGGCAGGCGACGAGGTGGACGTCGACGTCGAACTCGACACCGAACCCAGGGTCGTCACGGTTCCACCCGACTTCGCCGAGGCGCTCGACCGGCAACCGGACGCGCGAAAGGCGTTCGACGCACTGTCGTACAGCAACCAGCGGCGGCACGTGCTGTCGATAGAGGGTGCCAAGACGGACGAGACGCGGCAGCGCCGGATCGGCAAGGCCGTGGACGCGCTGCGGCAGGGCTGAAGGGCGCCGGCGCGAATTCCGTCAGGTGGAGTCGGCCGGGCGCCCGGTGACGTCTTCGACCGGCAGTGCCGACAGCGCGATCAGGGCGGACACGAATCCCTTGCGGTCGCGCTCCGGCAACCTGGCCAGGAGCCGCTCCTCGCCTCGCCGGATCGCCGCCTGCGCCGAGTCGCGCACGTCGTGCCCGTCCGGGGTCAGCGACAGCAGGCGGGCCCGGCGGTCCGCGGGATCGCGCTGACGGTCGATCAGGCCACGGTCCTGCAGGTCGTCGAGCACGCCGATGATCCTGGTCTTGTCGGCGCCGATTGCTTCCGCGAGCGCGGCCTGGGTGCGCAGCGGGTGCTCGTCGAGTGCCAGGAGCACGACGTATCCCCACATGGTGAGTCCGTGCTCCGCGAGCACGGGGAGTTCTGCCGCCACCAGCGAACGGTTCAGGGCGGTCGTCATCGCCGCGAGGTCGGGGCGAGTGCGTTCGTGCTGTCCGCTGGTCGGGTCGAGGCTGGGCATATCGCAGAAAATACACCTTGACCAATCATAGGCTGAGGTAGATGATAAGCGGACGCGTATTAATTCGAGTCGAGGACGAGGTGTCGACGATGGATGTGGACGAGGTCCGGCGCTGGGATGTCCGCGCCGTGCAATCGAGTGTGGAGTTCGTGTCGCAGGTGACCCGCGACGATCTGCAGCGCGCGACCCCGTGTGCGCAGTGGACTCTCGGGGAACTGCTGGCCCATATGACCGTGCAGCACCTGGGATTCGCCGCAGCGGCCGCGGGCGGCGGTCCCGACCCGTCGAACTGGCAGCCGCACACGTCGGCGGATCCCGTTGGCGCGTACCGCTCGGCGGCCCACACCGTCATCGAGGCCTTCACAAGGGATGGCGTCGGGGAGCGACAGTTCTGGTTACCGGAGATCAGCACCGAGTTCCCGTTCCCCGCATCCACGGCCGTCGGGTTCCACTTCCTCGACTACGTCGTGCACTCGTGGGACGTCGCCCGGTCACTCGGGCTCGACTTCGCGCCCGAATCCGGCATGGTGGCTGCGGTTCTCCCGATCGCACGACTCGTCCCGGACGGGGCAGACCGGATGCGCGAGGGAGCCGCGTTCGCGCCCGGCCTGCCGACCGACCCCGACTCCGCCGATTTCGACACCGTGCTGTCGCTGCTCGGCCGATCACCGCACTGGCACCCCGAGTACGAGGCCGGCCGCGTCTGACGACGAGACGCAGGTCTCCCGCCCCGCCCCTGCACACCGGCCGGCACCCGGCGATTGCGTAGGCTTTCGGGCGAATCGTTGTGACTGGACGGAGCGTGGAGAAGTGAGCGCAGCAGCACCCATCAGGGTCGGGGTTCTCGGGGCCAAGGGCAAGGTCGGCCGAGCGATCTGCGAGGCGGTGGAGCAGGCACCGGACCTCGAACTCGTCGCGGAGGTCGATCACGGCGACCGGCTGGAGACGTTCGTCGAGGCCGGCACGCAGGTCGTCGTCGACTTCACCCACCCCGACGTGGTGATGGACAACCTGAAGTTCCTCGTGTCCAACGGTATTCATGCCGTCGTGGGCACGACGGGCTTCGACGACGCCCGGCTCGACACGGTGCGGTCGTGGGTGTCGGAGCGGCCCGAGGTCGGGGTCCTGATCGCCCCGAACTTCGCGATCGGTGCCGTTCTCTCCATGCGTTTCGCCGAGGCGGCGGCACGATTCTTCGATTCCGTCGAGGTCATCGAGTTGCATCACCCCAACAAGGCGGACGCGCCGTCCGGCACCGCCTACCGGACCGCCGCGCTCATCTCGGAGGCACGCCGCAAGGCGGGCGTGGGACCGAGCCCCGACGCCACGACCACCGAACTGGACGGTGCCCGCGGCGCCGACGTGGACGGCGTGCGGGTGCATTCCGTGCGGCTGGCAGGTCTCGTCGCCCATCAGGAGGTCATCCTCGGCACACAGGGCGAGACGCTGACCATCCGGCACGACTCGATCGATCGCAATTCCTTCGCCCCCGGCGTCCTGCTCGGGGTACGGGAGATCGGCTCCCGTCCCGGCCTGACCGTCGGTATCGACCCCCTTCTCGACCTGTGAAGGACGGCTCGACCAAGACCGTCGTCACGATCGGACTGCTGGTCGCGGCGCTGGCGTTCTACTTCGTCCTTCTCGGCCAACGCGGGATCGAGCTGATCCAGGACGGCGGAGCGGCCGCGATCGGCCTGGGTGTCGGCGTCCTGATCCTGCCGTTCCTGGGCGCCTGGATCGTCTACGCCACGCTGCGCGCCGGATTCCAGCATCAGCATCTGTCCCGCCGCATCGCCGACGAGGGGCTCGAACTGGATGTCAGCGATCTGCCGAAGCGCCCCTCGGGCCGCATCGACCGGGATGCCGCCGACGCACTGTTCCAGCAGGTCAAATCCGAATGGGAAGCAGACCCGGACAATTGGCGGAACTCGTACCGCCTCGCCCGCGCCTACGACTACGCCGGCGACCGCGGCAGGGCCCGGGAGACGATGAAACGGGCCGTGGAACTCGAACGCGTCGAACGGGAAGGCGAGCCCGGCCGGTAGGAAACGGGCCCGGTCGTACGCTGACGACTGTGAAGTCACTACTCGTCGTCCACCACACGCCGTCGCCGGTGACCCGTGAGTGCCTCGAAGCCGTGCTGAAAGGCGCGCGGGACCCCGACATCGACGGCGTCGAGGTGAAGTCGATCCCCGCTCTCGGCGCGACCGTGCCCGACGTCCTGGCAGCAGACGGGTTCCTGTTCGGGACGTCCGCCAACTTCGGGTACATGTCCGGTGCGCTGAAGCATTTCTTCGACACCGTCTATTACCCGTGCCTCGACGCGGTCGCCGGCCGCCCCTACGGGCTCTGGGTGCACGGCAACAACGACACCGCCGGGGCCGTGACATCGGTGCAGAAGATCGTGACCGGGTTGGCACTCACGCAGGTGGCCGAGATCCTGGAACTGACCGGATCGCTCGACGCGAGCGCACGGGAGCGGTGCTACGAACTCGGCGCGACGGTCGCGGTGACGCTGGCCGAGGACGCCTGACGGTCGCGGCCGGCAACGTGTCGGTGGTTGATGGCAGGCTGCGGGCATGCGTGAGATGACCGCAGCCGCGGCCCGGAGATCGGCGCTCTGGGCGCAGGGGTTCGCCGACCGGAAACCGGCTGGGGCGCCGACACGCAGGCACGTCCGTTCGGTCCTCGACCGAGTGCGGCTGTTCCAGATCGACTCGGTGTCGGTGGCGGTGCGCGCCCACTACGTCCCGCTGTTCAGCCGTCTCGGTGTCTACGACCGCGGGCTGGTCGATTCGGCGGCGTGGTCGCATTCCGCCCGCGCACCCCGGATGCTGGCGGAGTACTGGGCCCACGAGGCAGCGTTCATCCCCGTCGAGGACTGGCCGCTGATGCGCTGGCGGATGCACCGGTACCGGCACGGTCGCTGGTCCGGCGAATCCCGCGTGCTCGATCGCAATCCCACGCTCGCCGCCGACGTGCTCGACGTGATCGGCGCCGTCGGTGCGTGCAGCGCGAGCGACGTGGAAAAACACCTCGAGGTCGACAAGCCGGACCGCAAGGGGCCGTGGTGGGATCGCAGCGACACCAAAGTGGTGTGCGAGCAACTGTTCGCGTCCGGCGCACTGGCGGTGGACAAGCGGGTCGCCTTCACCCGTCACTACGACCTGAGCGAACGTGTGCTGCCGAAAGCGATACTCGCCGAGGAAGTCTCGGAGGACGATGCCGTCCGTGGCCTCGTGCAGCGGTCCGCGCGGGCCCTCGGTGTGGCCACCGAACCCGACCTCCGTGACTATTACCGACTGTCGCCGGCGCAGACCGCCTCGGCCATCGAGGAACTCGTCGAGGACGGGGTGCTGGAACGGGTGGGAGTCCGCGGCTGGGATGCGCCGGCATTCGTTCACCGCGACGTCCGGGTTCCCCGGAAGGTGGAGGGTGCGGCGCTGTTGTGCCCGTTCGATCCGCTGGTCTTCTGCCGTCCCCGGACCGAGCGGATATTCGACTTCCGGTACCGCCTCGAGATCTATACCCCCGCGCACAAACGTGTCCACGGGTACTACGTCTTTCCGTTCCTGCTGAACGGTGAACTGGTCGCGAGGGTCGATCTCAAGGCCGACCGTGCGTCGGGAACGCTCGAGGTGCGATCTGCGTTCGTGGAACCCGACCGGAATCCGGGGCGTGTGGTGGAGGCACTGCACCCGGAACTGCGAAGAATGGCAACGTGGTTGGGTCTGGACGACATCCGGGTGGACGATCGCGGCAACCTCGGTGCCCTCCTCGCGGCCGCGGCGGCGCGGCCGCGAGGAGAGTGAGGAACTACAGGCTCTCGACGAACTTCGTCAGACCCTTGCTCGCGGTCTCGAGTGCCGTCTTCTGCGCCTTCTTCACGAGGAACCCGGGCAGCGGGATCTTCGGGTCGACCGTCAACTCGAATGTGACCTTGGTGCCTGCGCCGGACTCGGTGAGAACGTACGAGCCGTCCTGGGCGTTCTGCTGGCCGCTCTCGACGAGGTGCCACGACACGGTGTCGTCGCCCTCGAACGTGTAGTCGACGACCTGCTCGTCGCTGATCCCGAGGATGGAGACGCTCATCCGGACTCGATGGGGGCGGCCGTCGTCGTGTGTGCTCTCGATGGTGACCGACTTGTGGGCCGAGGACCACTCGGGCAGGCGATCCACCGCAGCGATCGCGGCCATCACCGTGGCCGGATCGGCCTTGATCTCGAATTCCTTGACGCCGGAAACGGCCATGTTCTTCGCTCCTTCGAGCCCGTGGCGACTCTCACCGTGTGGCTGATGCGACGTAATTACATCACCGCCGCCGACGGGCGCGTGGAGTGAGTACGCAGGTGCTCAGAAATTGTCTCTCCCGCTGCGGCGCATCTGGTCCTTGAGCGCGCCCTGGACCGCCTGCGACACCCAGGAATTGAGCGACACCCCGTTCTGGGAGGCGGCCTCCTCGGCCTTCGACTTGATCTGATCCATCAGACGCAGAGTGACGCGGCTGATGTCACCGGTGACGTCATCGAAGGCGGCACCCAGGTCCTCGGCAGTCGTGGTCCCGTCCCCGTCCGGCCCCGGCGCGGTGGGGGTGCGATGCACGTCGACCGCCACCTCGCTGCCGTTCAGACGCACACCGACGCTGCGATTGCCCAGCTCGGACGACACTTCACCCGCGAAATCGGTGAGCGCCGAGAGCAGAAGGAGCCGGGCGGCGGGTTCAATCGCGGCGGCGAGCGCCGACGCGGTCGCCCGCGTCTGCTCGTCGCCGAGTGCGGCTGCCGCGTTCAGGTCGTCTTGCAGCCGGGAGACGTAGTTGCCGAGGTCCATGACGCCATCATGGCGTCATAAGTGACGTCAGTCAAGCAGTCGTGACTTCAGCCGGGCGATGTCGCCCTCGGACAACTTCAGCCCCTCCGACACGTAAGCGTCGAAGCTGCCGTAGGTGGCGACGGCCGTGTCGAACGCGATGTCGAGCCACGCCTGGTCGACGCCGTCCAGTCCAGGATGCTCCGGATCGGCGCCGCGGTAGGTGTTGCTGAGCAGATAGTCCGCGGTCACCGCCTCGCGCGGGACCCCGAGGAGGGTGAGCAGCACGGCCGTCGTCCACCCGGTGCGGTCCTTGCCAGCGCTGCAGTGGTAGATCACGGAGCCGTCGGACGCCGCGATGTCGTGCAGAACCGCCGAGAACGCCTCGTTCGCACCCGGTCCCGTCACGAAGGCGCGGTAGGCGGCGGGCATGTCGACCAGAGTGGTGATCGGTGACTGCCCGAGCACGTCGTACCAGTTCCCGGCTGCCCCGGCCGGAAGCCGATCCGGTGCGAGCGTCCGCTCGTACGTCGTGCGGAGGTCGTCGACGATCGTGACGTTCGAGGCTTCGAGTCGCGCGAGGTCGCGCGGGGTCAGCCTGTCCAGCGCGTCCGTGCGGAACACCAGACCGGAGCGGACGACGGCGCCGTCTGCCGTCGGGTATCCACCGATGTCACGGGCGTTTCGGGCGCCCTCGAGCCCGAGCGAGCGCTGCACGGCCGTGTGTTGTGCCGGACTCTCGGCAACCGACGGTCCCGTCGCGGGCGGTCCGGCGAACGCCGGGGGAGCGGCCCCGAGAACCGCTGTCCCGAGAACTGCTGTCCCGAGAACTGCGATCACGACGGCGCGGCGCGCGCGGCCTGTCCGGTACTGCACAGGAAGTCTCCCTCGCGAATCTGCGGCACCACCGACAGTGTGGGCGAGACGAGACTGACACGCGCGGGTGAACACACGGGAACCGGGCCGTTGCCGGAACGGGGCACGCCGAGCCCCCGATCACCGCTGCGACTAGGGTCGATGCATTCAGGAGGGACTCCCGACCAGGGAGTTCGGTAGGAGGAACAGCGCAGTGCCGCAGACCGTGCCGCTCAGGGTGCAACTCGTCGCGAAGACGGAGTTCTTTCCGCCGGCGGACATTCCGTGGGAGACCGACGCCGACGGCGGCGAAGCGCTGGCGGAGTTCGCGGGACGGGCGTGCTACCAGAGCTGGTCCAAACCCAACCCCCGCACCGCGACGAACGCCGGATATCTGCGCCATCTGCTCGAGGTCGGGCACGAGTCGGTCCTCGAACACGGCACCGTCAGCTTCTACATCACCGGCATCTCCCGGTCCTGCACCCACGAGTTGATCCGGCACCGCCACTTCTCCTACTCGCAGCTGTCGCAGCGCTTCGTGCGGGAGAACGACGGCAATGTCGTCGTCCCTCCCGCGATCGCGGGCGACCCGGAACTCGAGGAGCTGTTCGCGAAGGCCACCGACGCGAGCCGGGCGGCGTACGGCGAACTCCTCGCGGCCCTCGAAACGAAACTGGCGGACACCTCCAGCGTGCCGCTGCGCAACAAGCAGGCGAGGCAGGCCGCGAGGGCCGTCCTGCCCAACGCCACGGAGACCCGCGTGGTGGTCACCGGCAATTACCGGGCGTGGCGGCACTTCGTCTCGATGCGCGCCACCGAGCACGCCGACGTGGAGATTCGCCGCGTCGCGGTCGAGTGCCTGAGACAGCTGCAGGCGGCCGCGCCGAATGTCTTCGGCGACTTCGAGGTACTGGTCTGGGGCGACGGCACGGAGGTGGCACGGAGCACGTTTTCCGCCGACGCGTGACGGGTGTGCAAAAGTACCTGGGTCACCGGGTAGCCTTCTGACCATGACCTACGGTGATTCCGCTTCTCCCGTCGAGCGTCCGTTCGGCACCGTGTCCACAGCGATGGTGACGCCGTTCACCTCGGACGGAAAGCTGGACGTCGACGCCGGTGTCCGCCTCGCGGCGTACCTCGTCGACAACGGATGCGACTCCCTCGTCCTCGCCGGGACGACCGGTGAGTCGCCGACGACCACCGAGAACGAGAAGCTCGAGCTGCTCCGGGCAGTGATCGACGCGGTGGGCAACCGCGCGAAGATCATCGCCGGCGCGGGCAGCAACGACACCGCGCACAGCGTCGAACTCGCCCGAGACGCCGCCCGCGCGGGCGCGCAGGGCCTCCTCGTCGTCACCCCCTACTACTCGCGTCCGCCGCAAGCCGGACTGTTCGCCCATTTCACCGCCGTCGCCAACGCCACCGACCTTCCGGTCATGCTCTACGACATTCCACCCCGCTCCGTGGTCCCCATCGAGACCGAGACCATCCGGCGCCTCGCCGAGAACCCGCGCATCGTCGCGGTCAAGGACGCCAAGGGCGACCTCAACGCAGGCGCCGAGCTGATCGGCACGACGGACCTCCAGTTCTACTCGGGTGACGATCCACTCAACCTGCCGTGGCTGTCGGTGGGCGCGACGGGATTCGTCAGCGTCATCGGGCACCTCGTGCCCGGCCGGTTGCGCGAACTGCACACGGCGTTCGCGGCCGGTGACATCGCCCGCGCCCGCGCGATCAACCTCAGCCTGATCCCGGTCATCCGCTCGGTGGCGCGTCTCGGCGGCGTCAGCGCGTCGAAGGCGGGTCTGCGCCTGATCGGCCTGGACGTCGGCGAACCCCGGTTGCCGCAGGTGGCACCCACCCACGATCAGCTCGACCTGTTGGCCGCCGATCTGCACGCTGCGGGGGTGCTCGCGTGACCCGACCGCCTCGTCGTCGCAGTGCCAGCCGCCAGGCCGGTCCCCCTTCCCCCATCGCAAGCGAGCCGCCGAAGTCGGCGCCCCCGGCCACCGAGCCGCCGGTTGTCGCCGAGCCGCCGAAGTCGGCGCCCGTCGTCGCCGAGCCGCCGAAGTCGGCGAAGTCGGCGCCCGTCGTCGCCGACCAGCCGTCGGCTCCGAAGTCGGAGCAGGCCAAGTCCGCGCCCGTGAAGACCTCCTCCACGAAGGGCGGCGCCGCCAACAAGTCGTCGTCCCGCTCCGGCAGGCGCGGCGGCGGCAACAAGCGTCAGGACACGCGGCCGGCGTCGGTCGATCCGACAGCCCGGCTCGGTGCCCCGCCGAAGGCTCCGTTCAAGGGTCTGCGAGTGGTGGCGCTGGGCGGTATCGGCGAGATCGGTCGCAACATGACCGTCTTCGAGCACCAGGGCAAGCTGCTCATCGTCGACTGCGGTGTGCTGTTCCCGGAAGACCAGCAGCCGGGTGTCGACCTGATCCTCCCGGACTTCCGGCACATCGAGGACCGGATGGCCGACGTCGAGGCCGTGGTCCTCACGCACGGCCACGAGGACCACATCGGCGCCATCCCGTTCCTGCTGCGCCTGCGGCCGGATCTGCCCGTGGTGGGTTCGCGGTTCACGCTCGCGCTCGTCGCGGCCAAGTGCCGTGAGCACCGCCAGCGCCCCAACCTCGTCGAGGTCGTCGAGGGGCAGCGCACCGATCACGGTCCGTTCGAGTGCGAGTACTTCGCCGTCAACCACTCGATCCCCGACGCCATCGCCGTCGCGATCCGGACCGACGCCGGCGTCGTGCTGCACACCGGTGACATCAAGCTCGACCAGCTTCCGCTCGACGGCAGGCTCACCGACCTCGCGGGCTTCTCCCGTCTCGGCGACGAGGGAGTCGACCTGTTCCTGGTCGACTCCACCAACGCCGAGGTGCCGGGATTCGTCACCCCCGAACGTGAGATCGGGGGAGTGCTCGACAACGTCATCGGCAAGGCCAAACAGCGCGTGATCGTGGCCTCCTTCGCCAGCCACGTACACCGCATCCAGCAGGTGGTCGACGTCGCCCACCGGTACAACCGGCGGGTGGCGTTCGTGGGCCGGTCGATGGTCCGCAACATGCAGATCGCGCAGGATCTCGGATACCTGACCGTGCCGGACGGCCTGGTGGTCGACATCGACACCGCGGCCAACCTGCCCGACGATCGGCTCGTCCTCATCTCCACCGGCTCGCAGGGTGAACCGCTGTCGGCGTTGTCGCGGATGGCCCGCGGTGAGCACCGGCAGATCAACATCCGGGCGAACGATCTCGTCGTGCTGGCGTCCTCGCTGATCCCGGGCAACGAGAACTCCGTGTTCGCCGTCGTCAACGGGCTCGCCAAGCGCGGCGCCACCGTCGTCACCCAGCAGAGCGCGAAGGTGCACGTCTCCGGTCACGCGTCGGCGGGCGAGCTCCTGTACCTGTACAACGCGGTCCGGCCCACCAACGCCATGCCGGTTCACGGCGAATGGCGTCACCTGCGCGCCAACGCCGCCCTCGCGAAGGCCACCGGCGTGCCGGAGGACCGGATCGTGCTCGCCGAGGACGGCGTGGTGGTCGACATGGTCGACGGTCTCGCCGAGATCGTCGGGCAGGTTCCCGTCGGGCACGTCTACGTCGACGGACTGTCCGTCGGTGACGTCGGCGACTCCACGCTGTCGGACCGGCTGGTCCTCGGTGAGGGTGGATTCATCGCCATCAACGTCGTCATCGACGACCACACGGGTCGTGCGGTCAGCACCCCCGAGGTGTCCGGACGCGGATTCTCCGACGACCCCACGGCCCTCAAGGATGCGGCTCAGCTGGTCGAGGCGGAACTCCTGCGACTGGCCACCGAGGGCATCAACGACGCTCACCGCATCGCCCAGGCGATCCGGCGCGTCGTCGGCAAATGGGTGGCGGACAAGTACCGTCGCCGGCCGATGATCGTCCCGACCGTCATCGCGGTGCCGTCGGCCGAGGGCAAGTAGTTCTCCGGCAGGTAGATTCGGTCGGGTGACCTTCGCCCGAGATGAACGCCTCGCCCTCGTCGACTCGATGGCCGAATTCGGTCCCGACGCCCCGACCCTCTGCGGGACGTGGACCAACCGGGACCTGGCTGCCCACCTGATCGTGCGCGAACGACGCCTCGACGCTGCCCCCGGCATCGTCGTGGGTCGGCTCGCCGGCTACACGGAACACGTCCAGAACGAGACGGCGAAACGTCCGTGGAGCCGCCTGCTGGACGAGGTCCGGTCGGGTCCGCCGATGTGGTCGCCGATGTACTGGGTGGACGCGCAGGTGAACCTGGGGGAGATGTTCGTCCATCACGAGGACGTGCGCCGCGCCCACGACGGATGGGAACCGCGGGTCCTGCCGGACAAGCGCCAGGACGCGCTGTGGGGTCTCGCCCGCAAGGTCGGAAAGCTCGGCTACCGGCACTCCCCGGTGACGGTGGTGCTCGAGCGGCCGTCCGGAGAGCAGGCCACCGTGCGCAAAGCCGGCGCCGGCCGGGTGATCCTGCGCGGTGAACCGTCGGAACTCGCCCTGCACGCGTTCGGCCGGGATCAGGTACGGATCGAGGCCGATGGTGAGACTGCCGACATCGAGGCCGTGACCTCCCTCGACCGAGGGTTCTGAGGGCATTTCGCCGCAGGTGTCCCTGTGTTACGGGTGTTGCGGATGGTCCGGAAGGTGCCGTAGCGACTAATCTGGGAGCCATGGCAGGTAAGGCGAGCGCCCGCGGTTCGAGCACGACGACGTCCACGGCGAGGACGGGCGTGCGAGGCGGCTCGACCACGTCCAAGCCGAAGTCCCGCACGACCCGGACGGTCAGCACTCCGCGCAAACCCACTTCGCCGCGGGGTGGCGGCTCCCGCGGCGGCGCCCGGAGGCCCGCCGCGAAGAAGCCGTCCACGTCCGGTCCCCTCAAGTCGGTGGGCAGGGGGATCGGTGCCGGCTGGTCGCTGATGGCCAAGGGCGTCGGGGCCACCACCCGCACGGTCGGCAAGGCTGCCGAGATCGAACAGGGCCACCGGCGCGACGGCATCGCGCTCGGATTGATCGCGATCAGCGTCGTGGTCGCCGGCGGAATCTGGTTCTCCGCGGGCGGTCCGGTGGGCGAGTGGATCGAGACCGGAGTCCGTGCCGTGTTCGGTGGGGCGTCCGGGGTCCTGCCCCTGATCGGCGTCGCCGTCGCGGTGATCCTGATGCGGACCGAGCCGAAACCCGAGATCCGGCCGAGACTGGTCCTGGGGTCGCTGCTGGTCGGTCTGCCCGCTCTCGGGCTCTGGCACATCGCGACCGGTTCGCCCACCGACGCCGAGGGCAGGGCCCGCGGCGCCGGTTTCGTCGGGTACGCGGCGGGAGGCCCACTGACGGACGGCCTGACCGTGTGGCTCGCCGCTCCGCTACTGCTGATGGCGGCACTGTTCGGTGTCCTGTTGCTGACCGGAACCACGGTCCGCGAGGTGCCCGGCAAGCTGCAGTCGTACTTCGGCACGTCGTTCGGCCGCGACCACTACGCCGATTACGACAGCGAGTACTACGAAGACGGCGAATACGACCCCACGCTCTTCGACGCCGACGGCTACCCGGTCGACGACTACAAGACCGGGGGCCGGGGTGCCCCGGCCGACAACTACCCCACCGACGAGTACGACGTCAGCGATACCGCGAAGACGGAGGTGCTCGGGCTATGGGAGACCGAGCCCGCCACGGAACCCGTCCCGGCGCCTGCGCCGGCGCCGAAACCGGCGCGTGCCAAGGCCAAGCCGGTCGTCGCCCCCAAGCCGGAGCCCGAACCGGAGCCGCTGCCCGACGTCGACAAGTTCGTGACCGACCGGGTGGTCGAGGGCGATTACACGCTGCCCCCGACGTCGCTGCTCATCGAGGGTGATCCGCCGAAGAAGCGCAGTTCCGCCAACGACGCGATGATCGAGGCGATCACCGAGGTCCTCGAGCAGTTCAAGATCGATGCGGCCGTCACCGGATTCACCCGCGGCCCGACCGTCACCCGCTACGAGGTGGAGCTCGGACCGGGTGTGAAGGTCGAGAAGATCACCGCGCTCGCCCGCAACATCGCGTACGCCGTCGCCACCGACAACGTGCGCCTGCTCGCGCCGATCCCCGGCAAGTCCGCGGTCGGCATCGAGGTCCCCAACTCCGACCGCGAGATGGTGCGCCTCGCCGACGTGCTCACCGCCCCGAGCACCCGCAAGGACCACCACCCGCTGGTGATCGGTCTCGGCAAGGACATCGAGGGCAACTTCGTCAGCGCCAACCTCGCGAAGATGCCGCACCTGCTCGTGGCCGGTTCCACGGGTTCCGGTAAGTCGAGCTTCGTGAACTCGATGCTGGTGTCGCTGCTGTCCCGTGCGACACCCGACGAAGTGCGGATGATCCTCATCGACCCCAAGATGGTGGAGTTGACGCCCTACGAGGGCATACCGCACCTCATCACGCCCATCATCACCCAGCCGAAGAAGGCCGCGGCCGCGCTGGCCTGGCTGGTGGAGGAGATGGAACAGCGCTACCAGGACATGCAGGCCAACCGGGTCCGCCACATCGACGACTTCAACTCCAAGGTGAAGTCGGGTGAGATCACCGCGCCGCTCGGCAGCGAACGGGTCTACCGGCCGTATCCGTACATCCTCGCCATCGTCGACGAACTCGCGGACCTCATGATGACCGCGCCGCGCGACGTCGAGGACGCGATCGTGCGGATCACCCAGAAGGCGCGCGCCGCCGGTATCCACCTCGTGCTGGCCACACAGAGGCCGTCGGTGGACGTCGTGACGGGTCTGATCAAGACCAATGTGCCGTCACGACTCGCCTTCGCGACGTCGTCCCTGACCGACTCCCGGGTCATCCTGGACCAGCCCGGCGCCGAGAAGCTGATCGGTATGGGTGACGGGCTGTTCCTGCCGATGGGCGCAGGTAAGCCGACCCGCCTGCAGGGCGCGTTCATCACCGACGAAGAGATCTCCGCGGTCGTCGATTTCAGCAAGAACCAGGCGGAGCCGGAGTACACCGACGGCGTCACCGCCGCCAAGGTCGGGGAGAAGAAGGATGTCGATCCCGACATCGGCGACGACATGGACGTGCTGCTGCAGGCGGTGGAACTCGTCGTCTCCAGCCAGTTCGGGTCCACGTCGATGCTGCAGCGCAAGCTGCGTGTCGGTTTCGCCAAGGCCGGCCGCCTGATGGACCTGATGGAGACCAGGGGAGTGGTGGGCCCCAGTGAGGGCTCGAAAGCCCGTGACGTGCTCATCAAGCCCGAGGAACTCGACGGTCTGTTGTGGTCGATCCGCGGCGGCGACCCGAACGAGGCGCCGTCCGATCAGGAGTAGGGCGCGGTGCGCGTGTCCGAAATGGGCGATTCTCGCGCAGTGTGGTTGAATGGTCACCGAATTGGAGGGGAGTATCCCCACCTCTGTGACAGCATCGTCAACACGATCGGCACCGTTGCCGATCCGGGGCTGTCAGTCGCTCGGACACAAGATTCCGGCGGCGGGAGAGACCTCCGGTACCCGCTAGGTCTACCGGAGGTCTGTGTTCATGCATGTGTCACCGCTGGTCTGGGTCATCACCTGTGTGGTGATTCTCGGACTGTTCGTCTTCGACTTCTTCGCGCACGTGCGCACACCGCACGCCCCCACGTTCCGTGAGTCGGCGTTCTGGTCGTCGGTCTACATCGGTATCGCGATCCTGTTCGGCCTGGTCGTGATGTGGTTGTGGGGAAGTCAGTACGGCGGCGAGTATTTCGCCGGTTACGTCACCGAGAAGGCGTTGTCGGTCGACAACCTCTTCGTGTTCGTCATCATCATGGGAACATTCGCGGTGCCGCGGGAGTACCAGCAGAAGGTACTGCTGATCGGCATCGTGATGGCGCTGGTGATGCGCGGCATCTTCATCGGCGTCGGTGCCGCGGCGATCAACGCCTACAGCTGGGTTTTCTACCTGTTCGGTGCGTTCCTCATCTACACCGCGTACACGCTGGTGCGTGATCACGGGCACGAGAAAGAGGTGGAGGAGGAGCGTGACAGCAAGATCGTCGCCGTCGCGAAGAAGATCCTCCCCACCACGGACACCTACGACGGCGACAAGCTCGTCACGCGGATCAACGGCAAGCGCGTCGTGACGCCGCTACTGCTCGCGCTGGTCGCCATCGGATTCACCGACGTGCTGTTCGCGCTCGACTCGATTCCCGCGATCTACGGGCTCACCCAGGAGCCGTACCTGGTCTTCACGGCCAACGCGTTCGCGTTGATGGGTCTGCGTCAGCTGTACTTCCTCATCGGCGGCCTGCTGGACCGTCTGGTGTACCTGTCGTACGGCCTGTCGATCATTCTCGCGTTCATCGGCGTCAAACTCGTGCTGCACGCCCTGCACGAGAACACGCTGGGCTTCATCAACGGCGGCGAGCACGTGGCCGTACCGGAGGTGTCCACGGTGTTCTCGCTCGCCGTGATCATCGGTGTGCTGGCAGTGACCACCGTCGCCAGCCTTCTCAAGACGCGGAACACGACGCCGGCGCAGTAGTTCCGCCGGGCGTCGTGCTCGAGGTGTCCGGTGCTCGGCGAGTCAGGAACTGAATTCGCCGAGTACCGGAACCCATTCCACGATCCGCGAGTCCGCCACGAGTCCGTTGCGGGCGAACGGGTCGTGGGTGAAGAGCAGTTCCACAGTCTCCGCGTCGGCGGCGTCGACGATGATGAATGCGCCGCTGCCGTCGGCGAACGGGCCGGACGACACGACGGTCTTCCGCTCGGCGAGCTCACCGAGCCACTCGCGGTGGGCGGGGCGATGCTCGTCGCGTCCTGCGACGGTGTCGGCCGAATATGTGTACTCCACTACGAACAGGGACATGTTCTCGCTCTCTCGGGACGGGTTCGTCGAACAAAAATGGGATCAGGGCACTTCTGTCTCACGCACTGGGATTTCAGAGGGTGAGAAGCATTCGGGTATTGCCGAGGGTGTTCGGCTTGACGTAGCTCAGATCGAGGAATTCGGCGACACCGGTGTCGTACGAGCGGCACATCTCGGCGTAGACCTCGGCGGTCACGGGTGTGCCGTCGATTTCGACGAATCCGTGCTTGCCGAAGAAGTCGACCTCGAACGTGAGAACGAAGAGCCGCTCGAGTTCGAGTTCCCGCGCGACCTCGATCAACTTGGCCACCACGTGGTGTCCCGCACCCTGGCCCTTGGCCGACGGATCGACCGCGATCGTGCGTACCTCGCCGAGGTCGGCCCACAGCACGTGCATTGCGCCACAACCGATCACGTTGCCGTCGCGTTCGGCCACCCAGAACTCCTGGACGGATTCGTACAGGGTCACGAGGTTCTTCTCGAGCAGGATCTTGCCGGAGTAGATGTCGATCAGGCGCTTGATCTCGGGTACGTCGGAGGTTCGTGCTCGCCGCACGATCAGCTGATTGTCGGCGGTGTCCGGCGTCCGAGAAGTCATGTCGTGAACATTAGCCAACGGCCGTACCGATATTCTTAGGCACGTGCCGGTACGACCTACGAATCCTCCCCACTCCCCGCTGCGTCCCGGGGTGCAGTTCGACGCTGCGGTGCTGCGATGAGCACGCAGCGCGAGGGTAGGACGGCCGCCGACAAACCGGCGGCCCCGGATCCGTCGGTGGAACCCGCGAGTGAGACGACCGTACCGCTTCTGAACATCGCGAACATCCTGACGATTCTCCGGATCCTGCTGGTCCCGGTCTTCTTGGTCGTGCTGTTCGTCGGCGACGGACACTCGACGACGTGGCGCCTGATCGCCACCGGTGTGTTCGCGGTCGCGGCCATCACCGACCGGATCGACGGGCAACTCGCCCGCAAGTACGGCCTCGTCACCGATTTCGGCAAGCTCGCCGATCCCATCGCGGACAAGGCGCTGATCGGAGCGGCCCTCGTGGGCCTGTCGATTCTCGGAGACCTGCCCTGGTGGGTGACGGCGGTGATCGCCGTCCGGGAACTGGGCATCACGCTGCTCCGGTTCGCGGTCCTGCGCCATGCCGTCATTCCGGCAGGCAGGGGAGGCAAGCTCAAGACTCTCGTGCAGACGATCGCGATCGGCTATTACCTGCTGCCGCTGCCCGAAGGGTTCGAGGTCGCCGGCTGGATTCTCATGGGTGCTGCCGTGTTGCTGACGGTGGTGACCGGGCTGGACTACGTCGTGCAGGCCGTCCGTCTGCGGGCCGGGGTGCACAAGGTCGAGGCGAACGCGAGCACCGGGGCGTGACCGACCCGCTGGTGGACGGCACGCGGGCCGGTGACCTGGTCGCCGTGCTCACCGCCCGCGGTGAGACGGTGGCCACCGCGGAATCGCTCACCGCGGGACTGCTCACCGCGACGATCGCGGGAGTGCCCGGCGCCAGCAACGTCCTCCGCGGCGGGCTCGTCGTCTACGCCACCGACTTGAAGGCCACCCTCGCCGGGGTCGATCCCACCCGACTGGCGGCGGACGGGCCCGTGGCGGCGTCCACGGCACGCGCACTCGCGGAGGGGGCACGCGCCCGCTGCGGCGCCGACTGGGGCGTCGGCCTGACCGGTGTCGCCGGCCCCGACATGCAGGACGGACACCCGGTCGGCACCGTGTTCCTGAGCATTTCCGGGGCGTCCGGCTCGGCCGTCCGCGAGCTCGGATTGACCGGTGACCGGTGGCAGATTCGCAAATCTGCGGTTTCCGCCGCCGTGTCGGGACTCCTCGATCGTGTGCAGGAATCATCCGCAGGCTAAGGTCGGGAACCAATCGGTCCTGTTCGCGCGTTGAGATAGGCGAGACAGGTGACGGATGAAGGAGGAGCGAGATGGCGCTGCTATTGCGTGAGGCAATCGGTGACAGTCTTCGGCGTACGCGCGTTTCGCAGAGCCGGACCCTGCGTGAGGTCTCCAACAGTGCTCGTGTGAGCCTCGGGTACTTGTCCGAGGTCGAACGAGGGCGCAAGGAAGCCTCGAGTGAGCTCCTGGCGGCGATCTGCGACGCGCTGGAGGTTCCACTCTCCGATGTGCTCGTCGACGTCAGCGAATCGCTGTCCGACGGTTCTTCGGCCAAGCGTGCGGACACCGAGCGGCATGCGGTCGAATCCGCGCCCGCCGAGGCTCCCGCCGCGAGCGCACGACCGGGTTCGACGACCATCGCCCGCGACACCCGGGTGGTCATCCCCGCGCCCGCGCAGGCGCTGGCCGCCGCGTAGCAACACCCGTGCCGAACCGATAGATTTCAGTTGACCGCCGATCTCGTGGGCGGTTGGTCAGACAGGCAGTCGGGGCGCAGCCCTTGTTCCGGTGCGTGACGGTCGCGTATCGGGTCGCGCATCGCGCGGCGCAACAGATGGAGGCAGGATCAACCCATGGCTAATCCTTTCGTCAAGGGATGGAAGTACCTGATGGCGCTCTTCAATTCCAAGATCGATGAGAAGGCTGACCCCAAGGTTCAGATTCAGCAGGCGATCGAGGATGCGCAGCGTCAGCACCAGGCTCTGTCGCAGCAGGCCGCGTCTGTCATCGGCAACCAGCGCCAGCTCGAGATGAAGCTCAGCCGCCAGCTCGACGAGGTGGAGAAGCTCAACGCCAACGCCCGTCAGGCCGTCAACCTGGCCGACCAGGCCCAGACCGCGGGCGACACCGAGAAGGCCATCCAGTACACCAACGCCGCCGAGGCGTTCGCCGCCCAGCTCGTCACCGCCGAGCAGGGGGTCGAGGACCTGAAGGCGCTGCACGACCAGTCCCTGCAGGCCGCCGCACAGGCGAAGAAGGCCGTGGAGCAGAACGCGATGGCTTTGCAGGCCAAGGTCGCGGAGCGCACCAAGCTGCTCAGCCAGCTGGAGCAGGCCAAGATGCAGGAACGCGTCAGCGAGTCGCTGCGCTCGATGGACAGCACCCTCTCGGCTCCCGGCAACACGCCCAGCCTCGACGCCGTGCGCGACAAGATCGAGCGCCGCTACGCCGACGCCCTCGGTTCCGCGGAGCTGGCACAGAACTCGGTATCGGGCCGCATGATGGAAGTCCAGCAGGCGAGCATCCAGATGGCCGGACACAGCAGGCTCGAGCAGATCCGGGCCTCGATGAAGGGCGACGCCCTGCCGTCCGGCGGTGCCGCCAACGCTCCGGCGACCCCCGCCAGCCCGAACCTCGACAAGCAGCCGCCGGCAGCGGGCCAGACCGGCGCCGCACAGTAGCCGAACAGTATTCGCATGAGTTCCACCCGACGTGGCCGACCTGGACGCGCAGTCCGGTCGGCCACTGTCGTGTCCGGGCTCGCGGGGATCCAGGGCGCGCTGCGCGACGCCGGTGAGTCCGTCGCGGACGCGGCGCAGAGGTGGCGTGACCCCCGGGAACGGCTGCTGCGGAAGAAGCGGCGCGCCCGGCGCCGCGCGAAGCGCTACGGCATCGTGTCCGGATCCTCGGCCACCGGCGCCGCGGGTCTCGCCCTGATGGCGGCACCGGAGTGGTCGATGCTGATGGCTGGTGGCGGCGCAGTCGTGTTCGCGGTCCCCGCGGTGCTGGCAGTCAGCCGTTACCGCAAGCTCGACGCCGTGACGTTGCCACCGGGCCTGCCTGCCCGTCGGGTGCTTCCGGGGCCGTCCTCGGCCGCCCGGGAACCGATGGAGCGACTCGTGCACAGCGAACGGGCACTGCACGGCATCCTCGGCGTGCTGTCCCGGTCCGGGAGCATCAGCGGCGAGGACATCGAGGACACCCATTCCACGGCCCGCTCGGCGGCCGCAGCCCTCCAGGCGGTCGCCCTCGACATCACGTCCATGGAGGACGCCGCGCGGGGGAGCCGGGCCGCGGCCGCACCGCTTGACCGGGCGATCGCCTCCGCCGCCGCGCAACTCGACGACGGCGTCGACCAGTTCGAAGAACTGGTGGCCGCGGCCGCCGAGGTCGCCGTTCCCGGAACGACGAGTGCCGTCGGCGAACTGGCGTACGAGCGTGCTGAACTGGTGTCGGCGACGGAAAAGCTCGCCGGCCTCGCGGCGGCTCTCGGCGAGATCGACGACATCGTGCGCCGCTACCGCTGATGTCGTCGATCGACCCGACCGGTGACTTCTGACTTCCGGGACATCGTGTGGGGGAGAACCCTGATCTTTCCCTGATCTTTACGCTGACCTGGTGATTTACCCGCTCCGCCGTGCCACGCTGGTGTGCGTACCCGATAAGTGGGGTCGACCAGATGTCGGGCGCAGAAATCGATCGGGGAGACGTGAGTGGAGGAAATCATGTTCTGGAAGATTGTTCTGGCGGTCGCGGCGATCTGGATTGCATTGGCGGTCGTCGGTGCCCTCGTCAAGGGTCTGTTCTGGATTCTCGTGGTCAGCGCCGTGGTGTTCGGCGTGTACCTGTTGATCAAGGCGATGTCCGGATCCGGCGAGAAATCGGACATCACGCGGAGCTGACAGGCATGCTCTACCCATGGAACCGGTACCCGAGGACTGGCATCGTGGGCTCGTCGTCGTCGCGCACCCCGACGACATCGAATACGGCGCTGCGGCGGCTGTAGCGCGCTGGACCGAGCAGGGCAAGGACATTCGCTACGTGCTCGCCACCAGCGGGGAGGCGGGGATCGCGGGCCTGCACCCCACGGAGTCGGGCCCGCTGCGGGAGGCGGAGGAGCGACGTTCCGCGGCCGTGGTGGGGGTGACCGACGTCGAGTTCCTCGGGTACCCCGACGGCACTCTCGTGGAGAGTCTCGCGCTCCGCCGCGATCTCGCGACGGCGATCCGTCGTCATCGCCCGGATCTCGTGGTGACGGCCAACTTCGCGGACACCTGGGGGCCCGGGCAGCTGAACAGTGCGGACCACCGCGCACTCGGCCGATCCGTTCTCGACGCCACCGCGGATGCCGCGAACGAGTGGATCTTTCCCGAGCTGGGGGAGTCGGGGCTGCCGCCGTGGCGCGGTGTCCGCTGGGTCGCCGTCAACACGATGACACCCACTCACGCGGTGGACGTCACTCACACGGTGGATCGGGCGGTGCTCTCGCTCGCCGAGCACGTCCGCTACCTCGAGGCGCTGAGCGACGTACCGGTGGGGCGGCAGGCGAGGGCACAGGTCGAGATGGTGACCGGGCCGCAACCGGGATTCGACGCCGAACGCGCGGTGGGATTCGAGCTCTACTTCTTCGGCTGAGGCCGTGAGCGAGAACGATCGTGGCGGCGCTCCGGTCCCGCGCACGAGAATCCGACCCGGACGGAACGCCATAATTATCCGAATCATTGCGTGGTTGCCCTCGGCTTTTCTCCGACGCGCAACCTCTCCTTGTCACCCGCCCTCCGATCCCGACTGCGCTGCTCGCATCCCCGAGGCCGAGGCCGGGGTAGGGGTGCGGCGGGCATCGTGTGGGCCTGGTGATGTGTTTCGAGTGCCGGTTCGGTGCCGGCGGGGGATTCATGCGTTACGGTGTTACACACAATGTCTATTCGTAATTCTCCGTCGCGTGACGACACCGCAGCGAGCGTCGAGGACTCCATTCTCGACGCCGCACGCTCGTGCATCCTCGATTTCGGACTGCGCCGCACCACGCTGGCGGAGGTCGCCCGGCGCGCCGGCGTCAGCAGGCCGACCGTCTATCGCCGCTGGTCGGACACCAGGGCCGTGGTCGCCGATCTCATGACCCGTGAGATCGCTGCGGTGATGCCCGAATTCTCCGCCGAGGAATCGGTCCACCGCCAGCTGGTCGACGCCGTGGTCCACGTGTCCACCGAGGTTCGCGACCATCCGCTGTTCGTGAAGATCCTGCGTTCGGATCAGGAACTGTTCACCACCTACGTCCTCGAGCGGCTCGGTACGAGCCAGCGGGCGATCATCGACCAGGTCGCGTTCGCGGTGTCGACGGGTCAGGACCAAGGCTCGATCCGCGCGGGGGACAGCCGTCAGATCGCCACGATGGTGCTGCTCATCGCACAGTCTGCCGTCCAGTCGGCCGTGATGGTGGCCGAGGAACTTCCCGGCGACGCCCTGACGGAGCAACTCCGGCACGCTGTCGGCGCCTATCTGGCACCGGACGCCGCCGACACCCACCCGACAGATCGAGGAGACCGGTGAACCACCCGAACACGCCGCCCGTGAGCCGCTCGTCGGCTCTGAACGCCGCGCGAAGAGCGCGCGAACTCGACCAGCTGTCGGACGGTGCAGTCGTCGACGTGCTGGTGATCGGCGGCGGAGTGACCGGCGTCGGTGTCGCTCTCGATGCGGCGTCACGCGGCCTCGACGTCGTGCTCGTGGAGAAGCGGGACCTCGCGTTCGGGACCAGCCGGTGGAGTTCAAAACTCGCCCATGGCGGGCTGCGGTACCTGGCATCGGGCAACGTCGGTATCGCTCGCGAGAGCGCGGTCGAACGCGGAATCCTCATGACCCGCACCGCCCCCCACCTCGTCCGGGCTCTCCCGCAGCTCGTGCCCGTCCTCGATTCGACGACGCTGTTCGGCAAGTCCCTCGTCCGCACGGGCTTCCTGGCCGGTGACCTGCTGCGTGCAAGTGCCCGCACGCCGTCGTCGGTCCTGCCGCGATCACGGACGGTCCGGGCCGACCGGGTGGTCGAACTCGCCCCCGCGGTTCGGCGGGAAGGCCTGCGCGGCGGCCTGATGGCATACGACGGCCAGCTCATCGACGACGCCAGACTCGTGGTGTCCCTCGCGCGCACCGCCGCGCTCCACGGTGCGAAGGTGCTCACCCGGACGGGCGCGTACGACGTCACCGGGACGTCCGCGACCCTGCGCGACGAGCTGACCGGCTCGGAACAATCGATCAGGGCGCGCGCCGTGGTCAACGCGGCGGGCGTGTGGTCGGGTGAGATCGATCCCGCGATCACGTTGCGGCCCAGTCGCGGCACGCATCTGGTGCTCCCGGCCGAGCGGCTCGGGAACCCGACCGCGGCGCTCACGGTTCCGATCCCCGGTGAGACCAATCGCTTCGTCTTCGCGCTGCCCGCACAGCTCGGCCGCGTGTACCTCGGCTTGACCGACGAGGCCGCGCCGGGACCTGTTCCGGACGTTCCGGTGGCGTCGGAGCAGGAGATCGACTTCCTTCTCGACACGGTCAACACCGCGCTCGAGGTTCCGTTGCAGCGCTCGGACGTCCTGGGGACCTTCGCCGGACTGCGACCTCTCCTCGACACCGGGGACGGATCCACCGCGGACCTCTCGCGCAACCACGCCATCCTGCGCTCGGACACGGGTCTCGTCAGTGTGGTCGGCGGCAAGCTGACCACCTACCGCAAGATGGCGGAGGATGCCGTCGACGCCGCGGTCGAGGTGGCAGGACTGGACGCGGGCCCCTGCCGGACACGGGCCCTGCCGCTCGTCGGTGCCGCGACACCCGAAGCGCTGCGGAAGGTCTCGGCCCCACCGGCGCTGCTCGCCCGCTACGGAACGGAGGCGACGCTGATCGCCGCCGCCGACCCCGAATTGCTGGCGCCGATCGCCGAGGGTGTCGACGTGAGCCGCGCCGAGTTCGAGTTCGCGGTGACCCACGAGGGGGCACTCGACGTCGACGACCTGCTCGACCGGCGCACCCGGATCGGACTCGTCCCCGCCGATCGTGCCCGGGCTCGCGGTGCCGCCGAAGCCGTGTTCGAGAAACGGTGACGCCGGCCGTGTGACACTCTGTGGTTCGTGCGAGTCGCCGTGGTCGCCGGGCCTGATCCCGGACATGCCTTTCCCGCCCTTGCGTTGTGCCTCGCTTTCATCGAGGCCGGAGACGATCCCGTCCTGTTCACAGGCTCACGGTGGGTCGAGTCCGCACGGGCGGCCGGTGTGCCTGCCGAGTTGCTGAAAGGTCTCGCGCCCCGCCCGACGGACGACGACCTCGATGCGGGAGCGCGCATTCACGCCCGCGCCGCGCACATCTCCACCGAGTTGCTCCCCGACCTGCGCGCGATGGGACCCGACCTCGTCGTCTCGGACATCCTCACCGCCGGCGGGGGTATGGCCGCGGAGCGGCTGGGGATCCCGTGGGTCGAGCTGTCCCCGCATCCGCTGTACGCCGCGTCCAAGGGGTTGCCGCCCATCGGAAGCGGATTGGCTCCGGGCGTGGGAATTCGGGGCAGGCTCCGTGACACGCTCATGCGCACCGCGACGGCGCGGTCGATCCGGCAGGGTGTGCGGCAACGCTCCGAGGCCAGGGTCGGTGTCGGACTGCCTGCGAAGGACCCGGGACCGGTTCGCCGGCTGATCGCGACGCTCCCCGCGCTCGAGGTGCCGAGGCCGGACTGGCCGGCCGAGGCGCACGTGGTCGGACCGCTGCTGTGGGAACCGACGAACGAGGTGCTCGTGGCGCCGGACGGCACAGATCCTCTGATCATGGTGGCTCCGTCGACCGCGTTCACCGGCGCGGAGGGCATGCTCGAGACGACGCTGGCGGGGCTCGACGGGGCCGGTGTCCGTGTGATCGCGTCGATACTGGACGGATCGCCGGCCACGGTTCCGCCCTGGGCGAGGGCAGGTCTCGGCCGTCAGGACGCGATGTTGCGCGAGGCCTCGGCCGTCGTCTGCGGTGGCGGACACGGAATGCTGGCGAAGGCCCTGCTCGCAGGGGTTCCGGCGGTGGTGGTTCCCGGCGGCGGCGATCAGTGGGAGCTCGCGAACCGGGCCGCGCGGCAGGGGAGCGCCGTCGTGGTGCGTCCCCCGAGCGCCGAAGCACTCCGCGCGGCGGTCGAACAGGTGCTCTCGAACGGTGCCCACACGGACGCCGCGCGGCGGGCCGCGCGGAGCATCGCGGACGTCGCCGATCCGGTGGCGGTGTGCCGCGACGCGCTGCGGTAAGAGGGCGGCGCGAGGTTCGGCTAGCGTGGATGTGTGCGACTGACCGAATTTCACCAACTCGTCCGCGAAGAGTTCGGGCAGATGCGCGGCGACGCACTACTCGTCGACCACGTGCTGCTCAGTCTCGGGGGCAAGACCGCCGCCGAAGCCATCGAGGACGGCCGGGAACCCCGCGAGGTGTGGCGTGAACTCTGCGTGGAGTTCGACGTCCCGCCGCAGCGCCGGTAGAAATCGGCGTGTCGAACGGACCGACCGCACATATCGAACACACGTTCCCCTATGCTGGAGATGTTCGGTGGTCACGGTTCTTGTCGGTACCCGGATCTAACCTGACCGCAGATCACTGATGAGACTCGAGGAATGGGGACGACGATGGCACCACAGGCACACGATCGAGACAAGGCGCTCGACCTCGCGCTGGCGCAGATCGACAAGAACTTCGGCAAGGGCTCGGTGATGCGCCTGGGCGAAGGTGTCCGTCAGCCCATCGCCGTCATCCCGACCGGCTCCATCGCGCTGGACGTCGCCCTCGGCATCGGCGGGCTGCCCCGTGGCCGTGTCGTCGAGATCTACGGCCCGGAGTCCTCGGGTAAGACCACCGTGGCTCTGCACGCTGTCGCCAACGCACAGGCGGCGGGCGGCATCGCCGCGTTCATCGACGCCGAGCACGCGCTCGACCCCGACTACGCCCAGAAGCTCGGCGTCGACACCGATGCGCTGCTGGTGTCGCAGCCCGACACCGGTGAGCAGGCGCTGGAGATCGCAGACATGCTGATCCGCTCCGGCGCCCTCGACATCCTCGTGGTCGACTCCGTGGCCGCTCTGGTCCCGCGCGCCGAGATCGAGGGTGAGATGGGCGACAGCCACGTGGGTCTGCAGGCCCGTCTGATGAGCCAGGCGCTCCGTAAGATGACCGGTGCGCTCAGCAATTCCGGCACCACCGCGATCTTCATCAACCAGCTGCGCGAGAAGATCGGCGTCATGTTCGGTTCCCCCGAAACCACCACCGGTGGTAAGGCATTGAAGTTCTACTCGTCGGTGCGCCTCGACGTGCGGCGGATCGAGACCCTGAAGGACGGCACCGACGCAGTGGGTAACCGTACGCGCGTCAAGGTGGTCAAGAACAAGGTCGCGCCGCCGTTCAAGCAGGCCGAGTTCGACATCCTCTACGGACTGGGAATCAGCAAGGAAGGCTCGCTGATCGACATGGGTGTCGAACACGGGTTCATCCGCAAGTCGGGCTCCTGGTACACCTACGAAGGCGACCAGCTGGGACAGGGCAAGGAGAACGCCCGCAAGTTCCTGTTGGAGAACACCGACATCCGGGACGAGATCGAGAAGAAGATCAAGGAAAAGCTCGGAATCGGCGCCGACGTCACTGCTGCTACGGATGACGCCGCCCCGGTCGAATTCTAAGGCGCCGCCGTGCGTCCGACGGGCGAAGGTGGAACGGAGACGCAGGCCAAGGATTTGTGCCTGCGTCTCTTGACGGACCGTGCCCGGAGTCGAGCGGAGTTATCGGAGCGTCTGGCGAAGAAGGGCTACTCGGCCGAGATCGCTGAGCGTGTGCTGGATCGCCTCACCGAGGTCGGACTCGTCAACGACGCCGACTTCGCCCAGCAGTGGGTGCATTCGCGGCACACGTACTCCGGCAAGGGGAAACGTGCGCTCGCACTGGAACTGCGCCGCAAGGGCATCGGTCAGGAAGACGCCACCGAGGCGCTCGCTCAGATCGACAGCGAAGACGAACGAGCGCGAGCCACCGAACTGGTCGCGAAGAAACTGCGGACGGTGCCCGCGGACGATCGGGACCGGGCGGTCCGCCGGCTGGTGTCGATGCTCGCGCGCCGCGGTTTCCCCCAGGGCATGGCGTTCGAGGTGGTCAAGGAACAACTCGATCGCGCCGGTGCGGAAACCGACGGCCTCTTCGACGAGACCTGACCCGAGACGACAACAACACTGACGAGACGTCGACAACACTGACGAGACGACAGCACTGCGGTCGGACGGGAACAGAGTTCGCGTCCGACCGCAGTGTCACGTCACACCCGCGTCAGATCACAACCGCTTGTCGGTGATGTCCATACCCGGAACCGACACCGCCGGAAGCTCGGGAACGGCCCCCCCGGGGCCTCCGCCCTTCTTGCTGGCCCGTAGTCGCTTCTCCACCTTGGTCGCCACCACGGTGAGCGTGTAGTTGAGGATGATCATGATGATCGCCACCACGATCAGGGCGGGCAGGTAGTTGCCGTAGAACGCACCGAGCTGCTGGCCGGACCGCACCACTTCGACGTAGCCGATGAGGTAACCGAGCGCGGAGTCCTTCAACGCCACCACCATCTGCGAGATGATCGCGGGCAGCATCGCCGTGACGGCCTGCGGAAGCAGGATGGTCCGCATGACCTGGCCCTTGCGCATACCCAGCGCCATGGCGGCCTCGCTCTGCCCCTTGGGGAGCGAATTGATACCTGCCCTGACGATTTCGGCGATCACCGAGCCGTTGTACAGCGTGAGGCCCACGATGACCGCGGCGAGTGCAAGGTATTTCGACTTGAAGACCTCGTACTCGGCGAACAGCTGGTACGAGAAGATCATCAGGATCAGCACGGGGATGGCGCGGAACAATTCGACGATCCCGCCGGCCACCCATCGCACCGGCCGGTGGTCCGACAGGCGTCCGATGCCGAGGATCGCGCCGAGGATCAGTGCTAACAGGATCGAAACGGCGGCCGCCACGAGGGTGCCGCGGATGCCGGGGATCAGATACGTCGTCCACGACGTCGATTCGAGGAACGGATCCCATTTCGCCGCTGTCAGCTGACCTTTGTCGTCGAGCGCAGCGTAGACGAGGTAGCCGATTCCCAGCAGTGCGACAGCGACCACGACCGAGATCAGGCGATAGATGTTCTTCGCCTTCGGGCCCGGTGCGTCGTAGAGGACGGTGGCGGAATTGCTCATCGTGCAACCTCGAATCGCTTGCTCAGGTATCCGAAGAGAAGCCCCATCGGCAGGGTCAGGATCACGAAGCCGAGCGCGAAGATGCCACCGACGACGAAGATGGCGGCCTCGTTCTCGATCATTTCCTTCATCAGCAGCGACGCCTCCGCCACGCCGATCACCGAGGCGATCGTCGTGTTCTTGGTCAAGGCGATCAGCACACTGCCGAGTGGGGCGGTGACCGCGCGGAATGCCTGCGGCAACACGATCAACCGCAGATTCTGCGAGAACGTGAGGCCGAGTGACCGGCCCGCCTCCGCCTGGCCGACGTGCACCGTGTTGATACCGGACCGCAGCGACTCACAGACGAAGGCCGCGGTGTAGACGCTGAGGCCGAGCACGGCGAGCCGGAAGTTGTTCTCCTCGAAGAACGTCGGCGACTGCTCGGGGGCGAGCTTGACGCCCATCGTCTGGAAGAGCCCGAAGGAGCAGAAGATGATGATGAGCGTCAGGGGAGTGTTGCGGAAGATCGTCACGTACGCCGTGCCGACGCCACGCGCGACCGGGATCGGTGACACCCGCATCGCCGCGAGGATGGTGCCGAGTATCAGAGCACCGACAGCCGAGAACGCGGTGAGTTGCACCGTCGTCCAGAATGCGTCGATCAGCTGATCGCTGTATTTGCTCAGTAGGTCCACTTACCGTCTCCCCAGGTCACCGGTGGTTGGTGTCGAACCGGGCCGGACGACTCCACGAATGGGAAGTCGTCCGACCCGGATGAGTGAGTTGCTCAGTACCGATCGACGGTCGGCGGGGCGGGGATCGGGTAACCCGACGCGCCGACGGTCTCGTTGAACGCGCGCGCCCACGAGCCGTCCGCGATCATCGCGTCGATGGCGTCGTTGATCTTGGCGCGGGTCTCGTCGTCACCCTTGGCCAGTCCGATGCCGTAGCGCTCTTCGGTGAACGGCTCGCCGACCACCTTCAGCTCGCCCGGGTACTGCGCCGCATAGCCGGCGAGGATGATGTCGTCGGTGGTGACGGCGTCGACCGCACCGTTACGCAGCGCCTCGACGCAGGCGGAGTACGTGTCGAACTCCTGCAGCTGCACGTCCTGCGCGTACGTGTCCTTGACCTTCTGCGCCGGGGTGGACCCGGTCACGGAGCACAGCTTCTTCCCGCCGTTGAGCGAATCGGGGCCGGTGATGTCGGTGTTGTCGGACTTCACCAGGAGCGACTGTCCGGCGATGAAGTACGGCCCGGCGAAGTCGACCTTCTCCTTGCGGGCGTCGGTGATCGAGTAGGTGGCGACGATGTAGTCGACCTCACCGTTCTCGATCAGCGTCTCGCGCTGAGCCGACGGGGACTCCTTGAACTCGATGTTCTCGGGCGCGACACCCAGCTTGCCGGCCACGTATTCGGCCACCTCGACGTCGAAGCCGCTGAAGGACCCGTCGGGGTTGCGCAATCCGAGGCCGGGCTGGTCGTACTTGATTCCGACCGTGAGCTTGCCCTCCGACGCGCTCTGGGAGGCGCTCTTCTCTTCACCTCCGCCACAGGCAGATGCGACGACGGCGAGCGCCATGACGCCGATTCCCACGCGAATCGAGCGATTGATCCTCATCGAGTTCCTCCAATTGAAATGACGGGTGTTGCGTGTCGAGCACGGTCGACCGAGAGAGCACCGCAGCGGCGCCCTTTCGAGTCAGTGGCTGAGAATCTTGCCGAGAAAGTCCTTCGCGCGCTCGGATTTGGGAGCGGTGAAGAACGTGGCGGGCTCGGCGTCCTCGACGATCTGGCCGTCGGCCATGAAGAGAACCCGGTGGCCGACCTTGCGGGCGAAGCCCATCTCGTGGGTCACCACGAGCATGGTCATGCCTTCCTTGGCCAGCGAGGTCATGACGTCCAGGACCTCGTTGACCATTTCCGGGTCGAGTGCGGACGTCGGCTCGTCGAACAGCATGACCTTGGGGTTCATGGCAAGTGCACGTGCGATCGCGACTCGCTGCTGCTGACCGCCCGACAACTGCGCCGGGTACTTGTCCGCCTGGTTGGCGATGCCGACCCGCTCGAGAAGTTCGTAGGCCTTCGCCTTCGCGTCGGCGCCGCTCTTCTTCCGCACCTTGACCGGTGCGAGCATCACGTTGTCGAGGATCGTCTTGTGGGCGAACAGGTTGAACGACTGGAACACCATGCCCACGTCGGCGCGCAGCGCCGCCAGAGCCTTGCCCTCGGCCGGAAGTACCTTGCCGTCCACCGCGATCTCACCGGAGTCGATGGGCTCGAGGCGGTTGATGGTGCGGCACAGCGTCGACTTACCCGAGCCGGACGGTCCGAGCACGATCACGACCTGTCCGCGAGGGACTTCGAGGTCGATCTCCTGGAGGACGTGGAGGGCGCCGAAGTGTTTGTTCACCGATTTCATCGAGATCATGGACGGGGCCGCGCCCGTGGAGGGTGTCGGCGTCGCGTCGTCGGCTTGCGTCATAGTCGATGACCCTATGTGTTGGGAGCGGGAGCACCTGCCATTTGCTCCGAGAATCCTCGGGATGTCACGGAAACTTTACTGTCCGGCTTCGGGCGTGTGTCCGGGCGCACACCGGCCGCGACGAGGCGATTTGGCGCGGGCCGTACCCTGGCATACGTGGACACGATCGACCAGACCCCTCACCGCAGCTACGAGGTGCGCACGTACGGCTGCCAAATGAACGTGCACGACTCCGAGCGGTTGTCGGGGCTCCTCGAGGACGCCGGCTACACGAGGGCGGCCGCGGGGCAGGCACCCGACCTCGTCGTCTTCAACACCTGCGCGGTGCGGGAGAACGCCGACAACAAGTTGTACGGCAACCTGAGCCACCTCGCGCCTGCGAAGGAACAGAACCCCGACATGCAGATCGCGGTCGGCGGGTGCCTGGCGCAGAAGGACCGCGACGTCGTCGTGAAGAAGGCGCCGTGGGTGGACGTCGTGTTCGGCACCCACAACATCGGTTCGCTCCCCGCGTTGCTGGACCGGGCCCGCCACAACCAGCGGGCCGAGGTCGAGATCCTCGACGCGCTGGAGGCATTCCCGTCGACGCTGCCCGCCAAGCGGGAGTCGGCGTACGCCGGCTGGGTGTCCATCTCGGTGGGATGCAACAACACCTGCACGTTCTGCATCGTGCCCGCGCTGCGCGGCAAGGAGGTCGACCGGCGCCCCGGCGACATCCTGGCCGAGGTGCAGGCTCTGGTGAACGAGGGCGTCGTCGAGGTCACCCTGCTCGGGCAGAACGTCAACGCGTACGGCGTGTCGTTCGCGGATCCGGACCAGCCCCGCGACCGCGGCGCGTTCGCCGCGCTGCTGCGCGCATGCGGAGAGATCGACGGTCTCGAGCGAGTGCGCTTCACGTCTCCGCACCCGGCCGAGTTCACCGACGACGTCATCGAGGCGATGGCCGAGACCCCCAACGTGTGTCCCCAGCTGCACATGCCGCTGCAGTCCGGCTCGGACCGCGTGCTGAAGGCGATGCGCCGCTCCTACCGGAAGTCGCGGTTCCTGGGAATCATCGACAAGGTGCGCACCGCGATGCCGCACGCGGCCATCACCACCGACATCATCGTGGGCTTCCCGGGTGAGACCGAGGAAGACTTCCAGGACACACTCGACGTCGTCCGGCAGGCGCGCTTCACCAGCGCCTACACGTTCCAGTACTCCAAGCGGCCGGGCACCCCGGCCGCGGAGATGGACGAGCAGCTGCCCAAGGTCGTCGTCCAGGAACGGTACGAACGTCTCATCGCGTTGCAGGAACAGATCACCCTCGAGGAGAACCAGAAGCTCGTCGGCGCCGAGGTGGAACTGCTCGTCGCCGCCGGGGAGGGTCGCAAGAATGCGGAGACCGCCCGGATGAGCGGGCGCGCCCGCGACGGCCGGCTCGTCCACTTCCGGCCCGAGGGCAACCTCGACGGGACCGTCCGGCCCGGCGACGTCGTCACCGTCGTCGTCAGTGCCGCCGCCCCGCACCACCTCGTCGCCGACACCCCGGTCCTGACCCACCGCCGCACCCGCGCGGGCGACTCCTTCGAGAAGGGCGTGACCCCGAAGACCCCGCCGATCGGCGTGGGACTCGGACTGCCGCAGATCGGTGCGCCCGCACCACTACCCGCCCAGATGGGATGCAACGCATGACCTCCCCGTTCGACGACAAACGGCACGACGGAAACCGGACCGGCGACAACGGTTCGGGCGCCGAGAACGAGCCGATCGAGAGTTACCTGAAGGATTTCGACGCCGCCGAGAAGAAGGTGGCCGGCGAGATCGATCCCGGCGCGCGTGCGCTCGTCGTCGCGGTTGCGGTGGTCGTGCTCCTCGGCTCGCTGACGTTGCCGCACTCCGGCATCGCCAACGGCTGGGAGGTACTGGTGTACGGGGACGACGCCCGCGCGGAGACGATCGCCCTGCCGTCGCGGCTGTTCGTGTGGTTCGAGGTGGTGTTCGGGGTCGTCGTGTCGATGCTGGCGCTCGTCACCCGCCGCTGGGCCCTCGCGTGGGTGGCCCTCGCCGGGACCGCCGTGTCCATCGTGTTCGGCATGCTCGCCATCTGGTCGCGGCAGACACCGGCGCCCGGGGTCGAGGCGGCCGGACCGGGGATCGGCCTGATCATCGGCTGGCTCACCGTCATCGTGCTCACGTTCCACTGGTTGAAGGTGGTCTGGAGCCGGACCGCCCTGCAACTGGCCGCGGAAGAGGAACGCCGCGCCGCTGCCGCCGAAGCGGAGCGACGCGGCGACTGGAACGTCGGCTGATCGGACCTACTGCCCGCTGACGGCGCCCTCCGCCGCCTCGGCCCATTCGCGCCACTGCTTGGCCTGCGCGAGGGCGCTCTCGGCGTCCTTCGTCTTGCCCGCCGCGGTCGCCTTGGCGGCCTGTTCCTCGAACTGCGTGACCCGCTCCCGGAACTGCGCGGCCCGGGCGAGGGCCTCCGGGTCGGTGCGGCGCCATTCCTCGTCGGCGGCGTCGCGGACACGCTTCTCGATGGCCCGCAGCTTGCCCTCGAGGTCGTGCATCCGCTCGCGGGGCACCTTCCCGATGGCGTCCCACTTCTCCTGCAGGTCGCGGAGCGCCGCCCTCGCCGCGTCGATGTCCTTGGCCGGATCGATGTGGCCGGCGTTCTTCAGCAACTCTTCCTTGGCGACCGCGTTCTCCTCGAACTCGGCGTCGCGTTCGGAGGACGCGGCGTTGCGGGCGGCGAAGAACACGTCCTGAGCGCCCTTGAAGCGCTTCCACAGGTTGTCGTCGGCTTCCCGCGGTGCGCGGCCGGCGGCCTTCCACTCGGCGAGCAGGTCACGGAAAGCTCCGGCCGTGGGGCCCCAGTCAGTGGAGTCGGACAGCGCCTCGGCCCGTATGACGAGCTCTTCCTTCTTGGTCTTGGCGGCGGCGCGCTCGCGATCGAGTTCGGCGAAATGGGCGCCGCGGCGACGGTTGAACGCCTCCCGCGCCTTCGAGTACCGCTTCCACAGGGCGTCGTCGACCTTCCGGTCGATCCCGCGGATCGTCTTCCACTCGTCCAGGATCTCGCGCAACCGGTCGCCGGCGGCCTTCCACTGCGTGGATTCGGCACCGATCTGTTCCGCCTCGGCGGCCAGTGCTTCCTTGCGTTCGGTGTGAGCCTGCCGCGACAGTTCCTTCTCGTGCTTGGCGTGGGCCGCAGCCTCGTCGGATCCGGCGATGATGACGTCGAGCCGCGCCGCGAGTGAATCGATGTCACCGATCACCGCGGCGGTCGGGAGGGATTCGGCGAGCGCGAGCGCGGCCGCCTTGGTCTTCTTCGCGTCGCCCGCACCGGAGCTGAGCCGGGCCTCGAGGAGTGCCACTTCCGTTGCCAGATCGTCGAAGCGCCTTCCGAAGTGCGCCAGACCCTCCGCCGCGTCTCCGGCCTGCCACGACCCGATCTGCCGTTCGCCGTCCGCGGTCTTCACCCAGGCGGTGCCGTCGTCGTCCACGCGGCCGAACTTGCTCGGGTCACTGTGGGCGGGGGCGGCGACGGCGGGGGCGGAGAGGGCGTGTGTCGGTGTGGGGTGGGGCTTGGGCGCACCCGGTTTCGCGGCGGCACCGGGCTTCGGGACGCTGGACTTCGGTGTGTCGTGCTGCTGAGCGGCAGGCTCCACGGCGGGCTTCGCGTCGCTGCTGTCGGTCATCGGTTCCTCATCTCTGCCGCGCGTCACGGCTGCCTGAACGCAATACTGGCTCCATACGACCCGGGACGGGTGCTGGCTCCATTCAACCCGGTACGGGCCCTGTGGACTATTGAATCAGGTCGGACGGTCCGCGTTGGTACCGATTGACGGCAGCACCAGAATCGGATGTCGGGTCCCCTCGGACGGTCGACTAGCGTGACTGTGTGTTCACCGCCGCAATCCTCGTGCCGTCCCCACCGCTCCTGGTACCCGAACTGACCGGGGCGGCCGCTGCGGAGACGGCGCCGTTGCGGGACGCGGTCCAGACGGCGGCGAAGGCGTTGTCCGCGCTCGCCACCGAGTGGGTGGCGGTCGGAGCGGCACCGGCCGCGGTGGAGGTGCGGGCCGACGCCCAGGGCACCTATCGCGGCTACGGCGTCGACGTGCGGGTCGCGCTGCGGCCCGGTCCGGCAGGCGATCCCGACCCCGACCTGCCGCTCGCGGCGCTGACGGCCGGGTGGATTCGGGGGACGTGCGCGCCGGACGCCGTCGTCGACGCGCGGATCCTCTCAGCCGACCTGTCCCCGGAACAGTGCGCCGCGTACGGCGCGGAACTGCGCACGCTTCTCGACCGGGAACCGGAGCCGCGGGGGCTGGTGATCGTCGCGGACGGGGCGAACACCCTCACGGCGAAGGCGCCGGGCGCGTTCGACCCGCGCGCGGAAGGCGTGCAGGCCAGGATCGACGCGGCGCTCGACACCGGCGACCGCGACGCGCTGCTGGCCCTCGAACCCGCGGAGTGCGAGTCCCTCGGCATCGGCGGGCGCGTCCCGTGGCAGGTGCTCGCCGGCGTGTTCGCCGCGCCGCCCGCATCCTGCCGGACGCTGTACAGCGCAGCCCCCTACGGAGTCGGCTACCACGTGGGGGAGTGGCGTCCGTGACGTCACCCGTGCCGATCGCCGTCGTCGGACCGACCGCCACCGGAAAGTCGGATCTCGCACTGGACCTGGCCGAACGTCTCGGCGGCGAAATCGTCAACATCGACGCGATGCAGCTGTACCGGGGCATGGACATCGGCACCGCGAAACTCGCCCCGGCCGAGCGCCGCGGAATCCCGCACCACCAACTCGACGTGCTCGACGTGACGGAGACGGCCACCGTCGCGAACTATCAGCAGGCGGCGGTCCGTGATGTGGAGGCGATCGCCGCGCGCGGCGCCGTGCCGGTCATCGTCGGCGGATCGATGATGTACGTGCAGTCGCTGCTCGACGAGTGGAGCTTCCCCGCCACCGATGCGTCGGTGCGGGCGCGGTGGGAAGCAGTCCTCACCGAGAAGGGCGTCGCGGCCGTCCACGCCGAACTCGGCCGGGTGGACCCCGAGGCCGCGGCGTCGATCCTCCCCACCGACGGCAGACGCCTGGTCCGTGCCCTCGAAGTCGTCGAGATCACCGGGAAACCGTTCGCGGCGTCGGCCCCTCGCATCGGCGAGCCGCGCTGGGGCACACACATCGTCGGTGTCGACCGGGACACCGCCGAACTCGACGACCGGATCCGGCTCCGCACCCGGCTCATGTTCGAACGCGGGCTCGTCGACGAGGTCCGCGGGCTCATAGACCTGGGACTGCGCGAGGGCGTCACCGCCCCCCGGGCCATCGGCTATGCGCAGGTCCTCGCGTGGCTCGACGGCGAATACGACCTCGACGAGGCACAGGAACGCACGTTCATCGGCACCCGGCGCTACGTGCGCAGGCAACGGTCGTGGTTCCGCCGCGACACCCGCATCCACTGGGTCGACGGAAGCGACCCCGACCTCGCGGACACCACGATCCGCACCCTCGGCGAGACCCGAACACTGGGAGAACGATGAGCCGCGCACCGTCCGGACGCAACCGTCCGGCCCCGTCCCTGCTGGTGACCACCCGCAACGCCCGTTTCCAGCAGTGGCAGTCCTACCTCACCAACCGCGCCAAACGAACGAAGGCGGGACGCTTCCTGATCCAGGGCGTCCGCCCCCTCAACCTGGCGCTGGAACACGACTGGCCGATCGAATCGCTGCTGCACCGCATCGACGGCCCGCCACTGTCCGACTGGGCGCGGGAACTGCTCGAGACCCGGTCCGTCGAACAGATCGGTGTCAGTGCCGAACTGATGGCCGAACTGGGCGAGAAGACCACCACCACCGCGCCGGAACTGATCGCCATTGCGAAGACACGAACCCCGCGACTGAAGGACCTGCGACTGCAGTCCGTCCCCCTGATCGTCGTGTTCGACCGGCCCGCCTCACCCGGAAATCTGGGCACCCTCGTCCGTTCCGCCAACGCGTTCGGCGCCGACGCGGTCGTCGTCGTCGGCCACGGCGCAGATCCATTCGACCCCCGGAGTGTCCGCGCCTCCACCGGATCCCTCTTTGCGATGCCCGTCGTCACGGTCTCGTCCGTCGAGGAGATCCTCGCCTTCCGCGACGCCCGGCGTGCGTCCGGAACCGACCTGCACATCGTCGGCACCGACGAGACCGGCTCCGTCACCATCGACGCCCACGACTTCGGCGGCGGCACCGTGCTCGTGATCGGCAACGAGACCCGCGGGATGAGCGCCGCGTGGCGCGACGCCTGCGACACGGTGGTCAGCATCCCGATCGGAGGCGCCGCGAGTTCCCTCGGCGCCCCCTCCGCCGGCGCCGTCGCCCTCTACGAAATCGCCCGGCAGCGCAAATGAACCGCACCGCGGTCGCGAAAATGAACCGCACCGCGGTCGCGTAAATGAACCGCACCGCGGTCGCACAGATGAACAGCACCTGCTCGACCGTTGGTTAGAGTGGTGCGCATGGATTTCAGCAAGGGACACGGCACCGAGAACGACTTCGTGGTCCTCCCGGATCCCGATGTCCGCATCGACCTGTCGGCCCCGCGGGTGGCGGCGTTGTGCGATCGCAGGCGCGGGCTCGGCGCCGACGGAATCCTGCGCGTCGCGAAGGCCGGTGCGCTGGCCGGCGCCGGTGTGCTCGCCGAACTCCCCGACGGCACGTCGGAGGACGACTGGTTCATGGACTACCGCAACGCCGACGGGTCGATCGCGGAGATGTGTGGCAACGGCGTCCGCGTCTTCGCCCACTACCTCCGGGCGGCGGGGCTCGAGTCCCGCGACGAGTTCGTGGTGGGCAGCCGGGCCGGCGGCAAACCGGTGATCGTGCACTCGGCCGACGGCGCCTTCGGTGAGGTCACCGTCGACATGGGTGTGGTGCGCGATCTGGGAACCAGTGCCGCGACTATCGACGGCAAGGTGTTCAACGGGATCGGCATCGACGTCGGCAACCCGCACCTGGCGTGTGTCGATGCGCACCTCACGGCGGCGTCCCTGTCGGCCCTCGACCTGACGGCTGCACCCGGGTTCGATCCCGGCTTCTTCCCGCACGGCGTCAACGTGGAGATCCTCACCCGCATCGATTCCGGTGCCGTGGACATGCGGGTGCATGAGCGCGGGGTCGGCGAAACCCGGTCGTGCGGCACCGGCACGGTGGCCGCGGCCACCGCCGCGCTGCGCTTCGAGGGGGCCGACTCCGGTGAGGTGAACGTCCGTATTCCCGGTGGTCAGGTCACTGTCGCGGTGTCCGGCGGCCGGGCGACGTTGCGTGGACCGTCCGTCCTGGTGGCGTCCGGGAACCTCGACGACGGCTGGTGGAACGGACTCGCCTGATCGCCCTGCGCGAAATGCACGTGCACACCCTCGACATTCCGTGGGATCATGAGGGTGTATGACGAAAACACATCGCACAGAAGAATCGCCGATCTCCGACTCCACTGAGTTCGCCTACGACGACGGGCGCCCTTCGGTCGGCGAGATGCAACTCGAGGACCGCAGCGCGCTGCGCCGAGTTGCCGGGCTCTCCACCGAGCTCACAGACGTCACCGAGGTCGAATACCGACAGCTGCGCCTCGAACGCGTGGTGCTCGTCGGTGTCTGGACGCAGGGAACCGCGGCGCAGGCCGAATCCAGCATGGCCGAGCTCGCGGCGCTGGCCGAGACCGCCGGGTCCGAGGTCCTCGAGGGCCTCGTCCAGCGGCGGGACAAACCCGACGCTGCCACCTACATCGGCTCCGGTAAGGCCGAGGAACTCCGTGAGGTCGTCCTCTCGACCGGCGCCGACACCGTCATCTGCGACGGTGAACTCACTCCCGCGCAGTTGACCGCGCTGGAGAAGGTCGTCAAGGTCAAGGTCATCGACCGGACGGCCCTCATCCTCGACATCTTCGCTCAGCATGCGACGTCCAGGGAGGGCAAAGCGCAGGTGGCGCTGGCCCAGATGGAATACATGCTGCCCCGACTGCGTGGCTGGGGTGAATCGATGTCCCGGCAGGCGGGTGGTCGCGCCGGCAGCAACGGCGGCGTGGGTCTGCGTGGTCCTGGTGAGACCAAGATCGAGACGGACCGCCGGCGAATCCGGGAGCGGATGGCGAAGCTGCGCCGCGAGATCAAGGGCATGAAGGCCGCCCGCGACACCAAACGCACCAGGCGTCTGCGCAGCGAGACCCCGTCCATCGCGATCGTCGGCTACACCAACGCAGGCAAGTCGAGCCTGCTCAACGCGCTGACCGGGTCCGGGGTGCTGGTGCAGAACGCGCTGTTCGCCACCCTGGATCCCACCACCCGGCGGGCGGCGCTGGACGACGGCCGCGAGTACGTCCTCACCGACACCGTCGGGTTCGTGCGGCACCTGCCGACGCAGCTGATCGAGGCGTTCCGCTCGACGCTGGAGGAAGTCACGGACGCGGATCTGCTGCTGCACGTCGTCGACGGTTCCGATCCGCTGCCCACGGATCAGATCAGGGCCGTCCACGAGGTGATCACCGAGGTGATCCGGGAGAACGACGCCGCAGCGCCGCCGGAGCTCATCGTGGTGAACAAGATCGACGCGGCCGACCCGGTCACGTTGACCCAGTTGCGCGGCCTGCTGCCGGGTGCGTCGTTCGTCTCCGCCCGGACCGGGGAAGGCATCGCCGAGTTGCGCGAGCATCTCAGCGACGTCCTGATCCGCCCGGAGATCGAGGTCAGCGTGCTCCTCCCGTACAACCGGGGAGATCTGATGGCCCGGATCCACTCGGACGGACAGATCCTCGACTCGTCCCACGAGGAGGACGGCACGCGCGTCCATGCGCGGGTGCCCGAAGCGCTGGCGTCGGCACTGGTTCAGTACAACGGCAGTGCCTGACCGTTCACGGTGGTCGCGCTCACGGTGGTCGCTCCGAGTCGCGGTTGCAGTCCTCGCTGCGTGCACACCGCTCGCGGCGGCGGGCGCCGGATCGGCCGAGCCGTTCTTCCGCGATCAGACGGCCGTCGATGCGTCGGAATTCGGTCCGCTCTGCACTCCCGACGATTCGGCGGCCGGAACCCCGGACGAGGCCTCGCTGGAAGAGTTGTCGGGGCTCGTGTCGGCCGGGGGACTGCTCTATGCGGTCGGTGACAGCGGTTCCGACCGCGCGGTCGCGGTGATGGACGGGAACTGCGCCGTGCAGCGGTGGCTTCCGCTGCCGGTCGATCCGTACGACGTCGAGGACATGGCGTCCGGCCCCGACGGCCGGCTGTGGCTCGCCGACACCGGCGACAACGGACGCCGCCGCGACACGGTGGCACTGATCGCGATGGACCGCGACACCGGTGCGGGAGAACTGCATCGGCTGACGTATCCGGACGGCCCGCACGACGCGGAGACCGTTCTCGTCCAGCGCGACGGCACCCCGCTGATCGTCACGAAGGAAGTGTTCGGGGCGGGCAACGTGTACCGGCCTGCCGGGGGCGCCGTCGTGGGCGACCTCGCGAGCCCCGGCCCGACCCCGCTCGAGAAGGTGGGGACGCTGGACGTCGCGGAGACGAACGGCGCCGACGACGCCACCACCGGGAGCGGCACCACGGCGCCGGCCCTGCATTCGACGATGTTCACCGGCGGCGCCGTGTCCGCCGACGGAACCGTGGCCGCCATCCGCAGCTACTCCGACGTGTTCCTGTTCTCCGCCCCGGACGGCGACCTGGCCGCCGCGTTCGCCGCGGGGCCCGTGGTGCGCGCACACGTGCCGCAGCAGCCGCAGGGGGAGTCGATCGCGTTCACCGAGAACGGCGACCTGCTGATCGCCTCCGAGGCGCGGGAGGGGCCCGTTCCGCCGATTCAGGCGTTGCCCGGGGCGGTGTCGAGGGTGCAGGAGCAGGCCCGCGCGCAGACAGCCGCCGACGAGGCGTCGGCGCAGTCGCCGGGAACGGTGTGGGGAATCGGCGTCGCCGGCGGCGCGGTCGTGCTCGTGGTCGTCGCCGGCTTCCTGATCCGCCGCCGTGCCCGATAGGTCTGTTTTGCGAGAAATGTTGCGAGCCTGATTCTTTCGATGACCGACGCGGTGTGAATACTGGCGGGGTGCAGGCCCACGAGTTGTTGTCGCGTATCGCCCACCTGTCGCTCGAGCACGGTCGCGCCCAGGCCGCATCGACCGTTGCCGTAGTGGTGGGCGTCGTCGTGATGCTCGCGGCGTCGCGTTCCGCAAGGGCGCCGATCCTCCGCGCCGCCGCGGTCGCGGTGCCCGCGACCGCGGTGATCGGGGGAGCGGTGTGGGCGAGGTACCGGCCGCTTCCCAATCAGATACCGCCGGCGGGTTACGCATGGATCTGGCTCGCCGTCGGCACCCTCGTACTCGCAGCCACCATCCTGCTCCGGAAACCCGGTGTCCTCCGCGCCGCGGCGGTCGGGGCGGCAGGTGCCGTGGTCGCGGCCGCGGCGGTGGGGCAGGTAAACGCGGAGGTCGGCGTCTTCCCGACCGTCGGTTCGCTGGTGGGACACCGCCCGCCGACGGTCGTCGAGCCGGTGTCGTTCGGAGACGTCCCCGGGTTCGAGAGCGCCGTGCAGTCCGGGACCCCGGCGGACTCGGTGTGGACACGTCCGGTGCGCACACCCGGCTCCGGTGTGGTGACGGAAGTGGAGATCCCCGGCACCGAATCCGGATTCCCGGCCCGGCCGGCCGTGCTGTATCTGCCGCCGGCGTACCTGACCTCACCCCGCGCCGTGCTCCCCGTCATGGTCATGATCGCGGGACAGCCGGGGCGCCCCCAGGACTGGTTCAGCAGCGGACGACTGGGGTCCACGGTGGATGCGTACGCCGCGCGGCACGACGGCCTCGCACCGGTCGTCGTGGTGGTCGACGCACTGGGGTCGCAGGACGCGAATCCGCTCTGCCTGGATTCGGCGCTGGGGAACGCCGCCACCTACGTCGCTCGTGACGTCCCCGCCTGGATCGAGAAGTCTCTGCAGGTGTCGCACGATCCTGCGCAGTGGGCGATCGGCGGATTCTCCTACGGGGGAACCTGTTCGATCCAGCTGGCCGTGAACTATCCGGCGATCTACCCGACGTTTCTCGACTTCTTAGGCCAGGACGAGCCCTCGCTGGGCGATCACGCGGGGACGGTCGCGGCGACGTTCGCCGGCGACGAGCGGGCGTTCGCGGCGGTCAATCCGGTCGACGTGCTGAGGACGCGGCAGTTCCCGGAATTGACCGGGGTGTTCGTCGCCGGGGCGGCGGACGACGAATACCGCCCGCAGCAGCAGCGGATGTTCGCTGCCGCGCGGGCGGCCGGTCTGCACGTGCGGTACTACGACCTCCCCGGTGGCCACGAAGGGGCCACCTGGAGTGCGGCGCTCGAACGGGAGATGGACTGGACCGGCCGTCAGCTGGGCGTCACCGGCTGACGGCCGGATACCGGTCAGGCGTCGAGGTCGGCCGCCACCAGCTGGGCCACCTTCTCGACGGCGTCGGCGTCGTCGCTGGTGACCGTGACGTCGGTGCCCTTGGTGGCGCCGAGCGTCATGATGAGCAGTGCGGAGCCGGCGTCCACGGGTTCGCCGTCCGCCACGGCCAGCGTGACGGGCACACCGGCGGCGGCAACCGCTTCGGCGATGACGGCGGCGGGACGGGCGTGCAGGCCGATGGACGAACCGACGGCGACTGTGGTGCTGGGCATGGGACTCTCTCCTCTGTCGGTGGGGTTGATGCGGGGCGATCTGTTTCTCTTACGCTGCGACGGTCGCAACGTCGGGGTCGAGTTCGGCGTCGGACGCGCCGGGCTTGATGAATTCTTTGGCGCCGACGACGCACAGTGCGGCGACGACGACACCGGCGGCCAGCGCCACCAGGAACCACAGCAGGTTGCCGATGGCGAAGAAGACGAAGATTCCGCCGTGCGGTGCGCTGAGGGTGACGTCGAACGCCATGATCAGGGCGCCGGTGACTGCGCCGCCGGCCATCATCGAGGGAATGACGCGCAGCGGGTCGGCGGCGGCGAACGGAATGGCACCTTCGGAGATGAACGCCGAGCCGAGAAGCCAGGCCGCCTTGCCGTTCTCGCGTTCCGCCTCGCTGAACAGGCTGGGACGCAGGACGGTCGACGCGAGAGCCATCGCCAGCGGCGGGACCATGCCCGCAGCCATGACGGCCGCCATGATCCGCAGCGAGGCGGGATCGTTGACGTTGAGGCCGGCCACCGCGAACGCGTACGCCGCCTTGTTCACCGGGCCACCGAGGTCGAAGCACATCATCAGGCCGAGGATGATGCCGAGGAAGATGACGGAGCTGCCGGACAGACCGTTGAGCCAGTTCGTCAGGCCCGACGTGATCGCGGCGAGCGGACGGCCCAGGACCAGGAACATGAGGGCGCCGACGATCAGGGTCGCGAACAGCGGAATGATCACCACCGGCATCAGGCCGCGCAACCATTGGGGAACCGGGATCCGGCTGATCCACAGCGCGACCACACCGGCGATCAGACCACCGACGAGGCCTCCGATGAATCCGGCGCCGACGAAGACCGCGACGGCACCCGCGGTGAAGCCCGGCGCCAGACCAGGCCGATCGGCGATGGCGAAGGCGATGTAACCGGCCAGAGCGGGCACGAGGAAGCTGAATGCCAGCGAACCCAGTTGGAACAGCACCGCGCCCAGGTACGTCGCCAGGCCACCGTCGGGGAGTTGGCCGAGGGAGTTGCTGAGGACGATGTCCTCCGCGGGACCGGAGATCTCGTACCCGCCGAGCAGGAAGCCGAGGGCGATCAGCAGACCGCCGGCGGCGACGAAGGGGATCATGTAACTGACACCGGTGAGCAGCACCTGACGCAGGTGGGTGCCCCAGCCGATCGATCCGGCCGGCTCGTCCGCCGCGCTGCCGGCACTACCCGCGTCCACGGTGGCCGCGGACGGGTTCATGCCCGCGCGCAGTGCCTCGGTGATCATGGTGTCGGGCTCGTTGATGGCGCGCTTGACTCCCGACGCCACCACCGGCTTGCCCGCGAAGCGTTCCTTGCCCTTCACCCCGACATCGGTGGCGAAGATGACGGCGGACGCGCCCGCGATCACTCCCGGTGCCAGCGGTGTGCTTCCGCTCGAACCCTGCGTCTCCACGTGGACGACGACGCCCGCGCGTTCGCCGGCGGCGACGAGGGAGTCGGCCGCCATGTACGTGTGGGCGATGCCGGTGGGGCAGGCCGTGACCGCGACGATGTGCTTCGGTGCCTCGGGCTCGGGTTCCTTCTCCGGGGTGACCGGTTCGGGCTTCGGAGCCGGGGCCGCGGCAGCGGCCGCGGGGGCTGCCGCAGCGGCAGCCGGTGTGGCGGGGGACGCGGCAGCCGGTGTGGCGGCGGGTGCGGGTGCCAGGACGTCGTTCACCAGGGTGACGATCTCGGCGGGGGTCTTCGCATCACGCAGGGCGCCGACGAAGGCGGGGCGGACCAGTGCCCGCGCGAGCGAGGAGAGCAGCTTCATGTGCTCCGCGCCCGCACCTTCGGGTGCGGCGATGAGGAACACCAGATCTGCGGGTCCGTCGGGGGCGCCGAAGTCGACCTTCGGGGCGAGCCGGGCGAATCCGAGGGACGCCGCCACAACAGCTTCGGAACGGCAGTGGGGGATCGCGATCCCACCGGGAAGTCCTGTAGCCGATTGTGATTCACGCGCCAGTGCGGCGTCGCGGAGAGCGTCCGCTTCGGTGGCGCGACCGGCGTCGGCCAGACGCCGGGAGAGCGCGGAGATCACGTCCTCCTTGGAGGCTCCGAGGTCGGTGTCCAGGGAGATCAGATCTTCGCTGATGATCTGCGGCCCCGAATCGCGGTCGGGTGTCGAGTGAGACATGGTGTTTCCTTCTGGTTCAGGCCGGATCGGGGGCGGGGGAGCTGAGGGCGGTGACGGTGACGGCGTCGATGTCGACGTGTTCGGGGGTCGGCAGGGTGGTGCCGGGGAGGGCTGCCGCTGCGCTGCCGTAGGCGACGGCGGATCGGAGGCAGTCCGCGGGCGTTGCACCGGACATGTGCGCTGCCAGGTAACCCGCCAGCGACGAGTCGCCGGCGCCGACGGTGCTGCGGGCGACGATCGGTGGTGGCGTGGCCCACCAGGCGCCGGCCTCGGTCACGAGAACCGCACCCGCGGCGCCGAGCGTGGCGAGGACGGCTTCGACCCCGCGGTCCACGAGTTGCCTGCCGGCATGGGCGGTGGCCGTCGGGTCCCCGCGCAGCGCGGACGCCTCGAGCAGCTGCCCGTCGGCGCCCGTGAGCTGCGCGAGTTCCTCGCTGTTCGGTTTCACGAGGTCGGGAGCGGCCGCGGGGAACCGGTCCGCGAGCGCGAGCAGCGGGGCGTCCGACGTGTCGACGGCGACCCTGCACGGCGCCGAGCGCAAAGCCTCGACGAGCGTGGCGTACCAGTCGGTGGGAATGCCCGGGGGAAGCGACCCGGACAGCACCACCCATTCGGCCCGGGACCCGCGCTCGATGATCTCCGACTGCAGATCGGCGAGGGACCCGGCCGACATCGCGACGCCCGGTTCGTTGACCTTGGTGGTGGTGCCGTCCGGCTCGGTGATGGTGATGTTGGTGCGCGCCGGACCGGACGTCGCCACGGTCACGTGCTCGATCCCGTGCTCGGACAGGGCGGTGAGCAGGGGATCGCCCTCGTTGCCGGGGAGTACGGCGACCGCGGCGACACCGGCCGAGGTGAGTGCGCGGGCGACGTTGACGCCCTTGCCGCCGGGGTCGCTGTGGGTCGCGGCCGCGCGCAGGACGGTTCCTCGTTCGAGGCGCCCCACCAGGTTGACGGTGCGGTCGATGCTCGGATTGGCGGTCAGCGTGACGATCATGCGATCACCACCTCGATTCCCTGGTCGTGGAAGTGGGCTCGGTCTGCGGAACTGATGTCGGCGTCGGTGACGAGGATGTCGACGCTGTGGATGGGGGCGAAGCTCACGAGGTGCTCGCGGCCGACCTTCGACGAGTCGGCGACCACGACGACGTGGTTGGCGCACCGGACCATCGCGCGCTTGACCGCGGCCTCCTCGGTGTCCGGTGTGGACAGGCCGTGGCCGACGCTGAGCGCGTTGGTGCCGATGAACGCGACGTCGACGCGGAGGACATCGAGGATGCGCAGCGCCTCCTCGCCGACGGCGGCCTGCGTGATGCCGCGCACCCGGCCGCCCAGCATGTGGAGCGTCACCGAATTGAGTCCCGCGAGCCGGGCGGCGATCGGCACCGAGTTGGTGATCACGGTGAGGTCCAGATCGGACGGGAGTTCCGGGATGATGCGCCCCGTCGTGGTTCCCGCGTCGAACAGCACGCTGCCACCGGACGGCGGCAGGTAGGTGGCGGCGCGCTTGGCGATCCGGTCCTTCTGCTCGGCGCGGGTGTGATCGCGCTCCGTCATGCCGGGCTCGGTGACGGTGAGGGACCCCGCGGGCACCGCGCCGCCGTGCACGCGGCGGACGTGGCCGAGACGCTCGAGTAGCGCGAGGTCACGTCGCACGGTCTCGGTGGTGACGCCGAACGTGTCGGAGAGGTCCGCGACCGACATGCGTCCCCGCTGCGAGATCAGCGTGGTGACCGCTTGCTGGCGTTCTTCCGGATACACCGTGACCCCGTTCCTGTTCTCGTCGATGAAGTATTCGGTGACGCGATCCGTTATGGTCTGCATCACACGAAATGTTGTGTCATGTTGTTTTACGCCCGAGTGTGTTGACATGTCAAGAGTTGAGAGTAATCTCCGTCACATAGTCGATTCGCATTTCCGACTGTGCGAAGACAGAACGAACCGGCCAGGAGGATCCGATGACCGAAAACCGTGAAATCGTGCGAGGTACACCGGTGGTACCGGGCATTGCCTACGCGCCGGTGATCTGGCCGGCTCCGCGGCCGGAGGTCGCGCCCGGTTCGGCCCGGATCGACGAGGTGTCGCGCGACGCGGAGAAGGTCCGATTCGAGGAAGCGGCCGCCGTGGTGTCGCAACGACTCCGCGACCGCGCGGCGAGCGTGTCCGGCGCCGCGGCAGAGGTGCTGCAGGCGAACGCGGCGATGGCCGCCGATCGCGGCTGGCTCGGTGCAGCGCAGAAGCTGATCGCCGGTGGAACCCCGGCCGAGGAAGCGGCGGCCGAGGCCACCGAGCAGTTCGCAACCCTGTTCACCAAGATGGGCGGGCTGATGGCCGAACGGGTGACCGACCTGCGCGACATCCGGGACCGCGTGGTGTCCGAACTCCTCGGTCTGCCCGAACCCGGCATCCCCGTGCCCACGACACCGTCGATCCTGTGTGCCCAGGACCTCGCGCCCGCCGACACCGCCGGTCTCGATCCCGAGCTGATCGTCGGACTCGTGACCGTCCTCGGCGGCCCCACCAGCCACACCGCGATCATCTCGCGGCAGCTGGGCATTCCGTGTGTGGTCGCGGTGCGTGACCTCGAATCCGTCGTCGCGGGCACCCCCGTCCTCCTCGACGGCTCGGCCGGCGAACTCGTCGTCGAACCGGACCCCGTGGAGGCCCGCGCCGCCGTGGAACACGGCCGCGCCGAACGGATCCGCATCCAGTCGTGGGAGGGGCCCGGCCGCACGAGCGACGGACATTCCGTGTCGATTCTGGCCAATGTTCAGGACGGGGCCGGTGCGCGGTCGGCCGCCACGACCGCCGCCGAGGGCGTCGGACTTTTCCGCACCGAGTTGTGCTTCCTGGACCGCGATTCCGAGCCCGGCGTCGACGAGCAGGCCGAGATCTACGGCGAGGTGCTCGACGCGTTCGCCGGCCGGAAAGTGGTGATCCGGACGCTCGACGCGGGTTCGGACAAGCCGCTGCGCTTCGCCAACCACGCCGAAGAGGCGAACCCGGCACTCGGGGTCCGCGGAATCCGGATCGCCGAACAGAATCCGGGCATCCTCAGCAGGCAACTCGACGCCGTCGCCGCCGCGGCGAAGCAGACGCAGTCGCAGCCGTGGGTGATGGCGCCGATGATCTCGACTCCCGCCGAGGCCGAATCCTTCGCGGCGGAGGTCCGGGCTCGCGGACTCGTGCCCGGCGTGATGGTCGAGGTACCGGCCGCCGCGCTCCTGGCCGACCGTCTTCTGCGCCACGTCGACTTCCTGTCCATCGGCACGAACGACCTCGCGCAGTACACGATGGCCGCCGACCGGATGTCCTCCGACCTGGCATCGCTCACCGATCCCTGGCAGCCGGCGGTCCTCGCGCTCGTCGCCCGCACGGCCGCGGCGGGCATCGCGGCAGGCAAACCGGTCGGCGTCTGCGGCGAGGCGGCCGCCGACCCGCTGCTCGCCTGCGTGCTGATCGGACTCGGGGTCACGTCGCTGTCCTGCGCGGGTGCCGCCGTATCCGGTGTGGGTGCGAAGGTGGGATCGGTCTCGCTGGACGACTGCCGTCGTGCCGCCGAGGACGTGCTCGCCACGAGCGATCCTGCGGAGGCGCGTGCCGCGGCGGTCCGGGTGCTGGGCGCGTAGCCCCGGTGTGCTGCGGGATCCGGTCCCGAAGGCGCGAAACTCCCAGATCGTGCCTACTATTGGCGAACTGTGACGAAAAGAGAAACCGACGCCCCCGACGGTCCGGCCGGCGGCTCAGCCGGCCCGTCCACCCCCACACGGGCGTTCGGGTGGACGCTGCACGGTGACGGCAGGCGGATCGGTGAGGGCGAGGTGGTCGCTCCCGGCGAGCGTCTCACCTGGCCGCGCACGGTCGGAATCGGGATGCAGCACGTCATCGCGATGTTCGGCGCCACCCTCCTGGTGCCGACCATCACCGGGTTCCCGGTCACGACGACACTGCTGTTCTCGGGTATCGGGACGGCCCTGTTCCTGCTCATCACCCGTGGCCGCATCCCCAGCTATCTCGGATCGTCGTTCGCGTTCATCGCGCCGCTGACGGCGTCGCAGAGTTCGGGTCCCGCCGCGCAACTCGGCGGTGTTGCCGCCGCGGGTCTGTTGCTGCTCGTGGTGGGCATCGCAGTGAAGCTGGCCGGATCGCGAGTCATCGACGCCGTCATGCCCCCGGTCGTCACCGGCGCCGTGGTCGCGTTGATCGGGCTCAATCTCGCACCCACCGCGGTGGATTCGTTCGAATCGCAACCGCTGATCGCCGGGGTGACCCTGCTGGCGATCCTGCTCGTGACCGTGCTCGGTCCGGGACTGCTGGGCCGTCTCGGCATTCTCGTCGGGGTCGTCGTCGGCTGGGTGTTCGCCGCCGTGATCGGCGGGCTCGCCGAGGAGCGGGTGACGGCGCTGCGGGAGGCGGCCTGGTTCGGCGTGCCCGAACTGCGGGGACCGACGTTCGAATGGTCCGTGATCGCGCTGACCCTGCCGGTGGTCATCGTCCTGATCGCCGAGAACGTCGGCCACGTCAAGGCGGTGTCGGCCATGACGGGTCGGTCGCTCGACGACGTCGCCGGCGACGCCCTCGTTGCGGACGGATTGGCCACCACCCTCGCCGGATTCGGCGGCGGCTCCGGAACCACCACGTACGCCGAGAACATCGGAGTCATGGCCGCGACGCGGGTGTACTCCACCGCCGCCTACTGGGTCGCGGCCGCCACCGCCGTGGTTCTCGCGTTCTCACCGAAGTTCGGTGCCCTCGTGTTCACGGTGCCGAACGGTGTCATCGGCGGCGCCACCCTCGTGCTGTACGGACTGATCGGCGTCCTCGGTGTGCGCATCTGGATGGACGCCGAGGTGGACTTCACCGACCCCGTGAACCTCACCGTGGTCGCTGCGGCGCTCGTCGCCGGCATCGGCGACCTGACGCTGACGATCGGATCCGTGGAACTCGGTGGCATCGCGTGGGGTTCGGTCGGCATCCTCGTCGCCTACCCGGTGATGCGCTCGCTCGCGCGGTTCCGCAAGCCCTGACACGGTGACCGGATGGGTCACGAATCCCGATCACCTGGGTCATTCACCACGGTGTTCCTCGCCTCTACCGTCGAACGAGACGTACCCAGATAGTTGATACGAGGAGTCGGCGTGGAGCGCACCCTGTTCGAACCGGAGCACGAACTGTTCCGGGAGTCGTACCGCAAGTTTCTCGCACAGCACGCCGAGCCGAACCACGCCAAGTGGGAAGAGCAGAACATCGTCGACCGCAGCCTGTGGGTCGAGGCCGGCAAGCAGGGCTTCCTCGGCATGGCCGTACCGGAGGAATTCGGCGGCGGCGGCGTGCGCGACTTCCGGTACAACGCGATAATCACCGAGGAGACCACCCGCGGCGGGTACAGCGGCATCGGCTTCACCTTGCACAATGACGTCGTCGCGCCGTACCTGCTCGAACTGAGCAACGCGGAGCAGAAGCAGCGTTGGCTGCCCGGCTTCGCGTCGGGCGAGCTGATCACCGCCATCGCGATGACCGAACCGGGCACCGGCAGCGACCTGCAGGGCATCAAGACGCGCGCCGTGCGCGACGGCGACGACTGGGTCCTCAACGGTTCCAAGACGTTCATCACCAACGGCATCAACGCCGACCTCGTGATCGTCGTCGCGTGTACCGATCCCGACAAGGGGGCGCAGGGATTCAGCCTCCTGGTCGTCGAACGGGACATGCCGGGCTTCGAACGCGGCCGCAATCTCGACAAGATCGGGATGAAGGCGCAGGACACCGCGGAGCTCAGCTTCGCCGACGTCCGCGTTCCCGCCGCCAACCTCCTCGGTGAGGAGGGGATGGGCTTCCTCTACCTGATGAAGAACCTTCCCCAGGAGCGGCTGTCGATCGCCGTGGTGGCCGCGGCCGCAATGGAATCGGCACTCGACATGACGATCCAGTACTGCCGCGACCGGAAGGCGTTCGGCAAGTCGATCGGCAGCTTCCAGAACACCCGCTTCGTGCTCGCCGAACTCGCCACCGAGGCAACGGCCGTCCGAGTGCTCGTCGACAAGTTCATCGAACTGCTCAACGACGAGAAGCTGTCGGTGCAGGAAGCGGCGATGGCCAAGTGGTGGACCACCGAGGCGCAGGTCCGGCTGATCGACCGGTGCCTGCAGCTGCACGGCGGCTACGGATACATGAAGGAGTACCCGATTGCCAAGGCCTACATGGATTCTCGTGTCCAGACCATCTACGGCGGTACCACCGAGATCATGAAGGAAATCATCGGTCGCGGCCTCAATCTCTGACGAGGCGCGACCTGCGTATCCGGGGTGGATGCGAGAAGGCCCCACGGCAATCGCCGTGGGGCCTCCTCGTGTCTCCGCGCGGCGGTGACTAGATCTTGCGCATGACCGTGACGACCTTGCCCAGAATGACCGCGTCGTTGCCGGGGATCGGATCGAACAGCGGATTGTGCGGCATCAGCCACACCTCGTTCTCGGTGCGTTTGAACGTCTTGACGGTTGCTTCGCCGTCGATCATCGCTGCCACGATGTCTCCGTTCTCCGCCACGTTCTGCTGACGGACCACTACCCAGTCGCCGTCGCAGATCGCGGCATCGATCATCGATTCGCCGACGACCTTGAGCAGGAACAGTGAGCCCTGGCCCACCAGTTCGCGGGGGAGCGGGAACACGTCCTCGACTGCTTCCTCGGCGAGGATCGGGCCACCGGCCGCGATCCGGCCGAGGACCGGGACGAACGTGGGTTCCGGCAGGGGTGCGCCGTCGGCGCCGGACTTGACCGCGGCCAACCCGACTGCGGCGCTCGCGTTCGCCGCGGCTCCCGCCGCCACCTCGTCGAGGCCGCGCACGTCCACGGCGCGGGGACGATTGGGATCCCGGCGGAGGAAGCCCTTCCGCTCCAGCGTGCGCAGTTGATGAGCGACGGACGACGTGGAGGTGAGCCCCACGGCGTCGCCGATCTCGCGGATGCTCGGCGGATATCCGCGCTCGTTGACGGACGTGCGAATCACCTCGAGGACACGGCGCTGCCGGTCGGTCAACCCGGCGGCGGAGCCACCGCTCACACGTGGAGTCGAACCGTCGGTCGAGCTGTCGTCCTTCATGGCGAGGTGCCTCCGTCTGTATGTGGATCTTCTCGGTATGGGTCGCATGTGACTGCTGTGCCGCGTGACACGAATCTATCCCGCTTTCCTCGGAGTTTCAAACATCTGTTCGACACGTGTCGCGAGAAGTAGAGACATTGTCGGAGTGCCGTGGTAGAAATCGAACATGTGTTCTTTCGAACGCGTGATCGAACGACCGGAGCGATCAGACACCGACCGGGTCGGTAGCGGATACGACAACGGATCTGACGACAACGGATCTGACAACGGATACGAGCAGCGGAGGTACCGATGAGCAACGCAGTTCTCCATCGGCAGGCAGTGCTGAACCGGCAGGCCCTGGAACGGGGTGTCGTCCGGTCCGGGGCCGCACGGTCGTACCGGACCGAGCCGCGCCGCCGGCGCACCGACGGCGAGCTGCGGCGCCCGTCGTCCGGCGCCGTCGCGTACCGGCCCACCCACACCGGTGTCTCCCGTGCCGATCACGCGCGCGGGGCAAACGACGTCGGCTGGCGGATGGTGCTCGCGAGTGTCGTGATCACGGCGGGTGTGTTGTGCGGGCTCGTCGGGGTGGCTCAGCTGGCCACGACCGACGGTGTGAGCAATTCGGCGGCCACGGAGGTCGTGCAGGTGCAGCAGGGGGAGAGCCTGGCAGCGCTCGCGGCGCGGATCTCCCCGGAATTGCCGGTGGCACAGGTGGTCGAGCGGATCATGGAGCTGAACGCCATGTCCAATTCGGCGCTCCACCCGGGCCAGAGTCTGATCGTCCCGTCGTCCTCTACCCGGTGACGGGGGTGGCTCTGCATGTCTGTCCCCCAGGGCGGCCGAGTAGTCTCGGATGCTGTCAGTCCCACCACTTCGTGTGGTCGCGTCGAGATCGTGCATCCGCTGCGTGAATCCGTTTTCGTCGGTTCGCCATCGGGGGAGGCGAACAGTTGCGGCCACGACGGCTACAACGAAGGAATCGCCATGCACTGCCCGTTCTGCCGGCACCCCGATTCACGTGTGGTCGATTCGCGAGAAGCCGACGAAGGACAGGCCATCCGTCGCCGCCGCTCGTGCCCCGAGTGTGGTCGCCGATTCACCACCGTCGAGACGGCCGTGCTGTCGGTGGTCAAGCGCAGTGGTGTCACCGAACCGTTCAGCCGGGAGAAGGTGGTACGGGGAGTGCGCCGCGCCTGCCAGGGCCGGCAGGTAGACAACGACGCCCTGAATCTTCTTGCCCAGCAGGTCGAGGACGCGGTCCGGGCGTCGGGTTCTGCGGAGATCCCGAGCAACGAGGTCGGCCTCGCCATTCTCGGTCCGCTTCGTGATCTCGACGAGGTGGCGTACCTGCGCTTCGCGTCCGTGTATCGGTCTTTCAGCTCCGCCGAGGACTTCGCCCGCGAGATCAAAGAGCTACGCGAACACCGCGAATCCCGAGACGACGCCTGAGCCGAGGTCACCGCACCTTCTCCATGGCCTTGCGCGTCAGCGCACCTTCTCCATGGCACTGATCACGCGCTTCTCGGACACGGGGATCGGTGTCCCGAGTGTTTGAGCGAACAGGCTGACGCGCAGTTCCTCGATCATCCAGTGAATGGCGTCGACTTCGGGTGTGTGCTGTCGTTCTTCCGGCAGGCCCGCGAGCATGCGTTCGTATCCGGCGTACACCCGGTCGAGAACGTCCATCCCCTTCTGGTCGCGCGGTGCGCTCCCGGGAAGAGCTTCGAGACGGGCCGCCGCGGCGGCGAGGTAGCGGGGCAGTTCACGGAGGCGAGTGGCACCGATGTCGGCGACGAATCCGGGAAACAGCAGCGACTGCCGCTGTTCGCGCACGTCGTCGGCGGCCTCACCGGTCGCGCGTTCCAGCACGACGGCGAGCCGATGGTCGGCTTCGAGCACCGGCGACACCAGTCGTAGGAGCATCGCCACGTTCCGGGCCATCTCGGCGCGCGCCGTCGCCACGAGGGCGTCGAACTCCTGAGGGGTGCGCACCGGCGTGCCGTGTGCGGCGATCAACTGGTTCGCGGCGGCGTTGCGGCAGTCGTCGATCAGGGCGTCGAGGCTGCCGTCGGGGTTCTGCCCGAGCGCCAGTCGCTGTGCGTTGCTCAGGCCCGACGTGACCGTCTTCGCCTGGGTGGGAACGGCGGCGAGCAGCAGCCGGCGCGTTCCGGCGCGCATTGCGGATCGTTGCGCCGCCGCGGTGCTGAGCACGCGGACGGCGACACCGTCACCCTCCGGGACCAGGGCGGGGTAGCCGGTGACCTTCTGGCCGCCGAGTTCGCGTGTCACGGTGGCCTCGAGCGAACCGAGGGTGGCAGGGGTCCACGTGAGTGCGGGCGGCCGCTCCGAATTCGACGCCGCCTTCGCCACCTCCACCTGGACGCGGGGAGCGAGCGACTTGCGCAGCGACACGAGATCCTTGTCCCGGCCGAGGACGGCACCTTTCTCGTCCACGGCAGCGAACGTCATGCGCAGATGGTCGGGGAGCGCGGTGACGTCGAAGTCCTTGGGATCGATGCGACACGCGCCGAGCCGCGACAACTCGCGGGCCATCGCCGTGGTGAGCGGTTCGGAGCGGGGTTTCACGGCGGAAAGCGCGGCGGCCGCGAAATCCGGTGCCGGAACCACATGTCGGCGAAGGGTCTTCGGGAGCGTCTTGATCAGGGCGGTGACCAGTTCGACGCGCATGCCGGGGACCAGCCAGTCGAAGCCGACCGGGCGCAGGCCCGCCAGCAGCGCAATCGGGATGCGGGCGGTGACGCCGTCGTCCTCGGTGCCGGGCTCGAACTGGTAGGTGAGGGGGAACTGCATGTCGCCCTGACGCCAGGCGTCGGGGTACTCGCCGCCGAGTACTGCTGCGGACTCGGCGTTGACGACCGTCGCCTGGGTGAACGTGAGCAGGTCGGGGTTCTTGCGGCGGGCGACCTTCCACCAGGAGTCGAAATGCCGGGCGGAGACCGATTCCGGGCCGACGCGCTGGTCGTAGAAGTCGTAGAGGGTGTCGTCGTCCACGAGGATGTCGCGCCTGCGGGCGCGGTGCTCGAGTTCCTCGACGTCTTCGAGGAGTGCGCGGTTGGCGTGGAAGAACTTGTGCTGCGTCTGCCACTCGCCCTGCACCAGAGCGTGGCGGATGAACAGGTCCCGGGACGTCTCGGGGTCGATGGTGCTGTAGGTGACCGCACGCCGGGCGACGAGCGGGATCCCGTACAGCGTCACGCGTTCGTAGGCCATGGCGGCGCCGCGCTTCGACGACCAGTGCGGCTCGGAGTAGGTGCGTTTCACGAGGTGCGGCGCCAGCTTCTCCGCCCACTCGGGTTCGATCCTGGCCGACATGCGCGCCCACAGCCGGGACGTCTCGACCAGTTCGGCGGCCATGACCCATCGCGGGGGCTTCTTGAACAGGCTCGAGCCGGGGAAGACCGCGAATCGGCTTCCGCGGGCCCCGAGGAAGTCTCGCTTGTCACCCTCGCGGAGTCCGATGTGCGACAGCAGTCCCGCGAGGAGGGACTGGTGGATCGCCGCCTCGCCGGCCGGGGTATCGGTGGTGTCCCAGCCCAGCCCGCGGGTGATCTGCCGGAGCTGGCCGTGCAGGTCCTGCCATTCGCGGATGCGCAGCCAGTGCAGGAACTCGTTTCGGCACATCTTGCGGAACTGGTTGGACGACAATTCGTTCCGCTGCTCGCGCAGGTACTTCCACAGTTCGAGGAAGGCGAGGAAGTCGGAGTTCTCCACGGTGAACCGGGCGTGCTTCTCGTCCGCTGCCTGCTGGAATTCGGCGGGACGTTCCCGCACGTCCTGGATCGAGAGGGCCGAGACGATGACCAGCACCTCGGACAGGCAGCCGTTCCGGTGTGCCTCGACGAGCATCCGGGCCATGCGCGGATCGACGGGGATCTGCGCGAGTTCGCGTCCGACCGCGGTGAGGACGGGTTGCTCGTTCTGGGCTTTCCGTTCGATCGCCCCGAGTTCCTCGAGCAGGCCGATGCCGTCGCGGACGGCCCGCGGGTCGGGTGGCTGGACGAACGGGAACGCGGCGATGTCGCCGAGGCCGAGCGCCGTCATCTGCAGGATGACGGACGCGAGGTTGGTGCGCAGGATCTCCGGTTCGGTGAACGCGGGCCGCGCCTCGAAGTCCTCTTCCGAGTAGAGGCGGATGCAGATGCCCTCGGCCACACGGCCGCAACGCCCGGAACGCTGGCGGGCGGACGCTTGCGAGATCGGTTCGATGGGGAGGCGCTGCACCTTGGTGCGCACCGAGTAGCGGGAGATGCGGGCGGTTCCCGGGTCCACGACGTACCGGATGCCGGGCACGGTGAGGGAGGTTTCCGCGACGTTCGTCGACAGCACGACCCTCCGCCCGGTGTGGGGGGTGAACACCTTGTGCTGTTCCGCCGCCGACAGCCGGGCGTACAGGGGCACGATCTCGGTGCCGCGCAGTCTGCGGTCGCGGAGCGCGTCGGCGGTGTCGCGGATCTCCCGTTCGCCGGAGAGGAAGACCAGGATGTCGCCGTCGCCCTCGCCGGACAATTCTTCGACCGCCTCGCACACCGCGTCGACGGGGTCGCGGTCGAAGGTCTGGTCGCCCACTTCCACGGTGAGTGGGCGGTAACGCATCTCGACGGGGAAGGTGCGTCCGGACACCTCGACGATCGGTGCGGGCACCCCGTCGTCGGTGGCGAAGTGCTGCGCGAAGCGTTCCGGATCGATGGTGGCCGAGGTGATGATCACTTTCAGATCGGGCCGGCGGGGGAGTAGCTGTCGCAGGTATCCGAGGATGAAGTCGATGTTGAGGCTGCGTTCGTGGGCCTCGTCGATGATGAGCGTGTCGTACCGGCGCAGCATCCGGTCGCGCTGGATCTCGGCGAGCAGGATTCCGTCGGTCATCAGTTTCACCAGCGTGCCGTCCGACACCTGGTCGGTGAATCGCACGGTGTAGCCGACGGTCTCACCGAGTTCGCTGCGGAGTTCCTCGGCGATGCGTTCGGCAACCGTCCGCGCCGCGAGACGGCGGGGCTGGGTGTGTCCGATGAGGCCGCGGACGCCGCGGCCGAGTTCGAGGCAGATCTTCGGGATCTGCGTCGTCTTGCCCGAGCCCGTCTCGCCGGCGACGATGACGACCTGGTTCTCGGCGATCGCCTTCGCGATGTCGTCGCGGCGCTGGCTGACGGGTAGCGCGTCGGGGTAGTCGATGACAGGGACGCTGTCGAGTCTTCGTGCGATGCGTCCGCGCGCGGCGGCGATCTCGTCGGACAGGGACGCGAGTGCGTCGGGTGTGCGCGCACGGTCGAGTCGCCGGCGGAGCCGGTGTTCGTCGCGCAGAGTGAGTTCGCCGAGGCTGTTTTTCAGTTCCCGCCGGCTGGGTGCTGTGGTGGACATGCTGGACCCCAGCCTAGCCAACCCGGTTGATCACCCTGTGCCGCGCCCGCCCGTGTGCGAATATCGGCGGATGGGCGCTGCCGTCGTCACGGACCTGCGAGGTCAGAGGATCGTTCGGGTTCTGCGGGCGGTCTTCGCCGTCTACGGTCTGATCGCGTTGCTGTGGATTCCCCTCCGCAGCGCCGGCAGCGACGACTTCTCCCTGGCCAACTACCTCAGCTACTTCACCATCGAGAGCAACATCCTCGCCGCCGTCGTCCTGCTCGTCGGCGCGATCCGGGATCCGCAGTCGCGGGGCTGGCAGCTGTTCCGCGGCGCGACCACGCTGTACATGGTCATCACCGGAATTGTGTACGCGGTGCTGCTGGCGAACATCGACGTCATGCTGCAGGACGCCTGGATCAACACGGCCCTGCACCGTCTGCTGCCGCTCGTGCTGCTGCTCGACTGGGTGGTGGCCCCGTCCCGGGTGCGGATCTCCGAGGCGCAGAGCCTCGGCTGGCTGGTCTTTCCGGCCGTGTATGGCGCCTATTCCCTGATCCGGGGTCCGATCGTCGACTGGTACCCGTATCCGTTCCTGGACCCCCGACAGCAGGGGTACCTCCAGCTCGCCGTCACGGCGGTCGTGTTGTTGCTGGCAATGGCGTTGATGGCGCTCGCCGTGAACGCGGTGGGACGTCTCGGTGCGCGCCGGCGGTACGGCGAGGACCGGTAGCGGCGAAGCTGCGCGCAGACGATTCGCGCACCGCGCTATCCTCCACACGACAGGCGTCCGCGCGATCATCCGTGACTTCGGCAACGGCTGGGAGACTATGTTCGACGAGTTCGCAGGCGAGAACTTCGACCTGCTCGGCCGCGACCGCGGCAGTGTCGTCGCCGCCGACGACGGTGTGCCCCTCGCGGTGCGCGAGGTGGGTCCGGCGTTCGCCCCCTTGACGGTGGTGTTCGTCCACGGCTTCTGCAACCGGATGACCGGCTGGCACTTCCAGCGGGTTCAGCTCGAGGAGGCGTGGGGCTCGACGATTCGCATGGTGTTCTTCGACCTGCGGGGGCACGGCGACTCCGGGGTGCCGCGGCGCGCCACCTGCACCATTCCGCATCTCGCACAGGACGTCGACGCCGTGATCCGTGCGCTCGTGCCGGAGGGGCCGATCGTGCTGGTAGGCCATTCGATGGGCGGTATGGCGGTCCTGTCGTACGTCGGGCAGCATCCCGATCTGATCGGGTCCCGCGTCGTCGGGGTGGGCCTGATCGCCACCGCGGCGGAGAAGCTGGGTGACGTGGGGCTCGCGCGGACCCTCAACACGCCGGTGGTTGCCGGATTCAGCACCGCGGCCCGGCACCTGCCCCGGGTCGTCCAGAGCGGTCGCGGCGCGAGCAAGAGGGTGCTGGCGCCGATCCTGAGGTCGGCGTCGTTCGGTGACCGCAGCATCAGCCCGGCGATCATGTGGCACTCCGAGCAGATGATCAACGACACGTCCCTCAAGACCCTCGTCGACTTCCTGCCGTCGTTCAAGAATCACGACGAGACGGCGGCGGTGCCGTTGCTCGCACCCATCGAGACGCTGGTGGTGTGCGGCGATCGCGACCTCCTGACCCCCTTCCGGTACTCGAAGGCGATCGCCGGGCATCTGCCCGACGCGGAACTGGTGAAGGTCCCCGGTGCGGGGCACATGGTGCAGTTGGAGCGCGCAGAACTCGTCTCGGACGCGATCGATCGTCTCCTGACCCGTTCGGTCGAAACCCTGCCCACGCCGAGTGCCTGGAGTGAGTGGGTCCGGGTGGCGACGGATTACGTGGACCACGCACGGCACTGGGTCGCCCACGGCGGGCCCGCCGCCTGGTGGCGAGGGCTACGTGGTCGTCCCGTCGTCGGCCCCACGTTCCGGTAGCACGCAGAATTCGTTGCCCTCGGGGTCTGCGAGGACCACCCAGGGAACGTTCGGGTCGTCGCTCAGCCGGCGTGCGCCGAGCGAGAGGAGCCGCCGGACCTCCTCGTCGCGGGTACCGGACGACGGCGCGATGTCGAGGTGCAGGCGGTTTTTCTCGGACTTCGGGTCGTCGACGGGCTGGAACACCAGTGACGGGGACCCCGGTGCGTTCGATTCGACGTACTCGAGCCCGTACGAGTCCTTCCATCGGCGGGTCGACGGATAGCCCAGGGCGTCGCACCAGAATCGTGACAGTGTTTCCGCGTCACGACAGTCGACGGCGATGGCGATGATTCGGCTGGTCATGGGCTGCGGATACCCGCGCGACGGTGGTCGCACACTGTCGCGGGAACGGCTCGGGCGCGCCTCCGTGGCGTGTCTGTAACCGGCAAACGCGCGACAACACGTGCCACTCGGGCCACAATGGGTGAACGCGAAACCGGCCCGAGGAGACGGGATCACATGGCATCTGCGAGTTCGTCAGCCGAGCAGGAAACCCTCCCACCAGGTGTTCTCCGTCGCGCGATCGCGGCGTCGGCGATGGGTAACGCCACCGAATGGTTCGACTACGGTGTCTACGCGTTCACCGTGTCGTACATCTCGGCAGCGTTCTTTCCAGGCGACACCGGTTCGGCCACCCTGTACGCCCTGCTCGTGTTCGCGGTGTCGTTCGTCGTGCGACCGCTCGGCGGCCTCGTGTGGGGTCCGCTGGGTGACCGGCTCGGACGCCGCCAGGTTCTGGCACTGACGATCATCCTGATGGCGGGTGCGACGTTCTGCGTGGGCCTCGTGCCGGGATACGACGTCATCGGTTTCTGGGCGCCCCTGCTGCTGGTGCTGCTGCGCATGATCCAGGGCTTCTCGACGGGCGGCGAATACGGCGGCGCGGCAACGTTCATGGCCGAGTACTCGCCGGACCGCAAGCGCGGTTTCTGCGGAAGTTTCCTCGAGTTCGGCACGCTCGGCGGGTATGCGCTGGGTGCGATCGTGGTCCTGGCGGTGGAGTTGTTCTCCAGCGATCCGTTCATGTCCACCTGGGGCTGGCGTATCCCGTTCCTGATCGCCGGACCGATGGGTCTGATCGGCCTCTACCTGCGGACCAAGCTCGAGGAGACCCCCGTGTTCCGGGAACTGGACGCGGAGGGCGAGGTGGAGTCGACGCCGACCCACGAGTTCAAGGATCTGGTGACCGAGTACTGGAAGCCGTTGCTGCTGCTCGGAGGCCTCGTCATCGCGTTGAACGTCACCAATTACACCCTGCTCAGTTACATGCCGACATATCTGGAGACACAGATCGGTCTGACGTCCACCGCGTCGCTGTCCCTGTTCATCGTCGGGCAGCTCGTGATGATGGCAGTCATTCCGTTCGCCGGCGGGTTGTCGGACCGGGTCGGCCGCAAACCGTTGTGGTACGGCTCGCTCGTGGGATTGATCGTGCTCGCCGTCCCGATGTACCTGCTGATGCGTCAGGGTTTCGGATGGGCGATCCTCGCGTTCGCGGTACTCGGGTTGCTGTACGTCCTGCAGCTGTCCACGATTTCGGCGACGTTCCCGGCGATGTTTCCGACCCATGTGCGGTTCGCGGGTTTCGCCATCGCCTACAACGTGTCGACGTCTCTGTTCGGCGGCACCGCCCCCGCGGTCAACGAACTGCTCATCGAATGGACCGGCAACACACTCATGCCGGCGTTCTACATGATGGCCGCGTGCGCGATCGGCCTCGTCGCGCTGTACTTCGTGGCCGAGACGGCGGGCGCGTCCATCCGCGGTCGCGGGATTCCGGGAGTCGACACCGAGCCACACCCCACCGCCCTGGCGGAGAAGTGACGCGGCACGATCCTCTGTGGGGCGTCGTGGCATAGTCGCCTTCGGGCGGGGTTTCACGAAGGGATGAGCATGGCGTCGGCACTGTGGCACGGATTCGCGGACATGGGCGCGGTGGAACAGAAGGGCGCCTTCGTGGTGTCCCGCGGCGAGGGCGCCTACATCTGGGACGATCGCGGCAACCGATACCTGGATGCGACAGCAGGTCTGTGGTTCACCAACGTGGGGCACGGCCGTGCGGAGATCGCGGACGCCGTCGCGCAGCAGTTGCGGACCGTGGCCCATTTCTCGAACTTCGGTGACTTCGTCCCCGAGACGACCGCGGCCCTGGCCGATCGTCTCGCGACCATTGCGCCGGTGCCCGGCAGCAAGATCTTCCTCACGTCCGGTGGTTCGGATTCCGTGGACACGGCGGCCAAGCTCGCCCGCCGCTACTGGCACGAGATGGGCAAGCCGTCCAAGACGATCGTGGTCGGCCGCCAGAAGGCCTATCACGGGATGCATGTGGCGGGCACCGCGCTGGCGGGAATCCCCGCCAACCGCGAGGGCTACGGCGAGTTGATGGCCGACGCCGCCACGGTCGCCTGGAACGACGCCAAGAGCCTGCTCGAACTGATCGAGAAGATCGGCGCCGACACGATCGCCGCGTTCTTCTGCGAGCCCGTCATCGGCGCGGGCGGCGTATACCTGCCGCCGGAGGGCTATCTCGCGGAGGTCCGCGACATCTGCCGCGAGCACGACATCCTGTTCGTCGTCGACGAAGTGGTCACGGGATTCGGCCGCATCGGCGGCGAGTGGTTCGCGTCGACGCGATTCGACCTGCAGCCCGACATGATGACTACGGCGAAGGGCCTCACCTCCGGGTACGTCCCGATGGGTGCGGTGTTCATCGCCCCGCGCGTGGCCGAGCCGTTCTTCGCCGGCGGGGTCTGGTGGCGGCACGGCTACACCTACGGTGGGCATGCGGGTGCCGCCGCGGCGGCACTCGCCAACCTCGACATCATCGAGCGCGAGAATCTGCTGGCGGAGTCGAAGCGGCTCGAGTCGTCACTGCACGAGCACCTCGCGCCTCTCGCCGATCATCCGCGCGTCGAGGAAGTACGCAGCGGTCTCGGTGCGGTCGCGGCGGTGCAGCTGGCCGATCCGGCGGAAGCGCTCCCGTTCGTGAACACGTTGCGCGAACACGGGATCTCGGGGCGCGCGGCCGGTCAGGGTGCCATGCAGATCTCGCCGGCGTTCGTGATGACGGACGGGCAGGTCGCTCAGCTCGCGGACGGAATCCGCCGGGCCCTGGGCTGATCGGTCCCGGTGCCCCGCCTGCGGAGGCGGCGCAGGGCACCGGTGACCCGGTCCCGCCAGGTGGGCGGGGTCAGGTCGATCTCCTTCTGCCCGTCGTGCACCGCGTACGCGCGGGTGTAGCGCTCGTGGAGACGCGCCCGGACCTCGTCGGGCGTGTACGCCTTGCGGTGCCGATCCGCGCGCACCGCGACGACCCCGGTCGCGGCGACACCCACCGCACCCGCGAGTCCGAGTAGTTTCCACCATTGCCTGCCGCGCGGTCGCATCCTTCTAGGCTAGGGTCCATGGACGCGCCACGGCACACGGACGCACGACGACACGGCTCCACCATCGACCTCGACACCGCTGTCGAGGTCACGCGCACCGGCGACATCTGGATCTTCCGCGGAGAGTCTCCGGCCGACCGGGCCATTCAGACGCTGACGAACAGTCCGGTCAACCACGTCGGGATGTCGGTGGTCCTCGAGGACCTGCCGCCGCTGATGTGGCACGCCGAGCTGGGACATTCGCTGCAGGACATGTGGACGGGACGCTTTCAGCGCGGTGTGCAACTCCACGACCTGCGCGCCGCGGTCCAGGTGTGGGGTGCGCGGTACGGGCAGCGGGGATGGCTGCGTCAGCTCGCCGAGCCCGCGACGTCGCAGCAGGAGGATGCGTTGCTGCGGACGATCGCTCGGCTCGACGGAACCCCGTTCCCGTCCACCGCGAAACTCGCGTCACGGTGGTTCGGCGGGCGCCTGCCCGGGACGGGGCGCCGGCAGGAGAAGTCGGGCGGCCTCGAGAGTGCCTATTGCGCCGAGGTGGTTGCGCAGACGTACGAGGAGATGGGGCTGATCAGTGGGCGCAGGCGCACCAACTGGTACGACCCCGGCAAGTTCTGGAGCGGCGACAGGCTTCCCCTCGCTCCCGGGGTGACGCTGGGCCGGGAGATCGAGGTGACTCTGAGCGAAGCCGACCTCACCGCGGGGCGAGGTCGGCGGCCGTCGTCAGAGGGTGCGTGACTTCTCGGGGTGGACTCGTCCGCCGACCTCGATCCAGCCGGCGGGATCGTAGGTGGTGCGCAGTTCGGATCCCTTGCCCTGGGTGATCAGGAGGGCGTGCCGGAGGTGCGCGGTGATCCGGACGGCCGCGGCTCCGGTGGCCTCGTCCTCGGTGATGCCCATGTCCGGGGCGAACATTCGTGACCGGATCGAGTGCTCGACCTTGTCCGTCCAGGCCCACAGATAGTGGTGTCCGGCACCGAACTTCTTCGGGTCCGCGGACTGAACCTCGCGCACGCTGTTCATGGGGTACAGCGAGAACTCGGGTGCCCACTCCGGCCGGGCCCGCACCCAGGTGAAGGCGCCGGAACGGCGGGTGGCGACCGGGCCCGCGGGCACGTCGAGTGTGGTGACCGCGGCGCCGCGCTCGTGCAGCCACCAGGACAGTCCGACCGTGGGGTGTCCGGCGAAGGGCAGTTCGCTGGTGGGGGTGAAGATCTGGGCGCGTGCGTGCTCGTCGCCGGGTCCGGGCATGTCGATGAAGATCGTCTCGCTGTATCCGAGTGCGGCGGCGACCGACTGCCGGTCCTCGGGCGGGACGGCCGAGGAGTCGACGATGCCGAGCGGATTGCCGTGGCGTCCTTTGTCGTCGGTGAACACCCGGACGACGTCTACGTGGATGGGCATTGATGCACCTTATCGCTCGTCGACCTCGAGGAAGTGCCTCGACGGTGGGAGGGGTCGCCACCGGTCCCGGGGCGAAAGGCAGAGGTGATGGACGGCGCTAGACTGATAGGTATGGCTGATCAGAGTTATCAACCCACGCTGTCGCAGCTGCGTGCGTTCGTGGCAGTCGCGGAGTACCGCCATTTCGGTACGGCGGCAGCGCGTTTGAGTGTGAGCCAGCCCACGTTGTCGCAGTCGCTGGCCGCCCTGGAGAACGGGCTCGGGGTGCAGCTCATCGAGCGCAGCACCCGACGCGTCCTCGTCACCGCGGCGGGGGAGCGGCTCCTCGGTCAGGCCAAGGTCATCCTCGAGGCTGCGGACGGTTTCGTCGCGACGGCCGCGGGTGTCGGCGACCGGTTGGCCGGACCGCTGCGTATCGGGCTGATCCCCACCGTGGCCCCCTACGTGCTGCCTGCCCTGTTGCCGGCGCTGCGCGAGGAGATGCCCGCCCTCGAGCCGCAGGTCATCGAGGACCAGACGGCGCGACTCCTGGAGGCGTTGCGTGTGGGTGCGCTCGACGTCGCGGTGCTGGCGTTGCCGAGTGGGGTGAGTGGTCTCGTCGACATTCCCTTGTACACAGAAGATTTCGTGATGGTCGTCCCGGAGGGGCACACGCTGGCGGGCCGCACCGACGTCTCGCCGCAGATGCTGGACGCGCTTCCCCTCCTGCTGCTCGACGAGGGGCACTGCCTACGCGATCAGACCCTCGATCTGTGCCGCTCGGTCGACGCGCACCCGGTGGCGGGCGACACCCGCGCCACGTCGCTGTCGACGGTGGTGCAGTGCGTCGCCGGCGGACTCGGCGTGACCCTGGTGCCGGAATCCGCCGTTCAGGTGGAGACCGGACGGGGACCGCTCGCGACCGCCCGCTTCGCGGCTCCGGCGCCCGGCCGCACGATCGGCCTCGTGTTCCGCTCGTCCAGTGCCCGTGCGGACGGCTACGGGCAACTCGCCGCCCTGCTCACGAAGACGGCGTCGGTCGCCGCGCCCGACTGACGGTCGGAGCTACGACCGCCGTCGCGGTTTGCCCTTCTTGCCGCCCTTCGTTCCGGAGCCCGACCGGGACGTCCTGGCACCCGCGGCCGGTTTCTGGCGTGCCGTCGCCGCGGCAGGACGCTTCTTTTTCGGCTGAGCCGGCGTCGGGGTGCGACCCCGGGAGCTGTTGACGGTCCGGCCCCGGACGATGCCGATGAACTCCTCCACCAGTTCGGTGGTCTCGTCCTCGGGCCACGACAGCGCGATCCGTGACTCCGGGCCGTCCGACACCGTCCGGTAGACGAGGTCCTTGCGGTGGTGGAGCCGGGCGAGCGACTGCGGGACGACGAGCAGCCCGATCCCGGCGGCGACCAGTTCGATCGCGTCGGCCGTCGTGGCCGGGCGGTCCTGGGCGGGCAGTCCCGGCACGCTGTCCCAGACGAGGATGTCATCGAGCGGGTGCAGCACGATCTCGTCGGCCAGATCCGCGATCGACACCTCGTCCACCGCCGCCACCACGTGGTCCTTCGGTGCCACGACCACGGGGATCTCGGTATACAGGGGGATGGCGCTGAGACCGGTCCGGTCGATCGGCAGCCGCACCAGGCCCACGTCCGCGCCGCCGCCGCGCAACTGGTCGGGTGCGTCCGCGGCCGCCACCGGGACGAGGGTGAGCGGGACGTCGGGCAGCCGTTCGTTCCAGATCCGCACCCACTTGGTGGGGGTCACGCCCGGGACATACGCGAGCCGGAACGAAGGGGATGCATCCGCGTCTGTCACCCCGTCAGGCTACCGGCCTTGGTCAACGGCACCGCACACGCTCGTTACTCTTGACACCATGACGTCGCACAAGAGCCCCCAGACTATGAAGCCCGCCACCGCGGCGAAGAAGCTGGGTGTGTACCTCGAGGCCACCCCCGCGGAGTTCCAGGAGGGTCTCGTCTCCCGCGACGAGCTGAGTGCACTGCAGAGCGATCCGCCGGAGTGGCTGCTCGAGCTGCGCCGCAACGGCCCGCATCCGCGGCCGGTGGTCGCGGCGAAGCTGGGGGTGTCCATCGCGGGCCTCGCCCGGGGCGGCGTCACCGAGGCGCTCACCACCGAGCAGATCGACGCGCTCATGGCGGATCGTCCCGAATGGCTGCAGCAGGAACGCGCCACCCAGGCCGAGGTCCGCAAGGAGACCGTCCGCATCAAGGAGAAGAACGCGGCGCGGCGTGATCAGCCCCGCCGGCCGCGTTCCTGACCGCTACCCTTCGACGATGCTGAGCTCGTCGAAGATCACTTCGCCGGCCGCGTCGGACTCGGGAAGGTCGACGACCGCCGTCAACGCCCACCCGTGATCGCCCTGCGGGTCCTCGAGGACCTGCCGCACCCGCCACAGCTCGGGCGCGGTCTCCACCTGGAACAGCTGGGGGCCGCGTGCCGAGGGGCCGGTGCCGAGGGAGTCGTATTCGTCGAAGTACGGCTGGAGCTGGTCCTCCCACTCGTCGGCGTCGATGCCGTCGTCGAGTCCCTCCAGTTCGGCCCACCGCCGCCGCGACGCGAGTTCGATACGCCGGAACATGGCGTTGCGCACCATCACCCGGAATGCTCGCGTATTCGCCGAGATCGGGCGCGGCACATCGGCGCCGAACGCGACCTGCTGGTCGTCTCCCTCGGCGCCGGGGTCGGTGAGGGATTCCCATTCGTCGAGCAGGCTGGAATCGACCTGGCGGATCAGCTCGCCCAGCCACTCGATGAGGTCGTCCAGCTCCTCCGTCCGGGCCTCGGTCGGAACGGTCTGGCGCAGGGCTCGATACGCGTCCGCGAGATACCGCAGTACGAGCCCCTCCGAACGGGCCAGACCGTAGTGGCTGACCATTTCGGCGAACGTCATCGCCCGCTCGACCATGTCGCGCACGACCGACTTGGGCGACAGCGCGAACTCCGTGATCCACGGGTGCCCACCGCGATACATCTCGAACGCCGGGAACAGCAGGTCTGCGAGAGGCTTGGGCCAGGTGACCTCCTCGAGCAGTTCCATACGTTCCTCGTACTCGATCCCGTCGGCCTTCATCTGCGCGACCGCCTCACCGCGGGCGAAGTGCTGCTGCGCCATGAGGACCTGCCGCGGGTCGTCGAGGGTCGACTCGATCACCGACACCACATCCAGTGCATAGGAATCGGATTCGACGTCGAGGAGTTCGAGGGCGGCCAGGGCGAACGGGGACAGTGGCTGATTGAGCGCGAAGTCCCGCTGGAGTTCCATCGTCAGCCGGGCCATGCGGCCGTCGGCGTCGGGTTCGTCGAGTCTCTGCACCACCCCGGCGTCGATCAGACCGCGGTACAACGACAACGCCTTGAGGATGTGCTTGCGCTGTGCGGGCTGCGACTCGTGGTTGTCCTCGAGGAGGTGCCGCATGGACTCGAAGCAGTTGCCCGGTCGCGCGATCACGTTGAGCAGCATGGAGTTCGACACGGAGAACCGGGAGACGAGCGGTTCGGGTGACGCGGCGACGAGGCGATCGAACGTGGCCTCGCTCCACGACACGAAGCCGTCCGGCGCCTTCTTGCGCTGCACCTTCCGGCGCTTCTTCGGGTCGTCGCCCGCCTTGGCGAGTGCACGCAGATTCTCGACCTCGTGTTCGGGGGCCTGCACGACCACGGTGCCCAGCGTGTCATAACCGGCGCGTCCCGCGCGTCCCGCGATCTGGTGGAACTCGCGGGCACGGAGGTGCCGCGTGCGGGTGCCGTCGAACTTGGTCAGCCCCGTGAGGAGCACGGTGCGGATGGGCACGTTGATTCCTACACCGAGGGTGTCGGTGCCGCAGATGACCTTCAGCAGACCGTCCTGTGCCAGCTTCTCGATGAGGCGGCGGTACTTCGGCAGCATGCCCGCGTGGTGGACGCCGATACCGTGCCGGACGAGGCGCGAGAGGGTCTTGCCGAATCCGGTGGTGAACCGGAAGCCGCCGAGCGCTTCGGCGATGGCGTCCTTCTCCTCGCGCGAACAAAAGTTGACGCTGGTCAGGGCTTGCGCGCGTTCCAGGGCGGCGGCCTGGGTGAAGTGGACCACGTAGACCGGGGCCTGATTGGTGGTCACCAGTTCCTCGATCGTCTCGCTCACGGGTGTCGTGGCATACGAGAACATGAGGGGAACGGGACGCTCGGTGCCCGCCACCACGGTGGTGGGCCGGCCGGTCCGGCGGGTGAGGTCGGACGAGAAGAAGTCGACCTCACCGAGGGTGGCCGACATGAGCAGAAACTGGGCGTGGGGGAGTTCGACCAGGGGGACCTGCCACGCCCAGCCCCGGTCGGGCTCGGAGTAGAAGTGGAACTCGTCCATCACGACCTGACCGATGTCGGAGTCGGGGCCCTCGCGCAGTGCGAGGTTCGCGACGATCTCGGCGGTCGCGCAGATGATCGGCGCCCGTGAGTTGACGGCGGCGTCGCCGGTCATCATGCCGACGTTCTCCGCGCCGAATACCTCGCACAGGGCGAAGAACTTTTCGCTGACAAGGGCCTTGATCGGGGCCGTGTAGAAGGTGCGCTTGCCGGTGGCCATGGCGTAGAAGTGGGCGCCGACCGCCACCATCGACTTGCCGGATCCGGTGGGCGTCGCCAGGATCACGTTGGCCCCGGACACCAGCTCCATCACGGATTCTTCCTGGGCGGGGTAGAGCGTCAGACCCCGATCTTCGGTCCAGGAGGTGAAGGCGTCGAAAACGGAATCGGAATCCGCGTTCTCGGGGAGCAGGTCGGAGAGAAGCACTGCTACAGGCTAGCCGGAACGTGGTGCGCCGCTGCCGGGCCTACGTTGCGCTGCGTTCGTCCGATCCCATCGCGTCCAGAACCGCCATCCGGGTGGACGCGCTGCCGGTGATGGTGCTCTCACCGACGCCGGTGACGAGCATCTGCCGCCACTTCGCTTCGTCGAACTGCAGGGGATGAGTGACGGACAGGAACTTCTCGATGGTGCGCAGGAACCGCATCGGGTCGTCGCGGAACGGGAAATGGCCTGCGCCGCGGAAGATCTCGAGGTGTGATCCGGGCATCGCCGCGTGTGCGAGGTGGGCGTGGCTCACCGGGATGACGGCGTCCTGATCGCCCCAGATGAGCTGCACCGGGAGGTTCTCGGTCAGATAACATCGGTCGAGCATGGTGACGACCTGGCCGCGCCAGTCGACGACCGCGCGCAGGGTGCGCAGATACGCCTCGTAGGCGGTGGGGTCGTACAGCTCCGCGAGCACACGTACCAGGTCGGGTGTGTCGTGCAGCATCGCACCGGGACGCAACCGCGTTCCGTTCAGCTGGCTCAACACGTTGCCCACCAGACGCACGGTGGGCATGGCGCCGGGAATGCGCAGCAGTTTCAGCGCCTCGTTGACCACCGGAACCGACGCGAGCCGGAGCAGCGGGTGAACGTCCTTGGTGACGCCGCCGGCCGAGACCAGGACGAGCCGGTCGACCATCTGCGGGAACTGGTAGGAGAACTGCATCGCGACACCGCCGCCGAGGGAGTGGCCGACGACGGTGACCTTGTCGATGCCCAGGGTGGAGAGCAGGTCGCGCATGCCGTTGGCGTACGCCGCGACCGAGTAATCGGCCCGCGGCTTGTCGGAGCGTCCGTGGCCCAGCAGATCGGGGGCGATGACGGTGTAGTTCTTGGCGAGGTGCGGGATAATTTCGGTCCAGGTGGACGAGTTGTCGCCGATGCCGTGGATCAGCAGAAGTGCGGGACCCTCGCCTGCCATGCGGAACGCGCGGCGGTAGCCGTGGATCGTGCGGAACATCATGCGGGTTTCGGCGTTCGGAACGGGTCTGAGCTTACGAATGCGAGTGTCGCTCATGTCGCCTCCTGAACTAGGTGCACTCCCGAATGTTGACAGCTCAATCATCCGCTTCATCTCGACGCTATTGCACCGCTCTCGGCCGAACAACTGGACCGTGCGGTCGCACAGTGTCCGCGTGGCGACCGCACAACAGCTCCTCGGTCACGCCCCGCCCGGTGATCCCCCCTCCTCGTCGGAGTCGCCGCCCTCGCCGTCCTGCAGGGCCTGTTCGGCGAGGAAACGCTCGAATTCTGCACCGAGTTCGTCACCACTCGGCAGGTCTTCTTCGCTGGCCAGGAGCGTGGACTGCTGTTCTTGAGCCGTTACGTACGCATCGTACTGGCGTTCCAGGGCGTGGACGACGGTTTGTACCTCCTCGTTACCCGCGATGTGCTCGTCGACCTGTTCGCGGACGCGTGCGGCGGCCTCGCCGAGCGCGGCCAGCGGCAGGTCCAGGTCGGTGACGTCACTCACATTCTCGAGGAGGGTCTCGGCGGCGCCCGGATAGTCCGTCTGAGCCAGGTAATGGGGGACGTGAACCGAGAACCCGACCGACTCGTGCCCGTGCTGCGCCATCCGCAACTCGATCAGCGAGGACGCGCTGCCGGGAACCTGCAGTTCGCCGGACCAGCGCTGGTGATCCTTGATCAGGTCCTTGTTGGTGGAATGCGCGGTCACCCCGAGCGGGCGGGTGTGCGGGATGGCCATCGGAATGGCATTGATGCCCACGGTCCGGCGCACACCGAGCTGCTCGGCCAGCAGGCGGACCGCCGTGGTGAACCGCTCCCAGCGCAGGTCGGGCTCCATGCCGGCCAGCAGCAGGAACGGGGTGCCCGCCGTGTCCTTCAGCGCATACAGGTTCAGCTCGGGCTGGTCGTAGTCCGAGAAGTGATCGGCCTTGAACGTCATGGTGGGCCGCCGTGAGCGGTAATCGACGAGTTCGTCGACCGCGAAGGAGGCGACCAGCTCGCTCTCCAGGCTCTCCCGGAGATGCGTCGTGGCGAGTTTGACGGCGTGGCCTGCGTCGGAGAAGCCCTCGAGTCCGTGGATCAGTACAGGTCCCTGGCCGTCCGCGGAGGACAGCTGCGGTGCCGGGAACTCCAGCTCGTACATCTTCGACTGTTCGTCCATTACAGACCTCTTCTCCTTCGTGCCTGGCCTCCAGTGTCCCCTATCGTCTCCGGCATCGATACGTCGGACTTTGCTCTCGGAGGTCCTGCTCTGGGGGAACACGGCGTGGGCGACCGATAATTCCCGTCTGCGGCGTTCCGGTGTTCGCCCACAGCGAGATCCCGCGCACGGTCTGTGGCAATGTGAGGAACGGCACGGTCCCAGACGGACGAGATCCTGGAGGTGCGCGATGTCGGCACGGGTACGAAGATGTGCGGACCGGGTTCGACGATCGGCGGTCGCGTCATGAGCGTGCGCATCGACCGGGTGGTCACCTCCGGCACCTTCAGTCTCGACGGGGGCACCTGGGACGTCGACAACAATGTGTGGATCGTCGGCGACGACACCGAGGTGGTGGTGATCGACGCCGCCCACACCGCCGCCCCGATCGTCGAGGCTGTCGGCGGCAGGCACGTGAGGGCCATCGTCTGCACACACGGCCACAACGACCACGTCACCGTGGCGCCCGAACTGTCCACGGCGCTGGACGCCCCGATCTACCTCCATGCTGCCGACGACGTGTTGTGGCGGCAGACTCACCCCGCCGTCGCCTACACGCCGATCGAGGACGGGCAGCAGATCGCCGTGGCCGGGACCGACGTCCGCGTGCTCCACACGCCCGGCCACTCGCCCGGCTCCTGCTGCCTGTTTCTGCCGGACGCGGGGGAGTTGTTCAGTGGCGACACCCTGTTCTCGGGCGGTCCGGGAGCCACCGGGCGCTCCTACTCGGACTTCCCGACGATCATCGGGTCCATCCGCGACCGTTTGTTCGCGTTGCCGCCGTCGACGACGGTCCGCACCGGGCACGGCGACGGAACCACCATCGGGACCGAATCCCCGCACCTGGAGGAGTGGATCGCCCGCGGCAGCTGAGCCGCAGCCTCCCCGCTGTCGGCGCGCCGGCGTGGCAGAGTGGCGGAAAAGGCTCCCCGGGGTGGGAGCACCACACATCCGACACGGGAGGTCGACGGTGAGGTCTCGGCGCACAGCGGTACGGACGGCCATGGTTGTCCCGGTGGTCTCGCTGGCCGCGGTGACGATTCTCTCCGGATGTTCCTCGACGGTCTCCGGTGACGCGCAGCCGAGCACGACGATCGCGGCGGGGTCGCCGTCGGGCAAGGGACTGTCGAAGCTTCTGGTGGATCCGGCCGACTTCCCGGCCCGATACGAGGCGATCGTGCTGCCCGCCCAGGCCGTGTCGATGGCGGCACCCGACCTGACGGGCGTACCGCAGGGCGCGGTGGTCGACCCCGCGGACTGCGCGCCGCCCGCGCAGGACTACGGACCGACCGGCACCGTCATGGCGGTGGGCACGGACAACGCGAGCCGTTCGACGATCTCGGTCGAGCTCACCAGAACCGATACGCTCCTCGACGAACTGGCGGCGCAGACGAAGAAGTGCGGTGAGGTCACCGTGACGGACAGTGGGGCCGAGTCCACCGTCACCACCGAGGTCACACCTGCCCCTCCCGTCCGGGCCGACGACACCCTCGCGCTCCGGCGGACTGTCAAGTCCGGTAACGGGAGCGACAAGGTCACCCAGTCGATGGTCACGTTGATCGCGCAGGTGGGCGACGTGCGGGTGTCTGCGACCTTCATGTCGTTCGGCGACGCGAAGGCCGATACCGTCGCGCTCGACGAGTTGTTCACCGCCGCGGTGCAGAAGGTGCAGAACAGCTGAGCGCGCCCTAGCACAGGGGTCCGACGACTTCTCGGTCGCTCGGCGCGTCCGTGCGGCGCGGCGACCCGGTTGTCCACAACCGACGGCCCATCCACAGCCCTCTGTGTTTCCCCAGTTCGCCCGCCCGCGCCGTCGCGTCGACCCGTCAGAGTCTGGTGCATGACGACACCCGCATTCCCGCACGGTTCCGGATTCTCCGACGATCCCGGCGGGGGACCGCCCCCGCACCAGCACACCGTCACGCTGTCCGCCCCGGGCGACCTTCTCGCCTCGGTGCCCGCACTGCTCGGATTCCGGCCTGCCCGGTCGATCGTGGCGGTGTGCCTGTCCGGGGAGCGCAACCCGTCGGTCGGAGCCGTCATGAGACACGACCTCGTCCTCAGCGGCGGCGACGTGCCGACCCCGCCGATGTACGCGGCATTGGGTCAGTTCGCCACCGTCTGCGAGAGGGAGCAGGCCACCGGGGTGCTCCTGGTGCTCGTCGACGACCGCTTCACCGACCCGGCCTCGATCTCCCTGGACGAGCTGTCCGCGATCGTCGAGGAATTCGAGGAACTCCTCGACTTCACGTCGGCCGAACTTCTCGACGTGTTCGTCACGGCGGAGATCGCCGCCGGCCGCGAATGGTTCAGCCTCCTCGGCGGCGGTGGGTGCGGAGTCCAGTCCGATCCGACGTCGTCGCGGGTCGCGCTCGCGCGGGTCGTCGAGGGCAGGGCCATCCGCTCTTCGCGCGAGGAACTGGAAGCCACGATCGAGGTGGGCCCGGTGCTCGAACGGATGCAGATCGCCGCCCTCATCGAACGTGGTCGTCAATCATCGCTTCTGCGAAGGGAATTGGCTGGACGGTCGGCCACGCCGGAGCGTGGTCACCGTCTCGAGCTCGAACTGGTGCTGACGCACGTCGCGCGGGTGTCGTCCGGGGAGCGGCTCCTCGCGCCGGAGTACGCGGAACTCGCGCTCGCACTGGACAATGTCACCGTCCGGGACAGCGCGCTCGCTCTGGCCGTCGGCCCGTACGCCGACGACGCGGAGCAACTGTGGATTCTCCTCGCCCGCAACCTCCCGGACCCGGAACGCGCGAACGCGGCGGCGCTGCTCGGATACAGCGCTTATCTTCGTGGCGACGGGCCGTTCGCCGGCATCGCGCTGGCCGCCGCACTGGACTCGGAGCCGGGGCACGTACTGGCCACCCTGCTCGACGGTGCACTGCACTCAGGACTCCGGCCGACCGAGGTGCGGGGCCTGGCCGACGTCGGTTACGAGCGAGCCGAAGCGATCGGTGTCGTGCTGCCCCGCTAAATCGCGGACCGCGCCGGCGTCACCGACGTGCCGCGTGCGACCGGTCGCCCAGCTCCTGCAGGTAGGCCCAGGCGTCGGCGACGATCTCGTCGAGGTCGGTGTGCTCCGGCCGCCATCCGAGTTCCGCGATCGCCCGATCACTCGACGCCACCAGCACGGCGGGATCGCCTGCCCGGCGCGGTGCGTCCTCGACCGCGATGGGAAGCCCGGTGACCCGCGCGCACGCCGAGATGACTTCGCGCACACTGAAACCCGCACCGCTGCCGAGATTGTAGATGCGGTGCCTGCCCTCGATCGACGACTCCAGTGCCAGCACGTGCGCCTCGGCGAGGTCGAGCACATGGATGTAGTCGCGGATCGCCGTGCCGTCCGGAGTCGGCCAGTCGGTTCCGAAGATCGAGATCTTCTCCCGCTGACCGAGCGCCACCTGGAGCACGAGAGGAATCAAATGCGTTTCGACGACCCGGTTCTCGCCGGCCGACTTGTACGCTCCCGCGACATTGAAGTACCGCAGGCTGGTCGCCGCGAGCGAATGAGCCACCGAATACGACGTGATGGCATGGTCGATCGCGAGTTTCGTCGCCCCGTACGGATTGGTGGGACGGGTTGGATCGGCCTCCGTGATCGGCGAGTGCTCGGGCTCGCCGTAGGTCGCGGCGGTCGACGAGAACACGAGTTTCCGCGTCCCCGAATGCCGCATGGCCTCCAGAAGTTCGAGCGTGGTGACGACGTTGCCGCGCCAGTACTTCTCCGGGTACTGGACGGACTCGCCGACGAGCGACTGCGCCGCGAAGTGCAGGACGCCGTCGAAGCGGGGTGTGCCGCTCGTGCCGAGCACGTCCGACACCACCTCCGCGACGTCGCCCTCGACGAACTCGGCACCGAGCGGCACCGCGTCGGCGTTACCCGTGGACAGGTCGTCGATGATGACGACCTCGTGCCCGCGTTCGAGCAGGACCGTGCTGCAGACGCTGCCGACATAGCCGGCGCCGCCGGTGACCAGAAGTTTCATCGACTATCCCTGAACCTGCTTCACCTGGACGGCGTGTGCCATCTCCTCGGACAGATCGAACCCGCTGTGGCCGGGCACCGTGATGGTGACCGAACCGGGCTTGGTCTCGACGGTGACGCGCGCGTCCGGGACGACACCCGCCTCGCGCAGCTGTCCGATGACGTCCGGATCAGACTGCACGTGCTCAGCGAGACGCCGGACGACGACAGCGGTCGGCTTGCCGGGCGGCACGTCCGTGAGCCGGATGAGCGTCTCGGGGGCGTCCACCGGGCGGTCCAGCCCGAGCAGCGCGAGCCCCGGAATCGGGTTGCCGTACGGCGAGGTAGTGGGGTTGTTGAGCACCTCTACGAGGCGCCGCTCGACTTCCTCGCTCATGACGTGCTCCCACCGGCACGCCTCCGCATGGACCTCTTCCCATTTGAGGCCGATGACATCGACCAGCAGTCGTTCGGCGAGGCGGTGCTTCCGCATCACCGACACCGCGAGTTCGCGGCCCTTCTCCGTCAGTTCCAGGTGGCGGTCACCGGCGACCAGGAGGAGACCGTCACGCTCCATCCGGGCGACGGTCTGGCTGACCGTCGGACCGCTCTGCTCGAGTCGTTCGGCAATACGTGCTCGAAGTGGGACGACGCCCTCTTCTTCCAAGTCATAGATCGTCCGGAGGTACATCTCCGTGGTGTCGACCAGATCCTTCACACTCACACCCCTTCGTCTCGGTTGATTCTACCGGTGATTGCCCGCCACCGGCGCCGTCCGTCCCCGCAGCGCGTCGGTGCCGGTCGTGCCGGGGTCTGCTCGCACCCTCCGCGGGGGACCAGTAGCGTGAGTTCATGACCGCGTCGTTCAGTTCCGGGGAGGATTCGGCTGCACTGGTATCGCACCGTGCAGTCGTGTGGAGTCCGGACTATCTCAGTTATCGGTGGAGTGCGGACCACCCGATGAATCCCACCCGGCTCGAGCTGACCATGTCGCTCGCCCGCAGCCTCGGGATTCTGGAGGGCGTCGAACTGTTGCGGCCCGCCGCCGCCTCGGACGCGGATCTGTTGCGGATCCACACTCCCGCGTACGTCGAAGCAGTCAAACAGGCCGGGCACTCGGCGACGTCGGGCGTGCTCGGTGCGGACGCCCCGCACGGGCTCGGCACCGAGGACAATCCGGTCTTCCCCCAGATGCACGAGGCGAGCGCGATCCTCGCGGGCGGTTCCCTCGCCGCGGCGCAGGAGATCGCAGCGGGACGCACACGCCGGGCCGTGAGCATCGGCGGCGGCATGCACCACGCGATGCCCGACTGGGCCTCCGGCTTCTGTGTGTACAACGATGTCGCCATTGCGATCTCCTGGCTGCTGGACCACGGGTTCGACCGGATCGCCTACATCGACGTCGACGCGCACCACGGTGACGGGGTGCAGCACGCGTTCGCGCACGACCCACGCGTCCTCACGATCTCGCTCCACCAGCATCCGGCGACGCTCTGGCCCAACACGGGATGGTCGAGCGAGGTCGGCGAGGGATCGGGGGAGGGCACCGCCGTCAACCTCCCCGTGCTCCCCGGGACCGTCGATGCGTTGTGGCTGCGCGGTTTCCACGCCGTCGTGCCGGGCGCCCTCGCGTCGTTCCGGCCACAGATCGTGATCAGTCAGTGCGGTGTCGACAGCCACCGCGAAGATCCGCTGGCCGACCTGGCGCTGACGGTCGACGGCCAGCGGGCCGCGTTCCTCGCCATGCGCGATCTCGCCGACCGCTACGCCGAAGGACGCTGGCTCGCCGTCGGCGGCGGCGGTTACGGCCTCGTCCGGGTGGTCCCGCGCGCGTGGACCCACCTCATCGCCGCGGCGCTCGACCGCGAGATCGACACGGGCCGTGCCGTACCCGAGGCCTGGCAGGAACGCGCGCACGCGCTCGCGCCCAGCGTGGACCTGCCGGACACGATGGGCGACGGCGGCGAGGTCGACTACCTGCCCTGGGACGGTCCCGGTGGCACACCGGAAACCGGGGTCCCGTCGATCGACCGCGCCCTGACGCGGATCGACTCGGCCGTCATCGCCACTCGCCGCGCCTGCTTCCCCCTACTCGGACTCGACCCGGAGGATCCCCGTGACTGAGCCGACGCACGGCAGCGAGACCACCGGCGGCGCCGAGGCGTCGAACAGCGCCGAGACGTCGGGTAGCGCCGGGGCGGCGGTCACGACCGAGGCGAAGGGGACCCCCGACGCAGCGCACAACTACCCGCGGCACTGGGTCGCCGACGTGCTCGCGGCGGACGGCGGGGCAGTGGCGTTGCGGCCGATCGTCCCCGAGGACGCGGACAAACTCGTCGCGTTCCACTCGAAGCTCTCCGAACGCACCCGCTATCTCCGGTATTTCGGCCCCTACCCGACCATGTCGCAACGGGACATCGTTCACTTCACCACGGTCGATCACCACGACCGGGTGGCGTTCGTGGTGCTGCTCGGGGACGAGATCATCGCCGTCGGCCGATACGAGCGACTCATCGGTGAGGGGGACGGCAAGTCCGCCGAGGTGGCGTTCGTCGTCGCGGACGCGCATCAGGGCCGCGGACTCGGGCCCATTCTGCTCGAGCATCTCGCCGCGGCGGCCGCGGAGAACGGCCTGACCATGTTCGTCGCCGAGGTCCTCGCGGAGAACCGGAACATGGTGACGGTCTTCCGTGAGGCGGGCTATCAGGTGAGCCGCAGCTTCGAGGGCGGAGTGCTCAAGCTCGAGTTCGCGATCGACCCCACCGAAGCGATGGTGTCCGTGCGCAATTCGCGCGAGCGGGCCGCCGAGGCGCGCAGCATGCGGAACGTGCTCAGTCCACGGTCGGTCGCGGTGATCGGCGCGTCCACCGACCGCGCGAAGGTCGGCAACGCCGTGCTGACCAACCTGCTGCGGGCGGGATTCACCGGCCCGGTGTATCCGGTCAACGCCGAGCACCGTTCGGTCCACGGTGTGCGCGCGTACCCGTCGGTCCGCGACATCCCCGACGAGGTGGATCTCGCCGTCGTCGCGGTACCCGCTGAATCGATCAATGCCGTCCTCGACGACTGCCTGGTCAAGGGGGTGAAGGCCCTCGTCGTCGTGTCTTCGGGATTCAGTGAAACCGGCATGGACGGACGGCAATCCGAACGTCGCCTCGTCCACGCCGCCCGCGCGCACGGGATGCGGCTGATCGGGCCCAACGCGCTCGGCGTGGCCAACAACGACAGCGAAGTCTCGTTGAACGCCACCCTCGCGCCGGTGCTGCCGAGCCCCGGTAACGTCGGATTCTTCTGCCAGTCCGGCGCACTCGGCATCGCCATCCTCGACGAGGCCGCACGGAGCCGCATCGGATTGTCCGCCTTCGTCTCCGCGGGCAACCGCGCCGACGTCTCCGGTAACGACCTCCTGCAGTACTGGGATTCGGATCCGGCCACCGAGGTGGTGCTGCTGTATCTGGAGAGCTTCGGCAATCCCCGCAAGTTCTCGCGCATCGCGCGCCGGGTGGCGCGGAACAAGCCGATCGTCGCGGTCAAGAGTGGCAGGCACGCCGTCCCGCCCGCATTGGCGGCCAGCGGTGGCGAGATGGACGATTCGATCGTCCGTGCCCTCTTCGAGCAGGCCGGTGTGGTGCAGGTCGGGTCGATCTCCCAGCTGTTCGACTGTGCGCTGCTGTTCGGGTATCAGCCGCTGCCCGCGGGCCCCCGGCTCGCCGTGGTCGGAAACTCCACCGCGCTCGGTGTGCTCGCCGCGGATGCGGCGCGCAGTGAGGGTCTGCAGGTCGGCGACCCCGTCGACCTCGGTCCGCAGGCCGGTCCCGAGGAGTTCGCGGCGGCCGTGCGGACGGCGCTCACGTCCTTCGACGTCGATTCGGTGATCGCCGTGTTCGTCCCGCCGGTCGCCGTTCCGGTCGAACCCTATGCCCAGGCGCTGCGGGAGGCGGTGCGGGAAGCCGACAAGCCCGTCCTCACGACGTTCCTCGCGGCGGAGGGTGTGCCCGACGTCCTGGCGGTCCGGGGTGAGGACGGGCACCCGACACGCGGTTCGGTTCCCTCCTATCCCGGTCCGGAGCGCGCGGCGCTGGCGCTGGCGCGCGCGTGGCGGTACTCGGCGTGGAAGAGTAAACCGTCCTCGAAAGTGGTGCGCCCCAACGGGATCGATCCGGAGCGGGCGAAAGCGATGATCGACGGCTGGCTCGCGGCGTCGTCCGGACGCTGGCTGTCGGACTTCGAGGCATCGCAACTCCTCGCGTGCTACGGCGTGAACGTCGTGGAATTCCGTTCCGCCACCACCGAAGACGAGGCCGTGCAGGCCGCCGAGGAGTTGGGATACCCGGTCGCGGTGAAGGCGACGGGGGAGCAGTGGCGGCACCGGCCGGACCTCGGTGGCGTCCGCCTCGATCTGGTCGGACCCGATTCGGTGCGCTGGGCCTACCGCGACCTCGCCGCCGCGTCCGGTGAACCGCTACTCCACGTGCAGCGGATGGCCACCAAGGGAATCGGCTGTGTGGTGGGCGTGCAGGACGACCCGTCGTTCGGTTCGCTCATCTCGTTCGGACTTGCCGGCGTGATCTCCGACCTCCTCGGCGACCGCGCCTACCGGGTGCTGCCCCTCACCGAAGACGCCGCAACGGAACTGATCGACGCACCGAAAGCGGCGCCGCTGCTGTCCGGCTACCGGAGTGCGGTACCGGTGAACAAATCGGCTCTCGTCGACCTCGTGCAGCGGATCTCCGCCCTCGCCGACGACCTCCCGGAGGTACGGGAACTGGCCTGCGAACCCGTGCTCGCGTCGGCCGAAGGCGCGCAGATCACCGATTCGCGCGTGCGGATCGGCCCGGAACCCAGCGTCGCCGACCTCGGCCCCCGCCGCCTGCGCTGACCGGTCACCCGGTCCCGCAGACAGCGCAACGCCGGTGCCGGTCGCGTACGACCGGCACCGGCGCTGATACCGGGTGGGAGACTCTCGTCAGCTGGCGTAGGAGCGCAACCGCTCGGCGCGGTCGCCCTGACGCAGCTTGCCCATCACTTCGCGCTCGATCTGACGGACACGCTCACGGGAGAGCCCGAAGAGCTTGCCGATCTGGTCGAGAGTGCGCGGCTGACCGTCGTCCAGACCGTAACGGAGGCGGATGACCTGCTGCTCACGCTCGTCGAGGGTGGCCAGCACGCTGCGCACGTCGCTGTGCAGGAGACCCGCGATCACGGCGTTCTCCGCCGACGTGGCCTCGGAATCCTCGATGAAGTCGCCCAGGGGAGCTTCCTCGTCGTTACCGACCGGCATGTCGAGGCTCACCGGGTCGCGGCTGTGGTCGAGGAGATCCGCGATCTTGTGCGCCGGGATGCCCGACTCCTCGGCCAGCTCGTCGTCCGTCGCCTCACGCCCGAGCTGCTGATGCAGCTCACGCTTGATACGGGCCAGCTTGTTGACCTGCTCGACGAGGTGCACTGGGAGCCGGATCGTCCGGCTCTGGTCGGCCATGCCGCGGGTGATCGCCTGACGAATCCACCAGGTGGCATACGTCGAGAACTTGAACCCCTTCGCGTAGTCGAACTTCTCCATCGCGCGGATCAGACCCAGGTTGCCCTCCTGGATGAGGTCCAGCAGCGGCATTCCGCGTCCGGTGTACCGCTTCGCGAGCGAGACGACGAGCCGCAGGTTGGCCTCGAGGAGGTGCGCTCGGGCGGACTGTCCTTCACGGACGACCGTCGCGAGGTCGCGCTTCTTGGCGGGGGAGAGTCGCTTCCCGGTCTCCAGGATGTGCGCGGCGTACAGCCCAGCCTCGATTCGCTTGGACAGTTCTACCTCGTCTGCGGCCGTCAGCAGAGCCGTGCGGCCGATTCCGTTCAGGTAGACGCGGACCAGGTCGGCAGCGGGGCTCTGGGCGTCCAGATCGGCAGCGCTGGGGCGAATGCGAGTAGTGGTGCTGGGGCTTGTCATGACTTGCCTCCTCATCGGTGGTGTCTCATATGGATCAACGCACCGAAGGCCTGGGAAAGTTCCCGGCCGGTAATTTGCGAAGAGGCTGTGACCTGCGGGTTCCTCGATTCGGTCCTGAGAAGTTGCTGAGAACACGTATAAGGGGGACGGATCGGGAACCCGACGGCTACGCGGGAAGCACGAGTCCGTGCCGGACGAGGGCGTGCACGAGTGGCACGGCCGACTGCGCGAGGTCCTCGGCGTCGACGCCGTGGGCGGCGGCGAGAAGCTCGATCAGTTCGCCCAGCACGAGGCCGTCACCGCGCATGCCCGCGACGAGCGACGCGACGAGATCGTCGATCTCGTGCTGCCACGCCGGGCCGTTCCCGCGGTGCAACCGGGCGACCACCTGGGTCCATCCCTCGTCGCCGGGCAGGAACACCCGCTCCAGGGCGGTGCTCTCCTCCACGCGGAAACGTGCGGTGAGCACGTCGTGCTCGCGCAGCCACGCCACCCGCTCGAAGTACGCGAGCGCCTCCGCGCCCAAGGGGTCGCTGAAGCCGTGGGTGAGATCCTCCGCCATCAGATCGGTGGGTGCGTCGGTCCGGCGCAGGTAGACGAACCCGAAGCCGACCCCCTCGACGTTCGCGCTCGCGAGGTGATCCAGCCAGTCCTCGGCAATAGTCGCGGTGGCCGGGTCCCGGGTGTCGAGGCCGCCGTCCCGCATCCAGGTGCCGACGTACAGGGCCGGGTCCGCGACATCCCGCTGAACCACCCACGCGTCGATCCCGTGGGCGGGAAGCCAGGAGGCCACCCGGGCCCGCCAGTCCTCGCCCTCGACGTGGATCCACGACGCCAGCAGCGCCGCCGTGCCGCCGGGCGCGAGGTAGTCCGCCACGCGGGAGATCATCAGTTCACTCGCGCCGTCGAGGTCGAGTCCGGAGTCGCGGTAGGTGTGACCCACCCGGGCGCGGCTGACGACGAACGGCGGATTTGCCACCACCTGATCGAACGTGCGGCCCTCGACCGGCTCGAACCACGAGCCGGCGAGCAGTTCCACCTGCTCCTCGTTGAGCGCCGCGGTGACTGCCGCCAGTTCGACGGCACGGACATTCAGGTCCGTGGCCGTGACCGAGTCGGCGTAGGACGTGCCGTGCAGGGCCTGGATGCCGCAGCCGGTCCCGACGTCGAGCAGTGTCCCGACCGGCGCGGTCGGGGTGGCCTGCAGCAGCGACAGCGACGCGTGTCCGACGCCGATGACATGGTCGACGGGAGTCTCGCGGGGGCGGAGGGAGCCGTCGAGGTCGGAGAGCACCCAGCGGTTGCCCCCGCCGATGTCCATCGGACGGAGGTCGAGGGCCGCGCGGACGACGTCGCCGTCGGATTCGAGCAGGCCTGCTGCCACAGCATCCTCGACCGGGAGCGGGGAGAGCGCCGCGGCCACCTCGCCGACGGGACAGTCGTCGGTGAGCAGGAACAGGCGGATCAGGCTGCCGAGTTCGCCGCAGCCGGCGCTGGCGCGGCGCACCGGGACCGGCTCGTTGCGGCTCAACGCCGCATGGACCTCGGGACCCAGCGCATCGAGCAGGGTGTCCGTGTCGTACCGGTTGCGGCGGAGGGCCTCACGCAGAGAGGGGCAGATCGACAGCAGCTCGTCACGGTTCACCCGTGCATTGTTGCAGCACGCCCGACTGCGTCAGCCCTCGATCGTGTGGTGCGGCGGCGCGGGCAGGGCGGTGGACGGCGACTCGCGGTGGTCGTACCGGCTGGGCTCGTCCTTGCTGCGCGGCGGGCGGTCGTTGGCGATGAGAACCGCGATCCACGGCAGCGGGATCGACACACCGATGATCGCCATCGAGATCCACGGGTTCTCCCAGATGCCGTACGCCACCGCCGCGAAGATCAGCGCGGGGAACCGGAAGGACATGATGAGCAGGTACTTGCGGACACGGGCGCGATGTTGATCCTCGATGGATCGCGCCGCCTCGGTGATGAGAACCGGATTGCTCGGGGAGCCGGCGTCGTGGGACCCACCGAACCCTGCACTTCGTGCCATGACTCCACTGTTCCACTGTCGGGCGGCAAATGCACACAGGGGGTGGGTTCGTCGGCCGGTTGCGGCATTATTGAGGGGTGAGCACTCAAACCAAGGAACGGCCCGACGTCACCACCGACGAGTCGACCGATGACGACACTCCCAAATTCTTCCACTACGTCAAGAAGAACAAGATCGCGGAGAGCGCCGTCATGGGCACTCACGTCGTCGCGTTGTGCGGCGAAGTGTTTCCGGTGACGAAGTCCGCGAAACCGGGATCGCCGGTCTGCCCCGACTGCAAGAAGATCTACGAAGGATTACGCAAGGGCGACTGAGGCTTCACCGGCGCTCGTCGCACACCCGGTGGCTCGGGGGATTCTCGTACCGGGCCGTCGGGCTCGTCGTCGTTCCCGGGCTCCGGCTCGGCCTCATCCGGACGGGCCCGGTCGCCGACGACCTTGATCGGACCGGTGGCGATGCGACGTGTGAGGCTGGTCACCGGACCCGTCGACGGCGAACTCTCGGCCTGTGCGGCGATCCAATCCCGCATCTGGTCGATGCGCGTCGCGCGGGCGGGCCAGAACTCCTGGACGGTGGCGTTGAACTCGGCACCGAGCACCACCGCGAACCCCAGGAAGAACGTGAACAGCAGGAACGCGATCGGCGTGGCCAGCGCCCCGTATGTGTACCCGGTTCCGGCCACCCAGGAGAGGTAGCGGCGCAGGCAGGTGCTCGCTCCGAGGAAGAACACCCCCGCGACGAGCGCGCCGCCGAGCAGCCGGTGCCAGGGCAGCGACCGGGGGAGCGCCACCTTGTACAGCGTCGTCAGGCCGACGATGAGCAACAGACCCACGCCGGGGTAGTAGAACGTGTCGACGATCTCCGTCCCGATCGTGCGCCACGCCTCCGGGAGCACCCTGCCGACGAGCGTCGGACCCAGCGCGACCAGCGGCAGGGTGAAGACGGCGAGGATCAGGAACATCACGTAGAGCAGCAACGCGAACACGCGCTGCCACACCGGGTGCCGCGCCTCCTGCTGGCCGTGGGCCTCGACGATCGAGTCCACGAACGTGGAAATGGCGGACGAGCCGGCCCACAGGGACAGCAGGAAGCTCAGTGACACGATCTCGGGACGTCCGCGTTCGAGTACGTCGCCGACCGTCGGGCGGATGATCTGTTCGACGACGCTGTCGCTGAACACCGTCCCGCTGAAGTTGATGATCTTCGACTGGATGATGTCGACGGTGTCGGGCCCGAACCAGCCGCCGACGTAGCCGAGCATTCCGAGGAGCCCCAGCAGGAGCGGGGGCAGCGACAGCGTCTGCCAGAACGCCGCCGTGGCCGCCTTTCCGAAGATGGAATCGTCCCAGGCCTTGCTCGCTGTGCGACCGATCACGCTCAGTGTGCGACGTAGCGGATGCCACCCGGACCGGGGTGGGTCACCGCCACTCTGCGGCGTTGTCGAGGGTGTTTCGGTCATGATGTTTCCAGCATCCCTGACGACACGCCCGGTTGCCCACCGCTGCTGTCCTCGTGTCGCGACAAATCTGTCACTATCGGATGTCGCGAATGCGGTTCGCGTCGGATCCGGACGCTAGGCTCCTTGACGGACAGCGCCTTCGGGTGTGGACCCGGACATGTCGATCGAATACCGAGGAGTGCGAGCAAACAGTGCCATGCCAGCGGAGGGCAGCCCGTGAGTGCTGAGACAGTGGGCTCCCAGTCGGCGCCGAGAGTGGAAACCGAGGCCGCGCAGATCGTGGGCACCGAGGCCTACCTCGCACAGACGGAACCGGCCAGACCCGCAGGATCCCTGCGCGCCTGGCAGCGTCGTGCGCTGACGAAGTATCTGTCCACCGGACCGCAGGACTTCCTCGCGGTCGCGACGCCGGGCGCCGGTAAGACCACGTTCGCGCTGCGGGTCGCGTCGGAGTTGCTGCGCGACCGCACCGTCGATCAGGTGACCGTGGTCGCGCCGACCGAGCACCTCAAGCACCAGTGGGCCGAGTCCGCCGCGCGCAACGGCATCGCGCTGGACTCGTACTTCTCGAACTCGACCGGGCAGACGTCCAGCGACTACCAGGGTGTCGTGGTGACGTACGCGCAGGTCGCCTCGCACCCGTTCAAGCACCGGGTCCGTACCGAGAGCCGCCGCACGCTGGTCATCCTCGACGAGATCCACCACGGTGGTGACGCGAAGAGCTGGGGTGACGCCATTCGGGAGGCGTTCGGTGACGCCACCCGCCGCCTCGCCCTGACCGGTACGCCGTTCCGCAGCGACGACAGTGCGATCCCGTTCGTGACGTACGAGCCCGATCGCGAGGGTCTGATGCGCTCGAAGGCGGATCACTCCTACGGGTACTCGGACGCCCTCGCCGACGGCGTCGTCCGGCCCGTCGTGTTTCTCGCGTACTCCGGCGAGGCACGCTGGAGGAACAACGCGGGCGAGGAGTTCTCCGCGCGACTCGGTGAGCCGCTCAGCGCGGAACAGACGGCCCGGGCGTGGCGAACGGCCCTGGATCCGTCGGGCGACTGGATTCCCGCGGTCCTGCACGCCGCGGACACCCGGCTCGGCCAGCTGCGCACGGGCGGCATGCCCGACGCCGGAGGTCTGGTCATCGCCACCGACCAGACCGTGGCCCGCGCGTACGCGCAGACCCTGAAGGCGGTCACCGGGGAAGACCCGGTCGTGGTGCTCTCCGACGACCCAACGGCGTCCAAGCGGATCGCCGAGTTCGGGGCGAGCACCCAGAAGTGGATGGTCGCCGTCCGCATGGTGTCGGAAGGCGTCGACGTTCCCCGCCTGGCCGTCGGTGTGTACGCCACCAGTGCGTCCACCCCGCTCTATTTCGCGCAGGCGATCGGGCGTTTCGTGCGGTCCCGCCGCAAGGGCGAGACCGCGAGCGTGTTCCTCCCGTCGGTTCCGGTGCTGCTCGACCTGGCCAGCCAGCTCGAGGCGCAGCGAGACCACGTGCTCGGCAAGCCGCACCGCGAGAAGGACGGCTTCGACGACGATCTTCTCGCCGACGCGAACAAGCAAAAGGACGAGCTCGGCGAGGAGGAGAAGGCGTTCACCTCGCTCGGCGCGGACGCCGAGCTCGATCAGGTGATCTACGACGGGTCTTCCTTCGGGACGGCCACGTTCTCGGGTTCGGACGAGGAGGCCGACTACCTGGGTCTGCCCGGACTGCTCGACGCCGATCAGATGCGCGCGCTGCTGCGTCAGCGTCAGTCGGAGCAGCTGGACAAGGCCGAGCCCGCCCCCGCGCCCGTGCACACGCCCGTGCCCCAGGTCGCGGACCGGGTGGCTGCCGCCGGACAGCTCGCGCAGCTGCGCCGGGAACTGAACAGTCTCGTCGCGATGCACCACCACAGGACGGGCAAGCCGCACGGGACCATCCACGGCGAACTGCGCCGCGTCTGCGGGGGACCGCCCACGGCGATCGCCACCGTCGAGCAGCTCACCGAGCGGATCTCCACCCTGCGGCAGTGGTGACCGCCGTCACCCGGTGACGCGAACGTGAAGAGACCGGCGAGTGCATCGCACTCGCCGGTCTCTGTGCTGAAGAGGTGAGCCTGGGACGGGTCACCCGGGCTGACGTATCAGATTGCAGCTTCGGCTTCGGACACGATCGTGGCGTTCATCTCGCGAAGGCGGTCTGCGTGCTCGTTGGCGTGGTGACCGCAGAAGAGCAACTCTCCTCCGGTCGGAAGAACCGCGCGAACGCGGGCTCCCGCACCGCACCGGTCGCACCGGTCGGCTGCGGTCAACGGGGGGCTGGTCAGTGTTCCGGGCATGACTCCTCCGTACTGGCTTCGACTGATGCCGAGTGCCTGGGGCCTTGGTCCGCCGCGTCGGGGGTGGCGCGGTGGATCTACTCTGTCAGACGTTTGGGGTTTACGCGTTGTTCCCGTCGGCGTTTCTCAGTGTTGCATCACACACGAAACCGGCCGGAAACGCGCCGTCAGGGACGTGACGAGCGCAGATGTGAACAGACCGCGCGGTCCGAGTTCGCTGACAGCTGATTCGTTTTCAGGCGTGACGCTAGTCTCACCGTGTGAAATCCGAAGACCAGCTGGTCCACATCTGCAGCCGCGAGGAATGGCGCACCGCGGAACGTGAAGGCAGTCGAGTGCCCGCGACGTTCGCCGCGGACGGTTTCGTGCACCTCTCGACACCGGCCCAGGTGCATCTACCCGCCAACAGGTTGTTCGCCGGGCGTACGGACCTCGTCCTGCTGAGGCTCGACCCCGCCGCGCTCGGTGCGCCGGTGAAGTGGGAGCCGGGCGTGCCGGCCGATCCGGCGTCGATGCTGTTCCCACACCTGTACGGGACGCTGCCCGTCACGGCGGTTACCGCGGTCGAGGATTACCGCCCCGACGCCGACGGAACGTTCCCAGCCCGGCACTGACGCGAGCCTTGCGCGGTTGGTCACACCGATCGGTCTACCGTGGAGGCATGAACGTTGAAGTGACGCCACTACCGGGTATCGGGGTGCGTAAGGACTTCGAACTCGCCGCCGGTCGCCGCATCGGTGTCATCACCCATCGCGACGGTCGCACCGATCTGATCGTCTCGAAGGCCGACGATCCCGATGCGTGCGCTGCGTCGGTGCCGCTCACCACCGAGGAGGCGGCAGTCCTCAGCAACCTGCTGGGGGCGCCGCAACTGGTGGCGCAGCTGGAGGAGGAGCACCGGGACCTGCCCGGAATCCGCACCAAGCAGCTGTACATCAAGGAGGACTCCCGGTTCGACGGCCGCCCGCTCGGCGACACGGCGATGCGCACACGCACCGGGGTCTCGATCGTCGCGGTCATGCGGGCCGGTCAGGTCTACCCGTCACCGAAGCCCGACTTCCTGCTCACCTCGGGCGACCTCCTGGTCGCCGTCGGAACCACAGACGGACTGGACGCGTCGGCCAAGCTCCTGGCCAACGGCTGACATTCCCGTGAACACCACCACGCTCGCGCTCATCGAACTGGGCGCGGTGTTCTTCGCGCTCGGATTGCTGGGCCGCCTGGCAGCTCAGTTCGGCATGTCGCCGATCCCGTTCTATCTCCTCGGCGGACTCTGCTTCGGCAGCGGCGGATTCGTCAACCTCGGCGACATCAGCGAGTTCAGTCACTTGGCGGCCGAGATCGGGGTGGTCCTCCTCCTGCTGCTGCTGGGGCTGGAATACACCGCGTCGGAACTCGTCACCGGGCTGCGACGGTCGTGGATGGCCGGGGTCGTGGACGCCGTTCTCAATGCCGCGCCCGGAGCGGTCGTCGCACTGATGCTGGGGTGGGGACCCACCGGCGCGGTTGTGATGGCCGGCGTCACCTACATCTCGTCGTCGGGCATCATCGCGAAGGTGCTGAGCGACCTGGGTCGGCTCGGTAACCGTGAAACGCCGGTCGTGCTCTCGATTCTCGTGTTCGAGGACCTCGCGATGGCCGTGTATCTGCCCATTCTGACGGCGCTGCTCGCCGGCGTCAGTTTCGCCGGTGGACTCGAGGCGGTGGGCATCTCCCTCGTCGTCATCTCGGTCGTCCTCGTGATCGCACTGCGGTACGGCCGCTACGTGTCCGCCCTGCTGGACAGCCCGGACAGCGAGACGCTGCTCCTGAAACTGCTCGGCGCCGCGCTCCTCGTCGCGGGGATCAGTTCGGCGATGCAGGTGTCGGCCGCCGTGGGGGCGTTCCTGCTGGGGATCGCGATCTCCGGTACGACCGCCCACAACGCGAGCCGCGTCCTCGAACCGCTCCGCGATCTGTTCGCCGCGATGTTCTTCGTGGTGTTCGGACTCAACACCGACCCCCGGGCGATTCCACCGGTTCTCGGCTGGGCCGTCCTGCTCGCCGTGGTCACCGCGCTGACGAAGATGGTCACCGGCGCCTGGGCGGCGAAACAGCAGGGCGTCGGGCGGCTGGGCCGGGCCCGGGCGGGGGTCGCGCTGATCGCGCGCGGCGAGTTCTCCATCGTCATCGCAGGCCTGGCATTGTCGGCCGGAGCGGTGGAGAGCGAACTCGTGGCACTCGCCACCGCGTACGTGCTCCTGATGGCCGTCATCGGCCCGGTGGCGGCACGGGTGGTCGAACCGGTGGCAGGGGCCTGGATCCGGGTCCGCACCAGCGCGTAGCGAGACACAGACGACGATGCCCCCGGACTCGCTCGGAGTCCGGGGGCATCGAGGTGTGTTCGTCAGTCCAGGTAGTCGCGCAGCACCTGCGACCGGGACGGGTGGCGCAGCTTCGACATGGTCTTGGACTCGATCTGACGGATGCGCTCACGCGTGACCCCGTAGACCTGCCCGATCTCGTCGAGGGTGCGGGGCTGACCGTCGGTCAGGCCGAAGCGCAGGCGCACGACGCCCGCTTCACGCTCGGAGAGCGTCTCGAGCACCGACTGCAGCTGATCCTGCAGAAGGGTGAACGACACGGCGTCGACGGCGACGACGGCCTCGGAGTCCTCGATGAAGTCGCCGAGCTGGCTGTCGCCCTCGTCGCCGATCGTCTGGTCGAGGGAGATGGGCTCACGAGCGTACTGCTGGATTTCCAGCACCTTCTCGGGCGTGATGTCCATTTCCTTGGCGAGCTCTTCGGGAGTGGGCTCACGGCCCAGGTCCTGCAGGAGTTCACGCTGGATGCGGCCGAGCTTGTTGATGACCTCGACCATGTGCACCGGGATGCGGATGGTGCGGGCCTGGTCGGCCATCGCGCGGGTGATGGCCTGACGGATCCACCACGTGGCGTAGGTCGAGAACTTGTAGCCCTTGGTGTAGTCGAACTTCTCGACGGCACGGATGAGGCCCAGGTTGCCTTCCTGGATCAGGTCGAGGAAGGCCATGCCGCGGCCGGTGTAGCGCTTGGCGAGCGACACGACGAGGCGGAGGTTCGCCTCGAGGAGGTGGTTCTTGGCGCGGTTTCCGTCGCGGCAGATCCAGCTCATGTCCCGGCGCTGGGCGGCGGGGAGCTTCTCGCCGGAATCGGACAGTTCCTGCATGATCTGGGTCGCGTAGAGCCCGGCCTCGATCCGCTTGGCGAGCTCGACCTCCTCTTCGGCGTTGAGGAGGGCGACCTTGCCGATCTGCTTGAGGTAGGCACGGACCGAGTCGGCGGACGCGGTCAGTTCGGCGTCCTTGCGGGCCTGGCGGAGCGCTTCGGACTCCTCCTCGTCCCACACGAAGTCGCCGGAGGCCTTGTCCTTCTCGGACGGCTCCTCGGTCTCCTCGTCCTCGCCTACTGCGACGACCTCGACGACATCGGACTCGACCTCGGCGAGATCGCCCTCGGTGATGTCGATGTCCTCCATCTCGGCGGAGTCTTCGTCGAGGTCTTCGCCGTCCGCACCCTTACCGGCCGTGGCCTTCTTGCCGCCCGCCTTCTTGGCCGCCGCCTTCTTGGCGGGGGCCTTCTTCGCTGCTGCCTTCTTGGCGGGAGCCTTCTTGGCCGCCGGCTTCTTCGCGGGAGCTTCCTCGGCTGCCGGAGCGGTGCCGGTGGCTGCCGCTCCGACTGGTGCTTCCGGTCCTGACTCCGAAGTCGAATCAGCAGTCTGACGTGTATCGGTGGCTGCCACGTACGCCCTTTCGTGACGGTGTCGTGCGGCGTCACGCCAGAGTGGTCATCCGGCGGAGAGGTCTACTGGTTTCGCCGGCGCGCAGCCGGGCTCTTCCATTGTAACGACCCATCCGAATTAGTTACGGAGCGATGCCCGTTTCCACTGCGAGCGCAGCACCGACGATGCCCGCCGTATTCAGCAGCGCAGCAGGTACGACGGGTGTCCTGTTGGTCAGATGCGGGATCCACTTCTCGTTCTTCCGGCTGATTCCGCCGCCGGCGATGAACAGATCCGGCCACAGGAGGTTCTCGAACCGGGTGAGGACGCGGCTCACTTCGCCGGCCCATTCCTTGTACGACAGGTCCTTCTTCTCCTTGACCGAGGACGCCGCCCGGTGCTCGGCTTCCTTGCCGTCCACCTCCATGTGCCCGAACTCGGTGTTGGGAAGCAGGACGCCGTCGTGGAGGATCGCCGAGCCGATGCCGGTGCCGAACGTGAGGAGGATGACGACCCCCTTCGCGTCCTTGCCTGCGCCGAGCGCGTCCTCCCCTATCCCCGCCGCATCCGCGTCGTTGAGGACGGTAACGAGCCGGCCGCCGAGTGCCTCGGAGAACAGCGCGCGGGCGTCCGTCCCGATCCACTTCTTGTCGATGTTGGCGGCGGATCGCGCCACACCGCCGGTGACGACGCTCGGCAGGGTGATACCGACCGGTCCGTCCCATTCTGCCTGGCGGATGATCTCGGCGACGGTCTCCGCGACCGCCTCCGGAGTGGACGGCTGGGGAGTGAGGAGTTTGATGCGGTCCCCGACCAGCTGGCCCGTCTCGAGATCCACGACGCCACCCTTGACGCCACTGCCTCCGACGTCGACACCGAACCCCGTTTTGGTCATGGCGTGTGCTCCTTCGTGTCGACGACGACGTGTTCTCCGGCGCTCTTCTGCTGCTCGTCACACTAGTGTGTCGACGCGTGTTCGGTGGGCGATGACACCAGCCGTGCGAACCGTCAGCGGTGGTGTGAGGCAGCGAAAGTGTGTTCCGATGGGTGGGTGCATGCACCCCAGAGTTCAGAGTCCGCGCCAGGCCATGTCGGCACCGACCCCAGGCGACTGCTCGAGGTCGCCGTGGCGGTGGCCGAGGAAGCCGCCGCCCACGTGCGGGCGCGACGGCCCGAGGTCTTCGGAATCGTCGGGAAGCGAGCGGGATCCGGTGATTCCGTCGCCTCGAAGAGCACCCCGACCGACCCGGTCACGGTGGTCGACACCGAGAGCGAGCAGGTCATTCGCGACCGGCTCGCGGAGCTTCGCCCCGACGACGCGATCCTCGGCGAAGAAGGTGGGGGAGAGGAGGATTCCGTCGCCGAGGTGCGGTGGATCGTGGATCCGATCGACGGCACCGTGAACTTTCTGTACGGCGTCCCCGCGTACGCGGTCTCCGTGGCGGCCCAGATCGACGGGGTGTCCGTCGCCGGGGCCGTGGTCGACGTGGCGGCCCGATCGACCTACGCGGCGGCACGCGGCGGCGGGGCCACCCTCACCGACGCGGACGGGCGGGTGAGCGACCTCCGGTGCAACCCGGTCACCGACGTGTCGATGGCGTTGCTCGCCACCGGATTCGGGTACGGCGCAGCGCGGCGCAAGGCGCAGGGCGCCCTCATCGCGGACATCCTGCCGAGGGTGCGGGACATCCGCCGGATCGGCTCGGCGGCCCTCGATCTGTGCATGGTCGCGGCCGGCCGTGTCGACGCGCATTTCGAACACGGGCTGAGCCCGTGGGACTGGGCCGCGGGGTCGCTGATCGCGACCGAGGCGGGGGCCCGCGTGCGAATCCCTTCCCCGCAGACGTCGAGTGCGGACGGCGACGTGGTGGTGGCCGCGGCCCCCGGCATCGCCGACGCGCTGGACGCGCTGTTCGCCGAGATCGGGGTGGACGCCCCGATCCCGGAACGGTGACCGCCGGTCAGCAGCGGGCGGTGCGCGCCGCCTTCAGCAGGTCGATGTCGAGGGGGGCGGGCTGGCTTCCGGGCGGCGGATCCTTCAGGGACCGCAGGACCTCTTCGGCGTCCGTGTTCGGCGAGATCTTGCGGAAGTAGGTGCCGAGCGCGAGGTCGACCGTGTCGTCGGTGCGGGTGTCCTGGATGAGTTCGGCGCACGGGGCCACCAGCCAGAGCGCGCTGGCGGCCGCGGCACCGTTGGGACCGAACCGCAGCTGACCCTGGCACTGCATGTTCTGGTCGACGTAGACCGGGTCGTTGCCCGCCTGGACGTCGGGTGCGCTCGCGAACCCGTAGTCACTGAGCTGTGCGGCCACCTGCGCCGCCTGGCCGTGCTCGCCGTTGGCGTTGAACACACGCACCTTCGTGGCGGACAGCGCGGCAGGCTCCACGTCCCGCAGGGTCGAACCGTCGACCTTTTCGCCCAGCGCCTGCTGCGGCGGGGCGGCGGGGTCGACGGGTTGCGCGGCCGGCTGCGGAGGGTTGCAGTCGACCGTGGTGGCCAGATCCTCGTCGTCGCCGAGGACGCCGGCCCACACGACGGCCCCGAGCAGGGCGAGGACCGCGAACACCACGAGGATCGGCAGCGCCCGCCGCCGCCGGAACGGACGACCCTTGTCGTCGAGCGGGCTGCCTTCGGTGATCAGTGAAACCACAGTGTGCCTCGACCTCTCCTACGAACTGCGCTTCGTACGTTGCACCCGTACAGCGCACCGATACAGGGCCCGGCCACACGTCGTGGCGCAGGTTCGGCACCTACCTTAGATCCCGGGCACGTCATAACCCCGAACCCGTCCCCGTTGTGGAATGTCACAGCTTGCTGTGGTGTTGGTGACGATTAGCAGACAATTTGCGCGATCGGTCGATTCGGTTACGACTTTTGTACTTCCTTCGGCTACTGTCTGGCGGCCCCAGTCGTTCAAAGCGTGCAGGACGAGGGTCGGCAGAAGATGACAAATGAGGCGTAGATCATGTTTCCGGAGCCTGGTTCCGGGCACGAACCCATCCGCTGCAGCGTTGTGCAGCCGCAGGGTGTGATCTGCGCCGAGGCGGTTTTCGTGTGGGCGGTCGACCAGCAATCGGTTCGACGTACCGCACGGGCCGGGATACACCGAAGAGGATGAGGGGAAGGCGACATGGCAACTGACTACGACGCACCGCGGCGAACAGAGTCCGACGAGGTTTCGGAGGATTCGCTGGAGGAACTGAAGGCGCGACGCAACGAGGCTCAGTCGGCTGTTGTCGACGTGGACGAGTCCGACACCGCGGAATCGTTCGAACTGCCCGGCGCGGATCTGTCCGGTGAAGAGCTCTCGGTGCGGGTCGTGCCGAAGCAGGCCGACGAGTTCACGTGTTCGAGCTGTTTCCTGGTGCACCACCGCAGCCGACTCGCCAGCGACGCGGGCGGAGTACTGGTGTGCAGGGACTGCGCAGCCTGAGCGGCGGCGAGTACGAGAGGCGGACGGTGGGAGGCCCACCGTCCGATCAGTCTCCGTCCGTATGCGGGCGGGCACGGTTGACGGCGGCCAGCAATTCGGCCGGCCGTCGTGTGCTGATCAACCAGTAGGGGGTCGGGTCCTCGGGGTCGTCGAGCACGATCAGTGCCATCGGCTTGACCCACACCCGGTGTTGCACGAAGGCGGCGGGGTCGAGCTGACGACCGAGCGCCGCACTCTTCGCCGAACCGGGTACCTCGGCGACCCGCGAGATGACATCCAGCGGCAGGTGCGCCTGTCCGACCCGCAGGTGGACACCGTCCGGTTCCTCGACGACCTCGACGCGGAGACGGCTGAGCCAGACGAGTCCCCACACGGGCAGGGGCAGTAGAAGGACGTACGGCAGCCACGCGCGCAGGCCCGGCGCACCCATGTGCACCTCCGCGGCGAGCAGACCGGCGACGAACAAGCCCACTGCCCACCACCAGACGGGCACCCACAGGCGCTCGGAGTACAGCACGGGCGAGGTGTTATCGGTGGGCGCGACTTCGGGCCGGGACGTTTGTGACACCCGACCAGGATAGTCGGTGTCTGAGAGTAGGCTCGGTGCACGTGAGCGACCTATCTCCCGGCCTTTCTCCCGCCGCGACCCCCGCCCTTCCGCCCGTCGCCCTTCAGCGGCTGGACCCCGACATTCCGGTACCGCAGCGTGCGCACGACGGCGACGCCGGTGTCGACCTGTGCAGCACCGTCGACGTGACCATCGAGCCGGGGCGCCGTGTCCTCGTCGGAACCGGCATCGCGATCGCGCTGCCCCTGGGCACGGTCGGGCTGATCCACCCCCGATCCGGGCTGGCCGCGAAGTCGGGTCTGTCGGTGGTCAACACCCCCGGCACCATCGATGCCGGGTACCGCGGCGAGATCAAGGTGTGCCTGATCAATCACGACCTCGAGACCCCGATCGAGATCCGCCGGGGCGACCGGATCGCCCAACTGCTCGTCCAGCGGGTCGAACTGGTGTCGTTCGTCGAGGTCCCGTCGCTCGACGGCACCACCCGCGGCAGTGACGGACATGGGTCGAGCGGAGGCCACGCGAGCCTCGTCGGCAATGCCAGTGAAGGAGCCTGATCATGTTCGGACGTCGTAAGAACAAGGAAGCCGAGGACGACCGGCCCGGTTTCTTCGAGGACGCCGAGGCCGGCGACGCCGACGCGGATTACGAGGAGGCGGACTACGAGGACGACTACGACGCCGTGACCGAGGTGGACGGCGGTCCGTACGACGCCGACGACCTCGAGTCGGGCGCCGACCTCACCGTCGGTGAGGTGGGAACCCGCCTCGACCTCGGTTCGGTCCTCGTCCCGATGCCGCAGGGCGCCCAGTTGCAGGTCGAGATGGCGCCCGACGGTTCGCCGCAGGCAGTGCATCTCGTCACCCAGCAGGGGCGCATCACCGTGGCGGCGTATGCCGCCCCGAAGTCGCCGGGCCAGTGGCGGGAAGTCGCGGGCGACCTCGCCGAATCGCTGCGCAACGACAACGCGACGGTGAGCGTCGAGAGCGGACCGTGGGGACGCGAGGTCTTCGCCGTCACCCCGAACGCCGACCTGCGCTTCATCGGCGTCGACGGCTACCGGTGGATGGTGCGCTGCGTGGTCGCGGGACCGAGCGGTGGCAACACGGCCGACTCGGAGCTCGTCGCGACCGCCAGGGCGATCCTGCGCGACACGGTCGTGAAGCGGGGCAACGAACCGAACCCGGTGCGGACACCGCTGCCGGTGGTCCTGCCCGAGGCCCTCGCGCAGCAGCTGGCTGCCGCTCACCAGCAGCAGCTGGCGCAGCAGCAGGGTGCTGCTCCGCAGCAGCCCGCGCCGCAGCAGCCGGCTCCGGCGGGTCCGCAGGGCGAGCCGCAGGCGCCCCCCGCGGAGGCCCCGGCGCAGCCGCAGCAGCGTCGCGGCGAATCGGGTTCGGCGATGCAGCAACTCGGTCGCTGAATCCCGGTCCCGGAGATGTGGCGCTCAGATCGTGTGCAGGACCGAATCGAGCGCATCGAGGCTGGCGTAGCCGAGAATCGCCGGGTCGGCGCCGATCTCGTCCAGCGTCACCGTGACGAGGCCCGCGTGCGGTAGTCGTTCGGACCACTCCCGGGCGACCTCGAGGGGATGCACGGCGTCGTCGGTGGCGGCGGCGATCCCCACCGGTACCGTGATGCGCTCGAGGTCGCCCGCGCCGGGGGCGTGGTACTCGGACGCCTCGTCCAGTGCGGCGGGAAGGTGCGGCCACTGCGATCGCCACGATTTCGCCAGTTCCCGGCCCAGCCACGGCGGGCTGGACGCGATCATCTCGGCGGTGACCTGTTCGAGGCCGTCGGCCCGCAGCCGGGCCGCGGTGTACCGGGCGCTGGCGGCGGCGGGAGCGTCCGCGGCGGTCCCGGTCCACGCGGGCAGCGCCGCGAGGACGCCGGCGACGCGATCCGGGTGTGATCCTGCCCACTGCAGCGCCACGGCGGCCCCGATGGACACCCCTCCGACGAGGATGCGTCCGTGCTGCGCGGCCGCGGCGTCGAGCGCGTCGACGTAGCTTCCGACGACTCGCCGGGGATCGGGTTCGACTGCGGCCGTGCGCACTCCACGGCAGGTCAGAGGCTCGGTGAAGGCGCGGGCCACGAAGTCCGCGTCGGATCCCGTACCCGGGAGCACAACGGCCACGCAAGGCCGACTATCAGAGGGCATGTGATGATCCTGCCTCGTCTGTCACAGCGCTCTTCCGGTGGTGTGGTTGCCGGGAACCAATGGGTCTACAGTGGCGAATACACAGCCCTACGAGCGGCGCGAAGATCTCGCGTCGCACATGCTCCAGGAGCGCGCAATGGCACCCGCCACGGCAGGATATTTTCGTCGGCTGACTCGCAGGCTCACCGAGGACCTCGAGCAGCTGGACGCCGAGGAAATGGCCGAGACGTCTCAGGCGTCCGGCGCACAACGTGCCTGCGACTGCAGCCGCGGCGAAGAGGTCACCATGCTGGGGCGGCTCCGTAGTGTCGAAGCCTGTCCGAAGTCCGGGAACGCCAGCATCGAAGCCGAGTTCTTCGACGGCACGGAACAGATCAAGCTGGTGTGGATCGGCCGGCGGAGGATTCCGGGCATCGAGCCGGGCAAGACCCTGCTGGTTCGCGGACGTGTCGGCGAACGCGACGGCCAGAAGGTGATCTTCAACCCGTATTACGAGTTGCGCGGCGAATCGTAGCGGCCCTCTCGTGTGGCACTCTCGTTGAGTGACCGAAACGAAGCAACAATCCATACTCGAACAGCTCGGTGGGCTCAGCGGGCTGGTCTATTCGACCCTGCCCATCCTGGTTTTCGTTCCGGTCAACGGTGTGTGGGGCCTGGGTCCGGCTATCTGGGCGGCCCTCGGCGTCGCCGTCGCCATTCTCGTCTGGCGCCTCGTCCGCCGCAGCCCCATCCAGCCCGCGGTGTCCGGGTTCGTCGGCGTCGGCATCTCCGCGTTCATCGCGTACCGCACGGGCGATGCCAAGGGATACTTTCTCTTCGGGATCTACACGAGCCTCGCCTACGGGGCGGTGTTCCTGATCTCGATTCTGGTGCGCTGGCCGATCGTCGGCCTGATCTGGGGATTCCTCAACGGCCACGGCAACCTCTGGCGGCGCCATCGCGGTGCGGTACGTGCCTATGACGTGGCCACCGCAGCCTGGGCGCTGGTGTTCGCGGCCCGGTACCTCGTGCAGTCGCAACTCTACGATTCGGACCAGACGGGCTGGCTCGCGTTCGCGCGCATCGCGATGGGCTGGCCGTTGGCGGGATTGGCTCTCCTGGTGACGATCTGGGCTGTGCGCCGGGCAGACCGGATCGTCGAACCGGCACCGTCGGACGACGCCGGCGAACCGACGGACGACACGGAAGCGGGCGGCCCCCGCGACGAGCCCGGCCGCACCTGAGCGCAGCCCCACGCCGAGGACCGCGTCGGCCCTGACCGGTTGTGCCGGAGACGAAGTCGCCGACCCGATCAGGCCACGAGGTCCTGGTACTCAGGATGCTTCGACACGAACCTCACGACGTACGGGCACACCGGGCGCACCCGCAGCCCACGGCGGCGGAGATCGTCCAGGGCCGCACCCACGAGCGTCCGGGCGAGTCCGAGTCCCTCGTACTGCGGATAGATCTCGGTGTGAACGAAAACGTGTACGTCCCCGTCGACTTCGTACTGCTCGATTCCCGCGAGTTCATCGTCGGCGTGGATCTCGTACCGGCTCTGCTGCGGGCTGTCGGTGACGACGATGCTCTCGGGTGTTGCGGTGGTACCCATCGGATCCTCCCGGGTGTCGATCGGTCCCCGCCGGGTCAGGAGAGCCCGACGGCCGCTCGCAGGTCGTCCTCGACGTCCACGGACGCGACGAACAGCAGTTCGTCACCGCCCTCGAGCGGATCGTCCTGCTGCGGCACGATGACCCGTCCGCCGCGGAGAATGGTGACCAGCGCGGCATCGCGGGGCAATTGCAGCTTGCGGACGGGCTTCCCGGCGAGCGGGGTGTTGTCGGGCAGCGTGACCTCGACGAGGTTGGCCTGCCCCTGGCGAAATGTCATCAGCCGCACGAGATCGCCGACCGACACCGCCTCCTCCACCAGCGAGGCGAGCATCCGGGGGGTGGAGACGGCGACGTCGACTCCCCAGGACTCGTCGAACAACCACTCGTTGCGGGGATCGTTGACGCGGGCGACCACACGACTGACCCCGAACTCGGTCTTCGCGAGGAGGCTGAGGACCAGGTTGGCCTTGTCGTCACCGGTGGCCGCGATCACCACCTCGTAGGTTTCGAGGGATGCGGCCTCGAGGCTGCTCAGCTCGCACGCGTCGGCGTGGACCCAGGTCGCCTCGGGCACCGACTCCTGCTCGACGTGCTCGAGCTTGCGTTCGATCAGCATGACGTCGTGTTCGCTGCGGACCAGTTCGCGCGCGATCGAGCGTCCGACTGCGCCGGCTCCTGCGATTGCGACTCTCATCGATTGCTTCCGTTCGGGTGGTCGATCGTGAACATTCTCACTGCCGTCTCAGTTGTCCGAAGGCGGGGGATTGCCCGCGAGCGCGACGGCCTCGGCCACCGTTCCCGACACGGCCGCGATGTACACCTGGTCGTCGGCCTGGAAGACCGTCTTGCGGTCGGGAAGGACGCCGGTGCCGAAGCGGATGATGAACGCGACACGCGAATTCGTCGCCGCCTCGAGTTCGGCGACCGGCCTGCCGATCCAATCCTCGTGCAGGGACAACTCGGTGACCGCGACGGTTCCGGACGGATCGCGCCACTTGGCGGTCTGGCTGTCGCGGGTGAGAGTGTGCAGGAAGCGGTCCGTGGACCACGGGACGGTGGCGACAGTGGGGATCCCGAGCCGCTCGTACACGGCGGCACGCTTGGCGTCGTAGATCCGGGCGACGACGCGCTCCACGCCGAACGTCTCCCGGGCCACGCGCGCGGAAATGATGTTGGAGTTGTCTCCGGACGACACCGCGGCGAACGCCTCTGCGCGCTCGATACCGGACTTGACCAGCACGTCACGGTCGAATCCCATGCCGACGACGGTGCGTCCGGGGAAGTCGGGTTCGAGACGTAGGAATGCGGCAGGGTCGCGATCGATGACCGCGACCTCATGGCCGATCCGGGTCAGCGAGCCAGCGAGGGATGAGCCGACCCGGCCGCATCCCATGATGACCACATACACCTTGTACTCCGTTCATGGGCTCTTACGTCACGTCTCGAGTACGTGCGTACCGAATCGAACCGTACAGTGCCCAGGCGGAAGAGCAACCGAGACAGAGATCGCAATCCGGACACATTGGTGGGTGAGGGTCCAGGTTTTCTGCGGACGGCTTACGCTTTGGCAGTGTCAAAGCTCTCGACCGCCACAAAGCGGCTACTGCTAGGCAGACCCTTCCGGAGCGACAAGCTCGGGCACACGCTGCTTCCCAAGAGGATCGCCCTCCCGGTCTTCGCCTCCGATGCGATGTCGTCGGTGGCCTACGCCCCCGAGGAAATCTTCCTCGTACTATCGGTGGCGGGCATCTCCGCCTACGCCTACACCCCCTGGATCGGACTTGCCGTCGCCGCGGTGATGGCGGTGGTGGTCGCCAGTTACCGGCAGAACGTGCACGCCTACCCGTCGGGCGGCGGCGACTACGAGGTCGCGACCGTCAATCTCGGTCCCAACGCGGGTCTGACCGTGGGCAGCGCCCTACTGGTGGACTACGTCCTCACGGTCGCGGTCTCCATCTCGTCGGCCGCGTCCAACATCGGTTCGGCGGTGCCGTTCGTGGCCCAGCACAAGGTGCTGTTCGCGGTCGCGGCCATCGTGCTGCTGACTGCCATCAACCTGCGTGGCATCCGTGAATCCGGTGCAGCCTTCGCGATCCCGACATACGCGTTCATCGCCGGCATGGCCCTGATGCTGCTGTGGGGGTTCTTCCAGATCTTCGTCCTCGGCGACGACCTGCGCGCCGAATCGTCCGGATTCGAACTCGAAGCCGAGGACTCCCACCTGTACGGGATCGCGTTCGCGTTCCTGATCGCGCGGGCCTTCTCCTCCGGCTGTGCGGCACTGACCGGTGTCGAGGCGATCAGCAACGGTGTTCCCGCCTTCCAGAAGCCCAAGTCCCGCAACGCGGCAACCACGCTGCTGCTGCTGGGGTCGATTGCCATCGTGCTGCTGATGGGCATCATCATCCTGGCCCAGAAGATCGGGATCGTGTACGCGCACAGCCCGGCCGAACAGCTGATCGGCGCCCCCGCCGGGTATCACCAGAAGACTCTGATCGCGCAGATCGCGGAGACGGTGTTCGGCGGTTTCCCCATCGGCTTCTATTTCATCGCGATCGTGACGGCCCTGATCCTTGTGCTCGCCGCCAACACGGCCTTCAACGGGTTCCCCGTGCTCGGCTCGATCCTCGCGCAGGACCGCTACCTGCCCCGGCAGCTGCACACCCGCGGCGACCGCCTGGCGTTCAGCAACGGCATCCTGTTCCTGTCCGGGGCGGCGATCGCGTTCGTCGTCCTGTTCGGCGCCGAGGTGACCAAGCTGATCCAGCTGTACATCGTCGGCGTGTTCGTCTCGTTCGTGCTGAGCCAGACGGGCATGATCCGGCACTGGACCCGGCACCTGAAGACCGAGAACGACCCGGCTCAGCGCCGGCGGATGCACCGCTCCCGGGTGATCAACTCCATCGGCCTCGCCATGACCGGCGCCGTCCTGATCATCGTGCTCATCACGAAGTTCGCGGCAGGCGCCTGGATCGCGATCGTGGCCATGGTCGCCATCTTCGTCGTGATGAAGATGATCCGGAAGCACTACGACAGCGTCGCGCGGGAGCTCGAGGAACAGGAATGGGACGGGGTGCTGCCCAGCCGGACTCACTCCATCGTCCTCGTCTCCAAGCTGCACATGCCGACGATGCGGGCGCTCGCCTATGCCCGGGCCACACGGCCGGACACACTCGAGGCGATCACGGTGAACGTCGACGAACCCGACACCCGGGCGCTCGTGCGCCAGTGGGAGAAGACCGACATCGCGGTGCCGCTCAAGGTGATCGAGTCGCCGTACCGCGAAATCACCAAACCCGTGCTCGACTACGTGCGGCGCGTCCGGAAGGATTCGCCGCGGGACGTCGTCACCGTGTTCATCCCCGAGTACGTGGTGGGGCACTGGTGGGAGCAGATCCTGCACAACCAGAGTGCGCTGCGGCTCAAGAGCCGCCTGCTGTTCCAGCCAGGTGTGATGGTCACCAGCGTTCCGTGGCAACTGAACTCGTCCGAGAAGGCGAAGACACTGAACATCGAATACACGGCCGGGGCGTCACGCCGCGGCTACGAACCCGACGACAAGTGACGGGCGAGAAGCGTTGAGTGAGAACTGGTCGGACCGCCGCTTCGAACTGCGGCTGGGAAATCCCGGGCACGGCGGTTTCGTCGTCGCCCGCCATGAGGGCCGCGTGGTCTTCGTGCGGCACGGACTGCCCGGCGAGCGGGTGATCGCCCTCGTCACCGAGGATCGCGGCGGGTCCTACTGCCGGGCCGACGCGATCGAGATCCTCGACGCGTCCCCGGAGCGGGTCACCCCGGTGTGCCCGGTGTCGGGTCCGGGCGGCGCGGGGTGTTGCGACTTCTCGCACGCGAGCCTGCACGTGCAGCGGGACATGAAGGCGCAGGTCGTGGCCGAGCAGTTGGCGCGGCTCGCACGTGTGCAGCGGGACGTGGACGTCGAGGAACTGCCCGGCACCGGAGACGGCACCGGCTGGCGCACGCGGGTACGGCTCGCCGTCGACCCGGACGGCCGCCCCGGCTATCACCGGCACCGCAGTTCCGGGATCGTCACGGACCTGGCGTGCCCGCAGATCGAGCCGGCCGCCTACGACGGTGTGAGCGAGCACGATTGGAAGCCCGGCAGCGAGGTGCAGATCGTCCTCGACGGCGCGGGGGAGCGGCACGTGGTCGAGATCGCTCCGCCGAAGGTGTCGCGGACCGGCCGCACGAGTCCCGGGCGCCGCGGTGCCATGGCTCGCCGCGCCGCCAGCGGTGCGCCACGCGCCGAGCGGGTGGTCGTCGGATCGGGTCGCCCGGTGGAGCGGGTGCGCGACCGGGAATGGGCGCTGGCCGCCACCGGGTTCTGGCAGGCGCATCGCGGGGCCGCGGAAACGTATTCGGCAGTGGTCGCCGAATGGGCCGGGATGTCCGCGGGCGAGACCGCATGGGACCTGTACGGGGGAGTGGGTGTGTTCGCCGCCGCCCTCGCCGGCGATGCCGGGCCGTCCGGACACGTGGATTCCGTCGAGTCCTCACGCCAGGCCGTGTCGGACGGGAAGGCCGCGCTCTCCGACCTCCCGCAGGTGCGGTTCCACTCCGACCGGGTAGAGCGCGCCGTCTCCGGGCTCGCCTCCCCGCCGCAGGTCGTGGTGCTCGATCCGCCGCGTGCGGGTGCCGGGCGTGACGTGATCGACGCGGTCGCCGCCGCGGGCGCCGAGAGGGTCGTGCACGTGGGATGCGACCCGGCGTCGTTCGCCCGCGACATCGGTCTGTACCTCGCGCAGGGATATCATGTCGACGAGCTGCGCGCGTTCGATGCGTTCCCTCTCACCCACCACGTGGAGTGCATCGCGTTGCTGACGCGCTGACAGCGGCGCATCGTTACCGAACGCAACAAAACGTTATAGTCGGCCCGCAGGTAGTGGGTGTGTGGGACGGGGACTGGATGTCGGTACAGGCAGATACTGCGCAAGCGCTCGTCGATGCGGTGTTCGCACTCGGGCGGTCGTTGCGGGCGGTCGTCTCCGCGAGCGGCGAGACCCCGATCCCGCCCGCGTTGACGAGCGTGCTCTTCGTGCTCGCCGCCCGGGGGGAGTGCCGCCAGAACGAACTGGCCGCCGACCTGTGCGTCAGTCAGTCCTCGCTGAGCAGGCAGATTTCCGAACTGGTCGACGCGGGATACGTGTCGCGCGCCGCCGACCCCCACGACAAGCGTGCCTCCCGCATTCGGGTGTCGCCGAACGGGATGGACATTCTGCGCGAGACCACCGAGCGCCGGGCCGAACGGCTGCGCGGCATGCTCGAAGGCTGGTCCCAGGAACAAGCACTCGCGGCGGTGACGTCGCTGACTCAGCTCAACGACACGTTCGCCGCGTCGGTCCAGCAGCGGGGCCCGCGGGTCTAGACCAGACGCCACCGCACCCGGACGTCGACGCGCGTCGGCTTCTCGCCGCGTTCGACGGCGATCGGGGAGTCGGCCGCCGCGAACGCCTTCGCGACCGGCCGCGGCGGCACGTCCCCGGTGTCGACTTCCGAGATGTCGAGCACCTCGCCCAGTGCACGACGTGACAGCGAGGCATACTGCTCCGCCTTGGCGAGGGCATCGGCCCAGGCCCGGTCCCGAGCGGACGCCGTCAGCGCGGCAGGGTCGGAGAAGTCGAATTCGAGTCCGCCGAGCCGGATGTCGTCGCCACCCGCGCCGACGCAGGCGGCCACCACCTGCGCCGACGACGACGCGGACGCCCCGGCCTCGCGGACGGTGATCTGCAGCGTCGTCGCGGCGGTGTAGCCGGTCACCTCGCTGCCCCGGCCCTCGGTCCACGTGGTCTCGGAGTGCACGGAAAGGCCGGTGGTCGCGAGGTCGGGCCCCGAGACGCCGTACCCGCGCAGGGTGTCCGTGACCGCCGTGGTGGACCGGGCGACGGCCTCGAACGCATCGGCCACCGCGGGACGTGTCGCGGTCACGGTGACGGTGGCGCGCACGAGATCCGGAATCGCCGACACGATTCCGGATCCGCGTACCGTCACCGATCTCTCGGCGTGATCCGTCGCCACCGTCAGGACTTACGGTTGTACAGGCGCATCGTCAGGGGTCCGAAGATCACCACGAACCCGGCGCACCACCCGAACACGATGGCGAGATCCGCCATCTCCACCGTCCCGGCCATCAGCCCGCGAATGGACGTCACCAGCTTGCTGATCGGGTTGACGCCGACGAAGGCCTGTAGCCAGCCCGGCATCGTTGCGGGGTCGACGAAGATGTTGCTGGCAAATGTCAGCGGGAACAGGATGAACATCGACACCCCCATGACCGCCTGCTCGGTACGCATGAGCATCGCGAACATCGTCCAGATCCAGGACAGGCTGAACGAGAACAGCAGCAGCAGGCCGATCGACGCCACCACACCGACGAGCCCGCCGTCCGGGCGGAACCCCAGGACGAGCCCCAGGAGCAGGACGATGATCGAGGCGATCGTGTAGCGGACGACGTCACCGAGCAACGCGCCCACGAGTGGAGACGGACGCCAGATCGGGAGCGACCGAAACCGGTCGAACACCCCCTTCTCGATGTCCTTGTTGAGCGTCAGGCCGGTGTACATGGTGATCATGACGACCGTCTGCACCAGGATGCCCGGCAGCAGGAACTGGACGTAGGCGCTGGTCGAACCGGCCAGCGCACCCCCGAAGAGGTACGTGAACATCAACGTGAACATGATCGGGAACATCGTCACGTCGAACAGTTGCTCGGGGACGTGCTTGATCTTGAGCAGAGCTCGCCAGCCGAACGAGAGCGAGGTGGACCACGCGGTGGGTCTCGCGGGCCTCGGGCCGGGCATCTTCAGGACGTCGGCGACCGCGGTGGCGGTGTCGGTGGTCCGGTCGGTGGTGGAGGTCATGACGCATGCTCCTCGGTGGGTCGGCCGGTGAGGGAGAGGAAGACTTCGTCGAGGCTCGGTTGCCCCAACGCGAATGTGCTGACGGCGATTCCGGCGTCGTCGAGTGCGGGCAGCGCCCGCGCGACCCGGGCCGGGTCGTCGATACGGGCGGTCAGGGCGGCCGGGTCGGCTTCTTCGACGATCGGCACCTCGAGCACGTCCCGCAGCAGCGCCGCCGCGGCGGGACGGGTGGCGATGTCGGTGACCCGCACGTGCAGGGCCCCGGATCCGACGGAGGCCTTCAGTTCGCCGGTGGTGCCCTCCGCGATGACCTTGCCGTGGTCGATGACGGCCACCCGGTCGGCGAGTTGATCGGCCTCGTCGAGGTACTGCGTGGTCAGCAGCACCGTCGTTCCGCCGGCCACCAGCGCGCGGACGATCTCCCACACCTGATTGCGGCTGCGCGGGTCGAGACCGGTGGTGGGCTCGTCGAGAAAGATCATCTCGGGAGTGACGATGATGCTGGCCGCGATGTCGAGCCTGCGGCGCATACCACCGGAGTAGTTCTTCACCTGCCGGTTGCCCGCCTCGTCGAGCCCGAACGCGGTCAGCAACTGTTCGGACCGGGTGCGGGCCGCCGCGCGGGAGTACCCGTACAACCGGCCGAGCAGCAGCAGGTTCTCGCTGCCCGTCAGATCCTCGTCGAGCGAGGCGAACTGTCCGGTGAGGGAGACCTTGCTGCGCACGGCGTCCGGCTCGCTCGCGACGTCGTGGCCCAGCACGGTGGCCGTTCCACCGTCGAGGGGCAGGAGCGTGGCCAGCATCCGGATCGCGGTGGTCTTGCCCGCGCCGTTCGGTCCGAGGACGCCGTACACGCCGCCGAGGGGGACGGCCAGATCCAGGCCGTCGACAGCGTGGGTGGATCCGAACGTCTTGACGAGTCCCGTCGTCTCGATGGCCAGCTTTGTCGCTGTGAGCATTGCACCCTGCTTTCGATTCGAGCGTCGTCGATTCCGAGCCCCAGCCTGTCCGATTTTTCCGGTTCGGGCAATCGGATTTTCCCGTGGGCGATCCTCGATCAGGGCCGAAGCAGCGACCGCAGAATCACGTCGAGTTGCTCATAGGCGCCGGCAGCCAGTCGTTCGAGAAGGGCGAGTTTGAGTCCGGGCTCCGTCGCGGCCATGTCGGCATACCGATCCGCGGGGAGAACGGCGACGGTGACCTCGGAGTCGGCGCACACGTCATTGAGAAAGCGTAGGTCCAGCAGCATCGTCATCTCGCCGAAGGTCATGCCCGTCGACAGGGTCATGATCCGGTACACGGCGCCCCCGGAATCGGTGACCCTCATGCTGACCCGGCCCGAGAGGATCAGGAACAGCCCGCACGCCCGGTCGCCTCGCTGGATGATCTGCTCGTCGCGAGCGAACGTGCGGATGTCGAGGTCGCGGGTGAGTCGCCGCAACTGTTCCGGTCGCAGCCCGGCCAGCACCGGATGGTGCGCGACGTCGATGGTCGCCGGCTGGCGAAGGGCGGCGCAGTGCCGATCGAGGAGGGTGTCCTCGGACCACTGCAATGCGGCTTCGAGGTCGGCGAACACCCGGCCGCCCGCACCGGTGAGATCCGAATGCGTGTAGCCGAGCAGGGCCGCGGGATCGACGAGGGCGACCGCGCAGCCGCGACGGGTGAGTTCGTCGCGCAGACTCTCGAGCATGCGGCGCGCGATGCTGCCGACGTCGTCCACCCGCCGCACGTCGACCACCACGACCTCGAGCTCGTTCTCGACCCCGCCGATCTCGCGCACCGCGGACTCCGCGCCGGCGAAGAGCAGGTCCCCGTGCAACTCGTAGATCCGGCTGCGCTTGCCGACGTCGTCGAGGGCGGCCCGCTCGGCGGGAGTGCGCCGCATCCGCGACGGACTGTCGACGACGGAGTACGTGGCACGGATCGCCGACCGGGCGGCGCGGGTGACGTGCAGGAAGTGCAGCTCCAGGTCGTTCGACAGGGCCCGGCACGCCTCCACCCCGCGCACGCTGTTCCCGTGCGCGTCGAGGCGCGGCGAGTAGACGGCGATGCCGATCTGGCCCGGCAGGACCGCGACGATGCCGCCGCCGACGCCGCTCTTGGCAGGCAACCCCACCTCGTACACCCACTTGCCTGCGGCGTCGTACATGCCGCACGTCGACATCACGCTCAGGACGCGCTCGACGAGGGCCGGTTCGAGAACAGTGTCCCGGGTGACGGGGTTGACGCCGTTGTTCGCCATCGTCGCGGCCATCAGGCTCAGGTCCCGGCACGTCACGTCGATGGAGCACTGGCGGAAGTAGAGATCGACCGCCTCGTCGGGGTCGCCGGTGATGATGTCGAACGAGCGCAGCATGTGGCCGATCGCCCGGTTGCGGTGCCCGGTCCGTGACTCGGACTCGTACACCGACCGGTTGAACGTCAGGTCCCGTCCGGCGTACCGGGAGTACGCGGCCCGGATCCGTTCGAACCTCGAGTCCAGGTCCGGGCCGGCCACCAGCGACGCGGCGGTGATCGCCCCGGCGTTGATCATCGGATTGCGTGGTCGCTCCGTCCGCGGGTCGAGGCTGATCTCGTTGAACGGTTCCCCGGACGGTTCGACGTCGATCTTCTCGGCGACCGCGTCGGACCCGCGGTCGGCCAGCGCCAGGGCGTACGTGAACGGTTTCGAGATGGACTGGATGGTGAAGGGCAGGCGGGTGTCGCCGACCTCGTACACGTAGCCGTCCACTGTGGCGATGCAGATTCCGAACGAGTCGGGGGCGACGGCGGCGAGTTCGGGAATGTAGTCGGCGAGCTCGCCGCTGCGGTTCTCCCGGGTCGCGGCGAAGACTTTCCCGATCAGCGCGTCCACGACGGTGCTCATGAGTCGACCCTAGAGGCTGTTCACGACGCTGTCGGGTGTTCCGCGGGGCCCGTCCGGCGGCACAATTGTGTGAAGCCGGTCACGGTCGTGGCCGGGATGCCCGAGGACGAGCCCGCGATACCGGGCCGCACCGGCCCCTACCGTGTGTCCCGCACTCCGGCGGCTCCGTAGACTGGTTCCACTGTGACGTGACACGAAGCCACGGCAGAGGCACGCAAGGCCGCGTGCATCACGGAGGGAGCGATCTCGTTGGGTGTTCTTGCCCGTATCCAGACGCCTGACGATCTTCGTCAGCTGAATTCGGCGGAGATGAAGCAGCTCGCCGCGGAGATTCGTGAGTTCCTCGTGCAGAAGGTCGCGGCGACCGGTGGTCATCTCGGCCCCAACCTGGGCGTCGTCGAACTGACCCTCGCGTTGCACCGCATCTTCGAGTCGCCCGCCGACCCGATCATCTTCGACACGGGCCACCAGGCGTACGTCCACAAGATCCTCACCGGTCGCAAGGACGATTTCGACTCGCTCCGCAAGCAGGGTGGCCTGTCCGGGTACCCGTGCCGGGCGGAGAGCGATCACGACTGGGTCGAGTCCTCGCACGCATCGGCGTCGCTGTCGTACGCGGACGGCCTCGCGAAGGCCTTCGAACTGACCGGTCAGGACCGCCACGTCGTCGCCGTCGTGGGTGACGGTGCGCTGACCGGCGGCATGTGCTGGGAGGCCCTGAACAACATCGCGGCAGGCAAGGACCGCTCGGTGGTCATCGTCGTCAACGACAACGGTCGTTCCTACGCACCGACCATCGGTGGTCTCGCCGACCACCTCGCCGCCCTCCGCCTCCAGCCGGGATACGAACGCATCCTCGACAGCGGCCGCCGGATGGTGAAGAAACTTCCCTGGGTGGGTCGGACCGCCTACTCGGTCCTCCACGGCATGAAAGCGGGCCTCAAGGACGCCGTCGCCCCGCAGGTGATGTTCACGGACCTGGGCATCAAGTACCTCGGACCGGTCGACGGACACGACGAGGCCGCGCTCGAATCCGCGCTGCGCCGCGCGAAGGCGTTCGGTGGCCCGGTCATCGTCCACGCCGTCACCCGCAAGGGCATGGGTTACGCGCCCGCCGAGAACCACGTCGCCGATCAGATGCACTCGACCGGCGTGATCGACCCGCTCACCGGTAAGGCGACCGGGTCGGCGTCCGCCGACTGGACGTCGGTGTTCTCGGCCGAGCTGATCGATCAGGCGAGTCACCGGCAGGACATCGTGGCGATCACCGCGGCGATGGCGGGCCCCACCGGTCTCGCCGCGTTCGGCGAGAAATACCCCGACCGGATGTTCGACGTCGGGATCGCCGAGCAGCACGCCGTCACGTCGGCGGCCGGCCTCGCCCTGGGCGGCCTGCACCCGGTGGTCGCGGTCTACTCGACGTTCCTCAACCGCGCGTTCGATCAGCTGCTGATGGACGTGGCGTTGCTGAAGCTTCCCGTCACCCTCGTTCTCGACCGCGCGGGTATCACCGGCAACGACGGCGCCAGCCACAACGGCATGTGGGACATGTCGCTGCTGGGCATCGTCCCCGGAATGAAGGTCGCGGCTCCCCGCGACACCGCCACCCTGCGGGAGGAACTGGACGAGGCACTGGCGGTCGACGACGGTCCGACCGCGCTCCGGTTCCCGAAGGGCACCGTCGGCGACGACGTACCCGCGGTGAGCCGCCTCGACGGCGTCGTCGACATCCTTCGTGCCCCCTCCGGGCGGAACGACGTGCTCGTCGTGTCGGTCGGCGCGTTCGCCGGTCTCGCGCTCGCCGCGGCGGAACGCCTGGAACAGCAGGGCATCTCGGCGACTGTCGTCGACCCGCGGTGGGTCCTGCCGGTCCCGGAGTCGCTGGTGAAGCTCGCCGAGGACTACACGATGGTCGTCACCGTCGAGGACAGCGGACTGCACGGCGGTGTCGGTTCCACCGTGTCCGCCGCGCTGCGGGCGGCGGGGGTCGACGTCCCCTGTCGTGATCTCGGTGTTCCGCAACAGTTCCTCGACCACGCGTCGCGCGCGCAGATCCACGCCGAGCTGGGCCTCACCGCGCAGGACGTCGCCCGGCAGATCACCGGATGGTTCGCCGGCCTCGGGAACCTGCGCCCCGAGCAGCAGAACGGCGTCGTCGCCGACCTCGATGCGCAGCGCGCGGAGAAGCAGCAGGGCTGAGCCGTTGCACAGAAATCCGGCCGAATCACAGTGTGATTCGGCCGGATCCGTATGTGCCTGGGTCAGGTGTGCATCTCCTCGAGCTCCATCCCCTTCGTCTCCCGGACCTTCGACCGGACGAAGAAGAACGACAGCAACGCGAAGAACGCGAACAGCCCGTACAGGAACCACAGCCCCACCGAGCGGGTGAGCGGCGGGAATGCCAGCGTGACCGTGAAGTTCGCGATCCAGTTCGCCGCCGTGCTGATGCCGAGTGCGTAGGCGCGCATGTTGTTGGGGAACATCTCGCCCAGCATCACCCACATGACCGGGCCCCAGGTGGAGGCGAAGAAGATCACGAACAGGTTGGCGCCGATCAGGGCGACCGCCCCCCACGGGCTGGGGAGCACGACGTCGTCGCCGCTGCCCGTCGCCTGGGAGAAGGCGATTGCGGCCATGAGCAGGCTCACGAACATGCCGAGCGAGCCGACCATGAGCAGGATGCGCCTGCCGATCCGGTCGACGAACAGGATGGCGACGAACGTCATGCCCACGTTGATGATCGACGTGATCACCGACGTGGTGAACGACTCGTTCTCGGTGAAGCCCACCGACTTCCAGAGCGTGGTGGAGTAGTAGAAGATCGCGTTGATACCCACGAACTGCTGGAAGATGGCCATGAAGATGCCGACCCAGACGATGGGCTGCAGCCCGAACTTCGGGCCGCGAATGTCGTCGAACGACGCCGTCGATTCGTGGCGGAGGGTCAGCCGGATCTCGGAGACACGCTCGTGTGGGTCGACTTCACCGGTGATGTTCGCGAGGATGTCGGCCGCTTCCTGATCGAGGTGCTTGCCGACCAGGTAGCGGGGTGACTCGGGAATGAGCAGGGCGAGAATGCCGTACACGACCGCGGGGACCACACCGACGATGAACATCCAGCGCCAGGCCTCGAGGTTCAGCCACAACTCGTTGGAGGCGCCGCCCGCGGCGTTCTGCAGCACCGCGTCCGACAGCAGCGCGGCGAAGATGCCGAGAGTAATGGCCAACTGCTGTAGCGACGCCAACGCGCCGCGGTAGCGGGCCGGCGCGATCTCCGAGATGTACGTGGGCGCAATGACCGACGCGATACCGATGCCGAGACCGCCGAGGACGCGCCACAGCATCAGGTCGGGGACGCTGAACGCGAGACCCGCTCCGAGCGAGGACACGACGAACAGCACCGAACCGAGCAGCATCACTTTCTTGCGGCCCCAGCGGTCCGCGAGGCGACCCGCAAACCATGCGCCCACAGCACATCCGAGCAGTGCGATCGCCACGGCGAAGCCCGTGAAGAACGATCCGAGTTCGAAGTGGCCCTGAATGGAGTCGACGGCACCGTTGATGACCGAGCTGTCGAAACCGAAGAGAAATCCACCGACCGCGGCGGCGACGGTGACGCCGATGACCTTCGCGGTGTGTCTTTCGGACATCTGCGTCATCGCATACCTGCTTTCGGCGAGCGTTCCTGATGCGGGCACAGCGGAAATTTGTGTCTCGAATCACGCTACGCCCGACACCGCCTGTCAGGCGGGAGTTCAGGCACCCGCTTTCGTGGCGGCCTCGCTCAGCTGAGGTGTCAGCTTGTCCAGAACCCACGGGGTCGCGAGAACGCTGGTCTGGCTGAGCCCCGAGATGATCTTCGTGTCCGACAGCGCGACCGCGGTTCCACGCCCGATGGCACCGAGATTCGCGTAGGCCGGGTTCGCGGCCACGGTCGTGTTCTCCGGGACGAACGCGACCACGACGTCGGCGTCGACATCGGAGATGTTCTCCACGGAGATGTCGGCGAAGAACTTGTCCGGATCATTGGCAGCGGCCAGCTTCTGCACACCGGGAGACACGGTGAACCCGAGCTGGGTCAGCACCTGGACGCGGGGATCGGAGGGCATGTAGACGTTGACCGTCGCGGCGTCGGTGTCGAAGTTGATCACCGAGATCGTCTTGCCGGCGAACTCGGGGTGCGCGGCGGCGGTCTGAGCGAGGGTGTCGTCGAGACCGGCCACCAGCTGCTCCGCCTCGGCGCTCTTGCCGAGTGCCTGTCCGACCAGCGTGGTCTGGTCCTGCCACGTGGTCTGCCACGCCTTGTCCGGGTACGCCACCGTGGGGGCGATTCCCGACAGCTTCTCGTACGTCGCCTGGTCGAACCCTTCGTACGGGGCGAGCACGACATCGGGGGCCAGCGAGGCGACGCCCTCGATGGGGGTGGACGTGGCCGTGTCGAGCAACGTGGTCTGGGACGGATCGAATCGGTCCTGCAGCCAGGGCATCACACCGTTCGCCTCGGCGCCGTACGTGTACTTCGGCATGCCGACCGGTGTCTCGCCGAGCGCGTAGACGACGTCCTGGGCGTTCCATCCGAGCGTGACGATACGTTCGGGTGCCCCGTCGAGGGTGGTCGATCCGAACGTGTTCTCGATGGTGACCGGAAACCCTTCACCGGACGCTTCCGTGGTTCCTCCGTTGTCACCGGACGAGCACGCGGCGAGGAAGAGGGACGAACTTGCCACGGCGAGTGCGACTGCGATCTGACGTCTGGCGGTGGGTGCGAACACGGCAACGACTCCTTCGGGACGAAAACAGAAGGTAAGCCTAACCTAGACTCGAGTGCTCCCCGGGCGGACGTCGCGACTTCGAATCACCCTGATTGAAACTTCCCGGCCCGGCCCGGCCTGGCGCATTTCCGGGTCGTTGCCGGGTTTTGGCTGGTGAGGCGGCTCGGGCCCGGCGCGGACCCGGCCGATTCGCGGGGGCGCCCCGAGCGGCGGTTCGCGGCGACTCCGGGCCCCGCCGACTGCCGTTAGCGTTTGTCTTCGTCCAGCTCACACGCACTATCGACGAAGGAAACCATGGTGGTGAATCCGACTCCCCTCCTGACGGCGTCGCGCAGTTCCCGCGCGGACCATGCGCGCAGATTCGCCGACCTGCTCCGCCAGCAGATCCACGCGGACTCCTTCGCCGAGCGCGGATTGCCGTCGGAATCGGAGCTGGCCGCCGAGTTCGGTGTGTCGCGCAATGCGGTACGCGACGGACTGGCACTGCTCAAGCAGGAGGGGCTCATCGACCGGGCCCCGCGGGTGGGAACCCACGTGGCGCAGCGCAAGTACGACCACGGTCTCGACGCCCTCCTCGGGCTGAAGGAGACTCTGAAGGGGCACGGCGACGTCCGCAACGACGTCCGCGCCGCCCTGGAGATCAGCCCGCCACCTGCCGTCGCCCGCCGCCTGCAGCTGGAGCCGGGCGAACCCGCCGTCTACATCGAACGGGTGCGGTACCTCGGCGACCTGCCGCTCAGCCTGGACCTCACCTACCTCGTCCCCGACATCGGAGCCGAAATCCTCGGTCACGACCTCGAAACCAACGACGTGTTCGCGCTGATCGAGGAAGTCTGCGGTCAGCCCCTCGGCTCCGCCGATCTGGCGATCGAATCCGTAAACGCCGACGCCCATTCCGCCGCGAACCTCCAGACGCCCGAGGGTGCGGCGCTCCTGTTGCTCGAACGCCTCACTCGGCTCGTCGACGGACGTCCCGTCGACCTCGAATACATCCGCATGCGCGGTGACCGAATCACCATGCGCAGCAGCCTCGTCCGCCGACCCGACATCACGAACTGGGAGCTCACCTCATGACCTTGGTCAATCAACGAGCAGACGTACCCGTCACCATCGACGAGTCGCTGTGCATCGAGGGCTGCACCCTGTGCGTCGAGATCTGCCCGCTCGATTCGCTGGCCATCAACCCGGAGAACGGCAAGGCCTTCATGCACGTCGACGAATGCTGGTACTGCGGTCCCTGCGCGGCCCGCTGCCCGACCGGCGCGGTCACCGTGAACATGCCGTACCTCCTCCGCTGAGCGAAAGACCACCCAGATGAAGCGACGCTCTTCCACCCTCGCGATCGCCGCCGCGGCACTGACCCTCGTGGCCACGAGTTGCTCCCTCGAACCGTCGGCCGACAACGGTGACGCGGTCACGCTCGTGATCGGGTACCAGTCCAAGACGATCAACACCGTCACCGCCGGAACGCTGCTGCGCGCACAGGGATACCTCGAACAACGCCTGCAGGACGTGACGGAGCAGACCGGGACGAAGTACTCCGTCGAGTGGCAGGACTACGACACCGGTGCGCCGATCACCGCCCAGATGGTGGCCGAGAAGATCGACATCGGATCGATGGGCGACTACCCGATGCTGATCAACGGCTCCCGCACCCAGGCGAACCCGCGCTCGAAGACGGAGATCGTCTCGGTCACCGGCTACAACCCGAACGGCGCACTGAACATGGTGGTGGTGCCGCCGAATTCACCGGCCACCACACTCGGCGACCTGGCCGGCACGAAGGTGTCCGCGAGCGTCGGCTCCGCAGGCCACGGCACCCTCGTCCAGGCCCTCGACCGCGCCGGAATCGACCCGGGCACCGGCGTCGAGGTGCTCAATCAGCAGCCGCAGGTCGGATCCTCGGCCCTGGAATCCGGTCAGGTGGCGGCGCTGTCGCAGTTCGTCGCCTGGCCAGGGCTTCTCGTTTTCCAGGACAAGGCCAAGCTGCTGTACGACGGCGCCGAACTCCGAACCCCGACTCTGCACGGTGTGGTGGCCCGTGAGGCGTACGCGGACGAACACCCCGAGGTTCTCGACGCGTTCCTCCGGGCACAGCTCGACGCCACGCGGTTCGTCCAGACGCAACCGCTCGAGGCGTCGCGGATCGTGGCCGACGCGAGCGGCCTGCCCCAGGAGGTCGTGTACCTGTACAACGGTCCGGGCGGCACCTCGTTCGACACCACGCTCAAGCCGGGCCTGATCGGTGCGCTGAAGAAAGATGTGCCGTACCTGAAGTCGATCGGCGACTTCGCCGACCTCGACGTCGACGGCTTCGTGAACGACGCTCCGCTCCGGTCCGCGTTCGAGGCCGACGGGCAGGACTACGACGCCGCGCTCGCGTCCACGGCCAACCCGACGTCGGTCACCGGCACCGATCCCGTGTGCGCCACCGCCCCGGGCGATCCGGCGCTGGCCGGGGAGGTCTGGTTCGACGGCGCCACCGAGACGCAACCGGCCGCGAACCCGACGTGCCTGCTCCGGGCGGTGAAACAGGCCCGGGCCGAGGGCCGCACCGTCCGCGCCGCGTACGTCCCCGACGCCGAACTGGGCACCCGGTGGTTCGCCGACAAATCGGTGTGGGTGCGCGACGGCGACAACTTCCTGCCCTTCACCACCGGTGCCGCGGCAGACCGGTACCTGCGCGCACACCCCACGGGCGCCGTGATCACGTACGACCGCGCGGTCGAGGAGGTGCGGCAGTGACCACCCTGCACCAGCCGACGGTCCTGGTCGACACCGAAGTCGCTGCCGAAGAACACGATCCGGCATCGACGCGCCGACGAACCTCGCCGTGGCGGTCACGCCTCGTGCGGATCACGTCCGTGATCGTGGCGATCGTCGCATGGCAGGTGCTGACCGCCAACGACGTGCGGGTGTGGTTGCGGTTCGACACGCTCCCCACCGTCACCGACGTCGTGTCCGCGTTCGGTACCCAGCTGCAGAGCGACCTGTTCTACCTCGACCTCGGGCAGTCGCTGATTCGCATCCTCAGCGGATTCGGACTCGCGACGGTGGTCGGTGTGGCCACCGGAATCGCCCTCGGCAGATCGGAACTGTTCGCCGACGTCCTCGGTCCGCTGACGGAGCTCGCACGTCCGATCCCTGCCATCGCGGTGGTGCCCGTCGCGATCTTGCTGTTCCCCAGCGACGAGGCCGGCATCGTGTTCATCACGTTCGTCGCCGCGTTCTTCCCGATCATGGTGAGCACCCGGCACGCCGTCCGGGCCCTCCCGACATTGTGGGAGGACTCCGTGCGCACGCTCGGGGGCGGACGTTGGGACGTGCTGTCCCGAGTCGTGCTGCCCGGAATCCTGCCGGGCGTCTTCGGTGGACTGTCCGTCGGGATCGGGGTGGCGTGGATCTGTGTGATCTCCGCCGAGATGATCTCCGGCAGGCTCGGAGTCGGGTACCGCACCTGGCAGGCGTACACGATCGTCGACTATCCCGGCGTCTTCGTCGGCATGATCACCATCGGCATCCTCGGTTTCGCGACGTCCGGCGCAGTCGAACTGCTCGGCAGGCGCGTCACCCGCTGGCTGCCACGAGGGGAGCGCGCATGACCGCCACCGCAACAGCGTCCGTTGCCGCCGGCATGGCGCTGGTCCTCGACGACGTCACCCTGTCCTACACGGGGAACCCCGTCATCCGTTCGCTGTCGCTGACCGTGGTTCCCGGCGAGATCCTCGTGCTCACCGGACCTTCGGGGTGCGGCAAGTCCACCGTGCTGCGCGCACTGGCCGGTCTGCTGCCGCCCGATTCGGGCCGCGTCGTCGCCGACGGCGCGGCGGTGGAGTCGACGTCCCGGGACCGGGCCGTCGTCTTCCAGGACAACGCGCTACTCCCGTGGCGCACGGTGCGCTCGAACATCGAGTTGGCCCTCGCACTCCGCGGCGAACCCCGCAAGGGACGCCGTGAGACCGCCGATCGCTGGATCGCGGAGGTAGGTCTGACCGGGTTCGGCGACTTCCTGCCCAAGAACCTGTCCGGCGGCATGCGCCAGCGAGTGCAGTTGGCGCGCGGCCTCGCCGGGGCGCCGCGGGCCGTGATGATGGACGAGCCGTTCGGCGCCCTCGACACCCAGACCCGCGGCGTCATGCAGCGACTGCTCGTCGACACGTGGAGCACCCACCCGACGACCGTGGTGTTCGTGACCCACGACGTGGACGAGGCGGTGCTGCTCGGCGACCGCGTCGCGGTGCTCGGCCGGGCCGGTGAGCCGCTGCGGGCGCTCGTCGACATCCCGCACCCCCGGGACCGCGACCACCTCGACCACCCCGACACCCGTGCCGCGCGCGCCGACGTGCTCGCCGCACTGAACCACACTTCGGAGACCTGATGGACATCCCCGACCTCGCCGACGCCGTCCGTCTCGATTGCGACGTGCTCGTGATCGGTGGCGGCACCGCCGGCACGATGGCGGCGCTGACCGCCGCCGAGAACGGCGCGAACGTGCTCCTGCTCGAGAAGGCACACGTGCGCCATTCCGGCGCGCTCGCAATGGGAATGGACGGCGTCAACAACGCCGTCATCCCCGGCAAGGCCGAACCCGAGGACTACGTCGCCGAGATCACCAGAGCCAACGACGGAATCGTCAACCAGCGGACCGTGTACCAGACGGCGACCCGCGGATTCGCGATGGTGCAGCGCCTCGAGAAGTACGGCGTGAAGTTCGAGAAGGACGAGTACGGCGAGTACGCGGTCCGCCGGGTACACCGCTCCGGCTCGTACGTGCTGCCGATGCCCGAGGGCAAGGACGTGAAGAAGGCCCTCTACCGGGTGCTGCGGCAGCGGAAGATGCGGGAGAAGATCCGCATCGAGAACCGCCTGATGCCCGTCCGGGTGCTGACGGAGAACGGCCGTGCCGTCGGGGCCGCGGCGCTGAACACCCGCACCGGCGAGTTCGTCGCGGTCGGGGCGAAGGCGGTGATCCTCGCGACCGGTCCGTGTGGCCGGCTCGGGCTCCCCGCGTCGGGGTACCTCTACGGCACGTACGAGAACCCGACCAACGCCGGTGACGGTTACTCGATGGCCTATCACGCGGGAGCCGAACTGAGCGGCATCGAATGCTTCCAGATCAACCCGCTGATCAAGGACTACAACGGTCCGGCGTGCGCGTACGTCGCGAACCCGTTCGGCGGCTACCAGGTGAACGCCGAGGGGGAGCGGTTCGTCGACTCCGACTACTGGTCGGGGCAGATGATGAGCGAGGTCAAGAGCGAGATCGAATCCGCCCGCGGTCCCATCTATCTGAAGGTCAGCCACCTCCCGGAGGAAACCCTCGACACGCTCGAATCGATCCTGCACACCACCGAACGCCCCACCCGCGGCACGTTCCACGCGAACCGCGGCCACGACTACCGCAGCCACGACATCGAGATGCACATCTCCGAGATCGGCTTGTGCAGCGGACATTCCGCGTCCGGGGTGTGGGTGGACGAGCACGGCGCGACCACCGTCCCCGGCCTGTACGCGGCAGGCGACCTCGCGTGCGTCCCCCACAACTACATGATCGGCGCCTTCGTCTACGGCGACCTCGCCGGAGCGCACGCCACCGGCACCCTGCCCGGCGTCGAGGCGCCGACGGCGCTGCCCGCGGAGCAACTGGCCGCCGCGCACGAGCTGATCTACCGGCCGCTGCGCAACCCGGACGGGCCGCCGCAGCCGCAGGTCGAGTACAAGCTGCGCCGCTTCGTCAACGACTATGTCGCGCCGCCGAAGACGGCGACGAAGCTGTCGATCGCCGTCGAGGCGTTCGACCGGATGGCGGGGGAGATCGCCGGGATGGGCGCGACCACCCCGCACGAGCTGATGCGCTGCGCGGAGGTCACGTTCATCCGGGACTGCGCGGAAATGGCGTCCCGCAGCTCCCTCACCAGGACCGAAAGTCGATGGGGGCTCTACCACGAACGGGCGGATCTCCCGGAGCAGCGGGACGACGAATGGGGATACCACCTGAATCTGCGGCGCGGCGAGAACGGCGACATGGAATTCCTCAAGCGCCCGGTGGAGCCGTACTTCGTGCCGGTGCCCGGACTCGATTCCCTTCCGCCGGTGGACCGGACGGTCGTACCCGTCGCGCAGCCGCCGCTGGTCGGGGGGCGTGCCCCGGTGGAGGAGCGCTCGCGCATCGCGTCGCCGGTCCGGCAGGAGCCGTCGTCACCGGCCATCGTCGCGGTCCTCGGACTCGACGCGCCGAGTGTCGCCGAACTCGCACCGTATCTGGCCGACGCCGACCCGCAGGTCCGCGTCACGGCCCTCTCGGTGCTGACGGAAGGAACCCCCGACGGATTCGGGGCGGCACTCGTCGACGCCCTCGGTGACGGTGCGGTGACGGTGCGCCGCGCTGCCGCCGACGGCCTGCGCGAACTCGTCGAGGTGCTGCCGTCCGCGGACGGACTGGCCGACCACCTGGGGTCGGGTGACGCCGTGGTCCGGGCCGCCGTGGTCGACGTATTACGCGCGCTGCACGCCGGTTCGGCGGAGCAGTTCCTGACGGCGCTGTCCGACGGCGATCACCACGTCCGGATCGAAGCGGTGCGGGCGCTGGTCTCGCTGGACCGGTGGGAATCGGTGGCAGCGGGGGCACACGACGAGAACCGCGAAGTGCGGATCACCGTCGCGCACGGCCTGGCCACCATCGGGATCGGTGGTGTCGACACCGTGCGCGCACTGGCCGGCGACCGCGACCCGCTGGTGCGCGCTGCCGCGCTCACGGCGTTCGCGAGTCTGGGCTGCGACGGTGACGACGTGACCGTCGCGACGGCGGCGCTACGGGAGTCGGCCTGGCAGATCCGGCAGGGAGCCGCACGGGCACTCGCCGGAGCGGACCCCGAACTCGCGGTGCCCGCGCTGGCGGACGCCCTGACGGATGCGCACCTCGACGTGCGCAAGGCCGCCGTCCTCGCGCTCGGCCGGTGGTCCGGCGACCGCGCCGCCGTCGGCGCGCTGACCACGGCCCTCGAGGACACGGACGCCGACGTGCGGGCGTACGCCCGCCAGGCGCTCGTCGCCGCCGATCACGTCCCCGTGTCCTGAGCAGGTGAGTGGCAATGTGTGCCGGGGCACACATTGCCACTCACCTCCGGGTCAGACGCTCGCGACGCCCGGTGCCAGGAACCGCTTGCCGTTGACGGCCTCGGACGTGCCGGTGCGGTCCAGGTACGGCGTGATGCCACCGTTCCAGAAGCCGAATCCGCCGCCCAGGATCAGGCAGAGGTCGATGTCCTCGGCCGCGGCGACGACACCCTCGTCGAGCATGATCTGGATCTCCTCGGCGAACGCGCGACGCGTGCGCTCCAGAACCTCTTCGGACGTGGACGCTTTGTCGCCCTGCTTCCACAGTTCGGCGACCTCGGGGTCGACGACCTGCTTGCCGTCGGCACCGTAACTCCACACCGCCGACTTCTTGGCCTCGACCAGCGCCTCGAGTCCGGGGGAGTTGTGGAAGCGCTCGGGGTACGCCTCGGCGAGGGTCTCGCCGGTGTGCAGCGCGACCGCAGGCCCGACGAGGGCCAGCAGGGTGAAGGGGGTCATCGGCATGCCGAGTTCGGCGATGGCGTTGTCGGCCACCTCGAACGGGGTGCCCTCGTCAACCGCGTTCATGACCTCACCGAGGGTGCGGATCAGGAGCCGGTTGAAGACGAACCCGGGCAGGTCGGCGGAGCCGACGGCCGACTTCTTGAGCGCCTTGGCGGTGGCGAATGCCGTTGCCAGGGTGGCGTCGTCGGTCTTCTCGCCCTTGATGACCTCGAGCAGCGGCAGCACGGCGACCGGGTTGAAGAAGTGGAAGCCGACCACCCGCTCTGGGTGCTTCAGGTCCGCGGCCATCTTGGTGATCGACAGCGAGGACGTGTTGGTCGCCAGGATCGTCTCCGGGGCGATGTGCTCCTCGAGTTCCGCGAAGATCTTCTTCTTCAAATCGAGGTTCTCGAACACGGCCTCGATCACGAAGTCGGTCTTCGCGAACGCGGCCTTGTCCAGCGAGCCGGACACGAGACCCTTGAGACGGTTCGCCGCGTCCGGGGACAACCGGCCCTTGCCCTGCAGCTTGTCGATCTCGCCGTGGACGTAGCCCACACCCTTGTCGATGCGTTCCTGGTCGATGTCGGTGAGGATGACCGGCACCTTGAGCTGGCGGACGAACAGCATCGCGAGCTGGCTGGCCATCAGACCGGCACCGACGATGCCGACGCCGGTGACCTTGCGGGCGAGGGACTTGTCCGGTGCGCCTGCGGGACGCTTGGCACGCTTGTTGACCAGGTCGAACGCGTACAGGCCCGCGCGGAGCTCGTCGGCGAGCAGCAGGTCGGCGAGCGCCTCGTCCTCGGCGGCGAAGCCCTTGTCGAGCGCCGCGGGATCGGTGAGATCGGTGGTCCGGGCCAGCTCGAGGAGCTCGACGGCCTTGACCGGTCCGGGGGCGTTGTTCTTGGTCTTGCCCTCGACGATCGCCTTCGCGCGGGCGATCGCGTCGTCCCAGCCCTTGCCCCGGTCGATCTCGGGACGCGCCGGGGTGATCTCGCCGGCCAGGACCTGCGCGGCCCAGGCGAACGACTGCTCGAGGAAGTCGGCCGAACCGAACACCGCGTCGACGACGCCGAGTTCGAGGGCCTTCTTCGGGTTGAGCGTCTTGTTCTGGTTCAGCGCGTTCTCGAGCACGACGGTGACGGCGTTCGAGGGGCCGATGAGGTTGGGCAGCAACTGCGTTCCGCCCCAGCCCGGAACCAGTCCGAGGAACGTCTCGGGCAGACCCAGTGCGCCCGCGCTCTCGGATGCGGTGCGGTAGTGGCTGTGCAGCGCGACCTCGAGCCCGCCGCCGAGTGCGACGCCGTTGACGAACGCGAACGTCGGCACCGACGATTCGCGCAGCCGGCGGAACACCTTGTGCCCGAGCCGGCCGAGTTCGAGCGCCTGCTCACGGTTCGTGATGCTCGGAACACCCTTGAGGTCCGCGCCTGCGGCGAAGATGAAGGGCTTACCGGTGATCGCGATCGCGACGGGGTGGGCGGCGAACGCCTCGTCCAGTGCGGCGTCGAGGGCCTTCAGGCCGCCTGGGCCGAACGACGACGGCTTGGTGTGGTCGAAACCGTTGTCGAGGGTGATCAGCGCGACCGGGCCCTCGATGCCGGGTACGGCGACGATCTTGGTGTACGCGTTGGTCACGACCTCGTCGGCGAATGCCGTTGCAATGTCGGTCATCTACTTGGCTCCATCGAAGTTCGGGTTCTCCCAGATCACGGTTCCGCCCATGCCCAGACCGATGCACATCGTGGTCAGGCCGTAGCGGACGTCGGGGCGCTGGGCGAATTGGCGGGACAGCTGGGTCATCAGGCGGACACCGGAGGACGCGAGGGGGTGGCCGCACGCGATGGCGCCGCCCCACTGGTTGACTCGCGGATCGTCGTCGGCGATGCCGTAGTGCTCGAGGAACGCGAGGACCTGAACGGCGAAGGCCTCGTTGATCTCGAACAGGCCGATGTCCTCGATCTTCAGGCCGGTACGGGCCAGCAGCTTCTCGGTGGCCGGCACCGGGCCGATGCCCATGACGGCGGGGTCGACGCCCTGGAACGCGAATCCGACAATGCGCATGCCGATCGGCAGTCCGAGTTCGAGCGCGGTGTCCTCACCGGCGAGGAGGGCGGCGGTCGCGCCGTCGTTCAGACCGGCCGCGTTGCCCGCGGTGATGCGGCCCGCGGGGCGGAACGGCGTCTTCAGCTTGGCGAGGTCCTCGAGCGTGGTGCCCGGACGTGGCGGCTCGTCCTCGGTGGCCAGGCCCCAGCCCGCGGCGGAGCGGGTGGCGACGGGCACGAGGGTGTCGGCGATGAAGCCGGCCTTGCGGGCGGCCTCGTACTTGTTCTGGCTCGCGACGGCGTACGCGTCGGTGCGGTCCTTGGTGATGGTCGGGAACCGGTCGTGCAGGTTCTCGGCCGTGTTGCCCATGACGAGCGCGCTGGGGTCGACGAGGCGGTCGGCGAGGAACCGGGGGTTCGGGTCTGCGCCCTCGCCCATCGGGTGGCGGCCCATGTGCTCGACGCCGCCCGCGATCACCACGTCGTACTGGCCGAAGCCGATGCCCGACGCGGTGGTGGTGACGGACGTCATGGCGCCGGCGCACATGCGGTCGATCGCGAAACCGGGGACGGTCTCGGGGAGCCCGGCCAGGATTGCGGAGGTGCGGCCGATGGTGAGACCCTGATCGCCCGTCTGGGTGGTCGCGGCGATGGCGACCTCGTCGATGCGCGCGGGGTCGAGCTGCGGATTACGGCGAAGCAGCTCGCGGATGGTCTTGACGACGAGGTCGTCCGCGCGGGTCTCCGCGTAGATGCCCTTGGGGCCGGCCTTGCCGAACGGAGTGCGGATGCCGTCGACGAACACGACGTTGCGTTGGGTTGTGGTGGATGGAGCCACGCGAATTCCTCCTGATGGAGCAGTTTGGTTCCGGATCACGGCCAGGCGTCCGGCCTCCAGACCAGCGTACCCCTACCGTTACTCGCGGGTAACTTAATGGGTACCTCATCGGGAATTCACGCGCTCACCCCGCGCGTCGGTGCAGTCGATCAGTCGCCGGAACCCTTCTGCTCGGCGGCGGAGAGCAGCGCGCTCGCCAGCACGGGCACCGTCAGCATCCGCTGCCAGGGGCGGGCACCGCCCGCGTCGAGCACCCGGTCGATCGCCGACTCGACGTCGCCGCCCTCGGGGGCCGACCAGTCCCAGCACAACCTGCGGACGAGTTCCGGGGTCACCAGGTTCTCCACCGGCACCGACACCTCCTCGCCGAGAGCGGCCAGCGCGGCGCGGGCCGCCGTCAGCCGCTCGGCGGCGTCGGGGTCGTGCCGCGCCCACCGGCTCGCCGGCGGCGGTCCCGTGAACGGCGGGGTCTTCGGTGGCAGTTCGGTGTCCGGCAGCGCCCGGGCATCCTCGAGCGCTTGCAGCCAGATCCGGGAGTGCCGCCGCTGACGGGGACCGCCGAAGACGGGCAGCGCCCGGAGTGCCTCGATGCTCCGCGGGTCCTTCGTCGCAGCGTCGATGATCGCCGCATCCGGCAGGACCCGGCTGGGGGAGACGTCGCGTTTGCGGGCGAGGTCCTCGCGGGCCTGCCACAGCGAGCGGGCGGCGGCGAGTTGCCGCTGCGTCTTCAGCGACGTGATGTGTGACGTCCGCCGCCAGCGGTCGGCCTTGGGCTTCGGGGGCCCCGCGAGCCGGATGTGCTCGAATTCCTGTGCAGCCCACTCGCTCTTGCCCTGCCCGTCGAGTTCCGCGGCCATCACGTTCCGCAACTCGACGAGAACCTCGACGTCGAGGGCCGCATAGTTCAACCAGGAATCGGGCAGCGGCCGCTTCGACCAGTCGGCGGCGCCGTGACCCTTCCGCAGTTCGAGGCCCAGCGTCCGCTCGACGATCGCGGCGAGACCGACCCGTTCGAACCCGGCGAGGCGCCCCGCCAGTTCGGTGTCGAACAGTGTCGCCGGAGCCAGACCGATCTCCGCGAGCCCCGGCAGATCCTGGTCCGCGGAGTGCAGGATCCACTCCAGCGGGTTGATCACCTCCGCCAGCGGGGCGAGATCGGCGGCGGTGGGGATCGGGTCGAGGAGCACCGTCCCCGCACCCTCCCGGCGCAACTGCACGAGATACGCCCGCGCCGAATAGCGGAAGCCGGACGCCCGCTCGGCGTCGACGGCCAGCGGCCCGGTGCCCTCGCTCAGCGCGGCCGCGGCCTTCGCGACACCTTCCGCCGTGGTCACGACGTCGGGCACGCCGTCCCGGGGTGCGAGCAGGGGAACGATCTGCCGGCCGGGCTCTTCGGCGGGGCCGGGTGACGAGGCGTCGTCGGTGACTTCGGACATGACAGCTGACTCTACGTCGCTTCGGGATTCCCGCAGCGCACCGGCGGGTTCACGACCGGTTCCCCGCTGCCTCGACGAGCTCGTCCAACGCCGCGGGAAACGCGTCGACGAGGTCCCAGAGGTGGGGTGCGAGTTCCGGGCAGCTCATCAGGCCGACGTCGAGCTGACCGTTCAGCGACATCACCGTGACGTTGAGCCCGGCGCCGTGGAAGATCGGGCCCAGCGGATACATCGCCTTGATCAGGGCGCCCAGAAAATACAGCGGGACCGACGGCCCGGGCACGTTGGAGATCACCAGGTTGTGGACCACCGGATGCCGTTCCGCCAGGCCGAGGGTCGAGTAGAGGCGCATGGCGGTGCCGAACACGGCCTGCCCGGCGAACTGGGACCAGTCCTGCAGCAGGCTCGCGCCGAGGGTCTCGTTGTGCTCCTTCGATGTCGAGTTGTGCTCGCCGATCGCGAGCAGGCGTTCGGCCGGATCCTCGATCTGGGTGCCGAGTTGAGTGAACATGCCGGACACCTGGTTGGTGCCCGGCCGGTCCGACTTTCCGTGGACCGAGACCGGGACGATGGCGACCAGCGACTTGTCGGGCAGCTCCCGGCGGTTCTGCAGGTACTTGCGCAGTGCGCCCGAGCACAGTGCGAGCACCACGTCGTTGACCTTGACGTCGAACGCGTCCTTGACCGTCTTGACCTTCTCGAGGTCGAGCTGGGTGAACGCGAGATTGCGGTGACTGGTCAACGTGCCGTTCAGGGACGTGCGCGGCGCGGTGAACGGCGCGGGCATGGCGGCGCCGCGGCGGGCCCGGCCGATCCAGCGGGGCAGCAGTGTCAGGCTCTGCGGGACGATCCTCAGCAGTTTCGCGGGCCGGGACGCGACGGCGAGCAGCCCGCCGACGGCGATGTCGAGTGTGCTGGCCTGTCCCGCCCTCTCGGCGGAGTCGTCGGGGCCGGGGCGTGGTGCGTCCGGTTCGAGGCCGCACAGCTGGGCCATCATGTTGGCGCCGGTGATGCCATCGACCCCGGCGTGGTGCATCTTCGACATGACGGCGACGGAGCCGTCCTCGAGACCCTCGATCACCCACATCTCCCACAGCGGCCGGGCGCGGTCGAGGGGAATGCCTGCGATGTCACCGCACAGCTCGGCCAGCTCGTCGCGGCCGCCGGGCGCCGGGAGCGCGACGCGATGGCAGTGCCGGTCGATGTCGAAGTCGGTGTCCTCGACCCACACGGGGTGGTCGAGGTTGAACTTCGAGTCCTGCAGCTTGCGCCGGAACGAGGGAATCGCCTCGGTGCGCGCGCCGAGTTCCGCCTTGAGCTGGGCGAACGTGTAGCCGCCCGGAACCGTCGACGCGTCGAGGATGATGACTCCGCAGACGTGGAGGAGTTGCGTCGACGTTTCGAGGTAGAGGAAGGACGCGTCGAGACCGCTGAGTCGCTGCATGCTCCCGATACTAGAACACGTTCTAGATTGTGGTCCATTGAATCGTGAAAGTGTGAGGTCGACGCCGTGGCCTAACCCACGATTGGCGGCTCCGTCTCGTTCTCGATCCGGCGTCCGCCGGCTGGGGTGGGCAACCGATCGATTAGAACATGTTCTACGGTTGGGGGTATGACCCGAGGCTTCGTTCTCCGGCAGGCCGTCGGCGCCGCACTCGCCGCCAACGCCCTGCGTCCCCTGCCCGGTGCGCCCACGTCGGTGGTCGCGTTCTTCTCGGGGTGGCTCACCACCGAACTCGCGCCGCACCTGCTCGCCGTGACCGCGGCCGACGCCGCCCAGCACGCCGCGCGTCACGGAACACGAACCCGAAGCGACCGTGTCGGCCTCGCGCTGGCCGCCGCATCCGCCGCCGGGCTCGCCGCCGTGATCGCCACCGGCCGGGGCGCCGGAGCGGAAGCCGAATCCGCTCTCGTCGACACGCTCGGCGAGAACTACACCGACCGCGACGCAGCCATCGAACACCCCGGGCGACCGGTGTGGCGCCAACTCCTCAACCCGTTCTGGATGCGCAACAAGGCGGTCACCCGGGTCCGCAACCTCGCGTACGGGCCGGGCGGGCGGCGGGCCCGCCTCGACATCTATCACCGGCAGGATCTGCCGTCGAAGAGCCCGGTCCTCCTGCAGATCCACGGCGGGGGATGGGTGATCGGGAACAAGGATCAACAGGGTCTGCCGCTCATGCTCGAGATGGCCTCGCGGGGGTGGGTGTGCGCGGCCGTCAACTACCCGCTGTCGCCGAAGGCGAAATGGCCCGAACACCTGATCGCGATCAAGCAGGCGCTGGCCTGGCTCCGGGAGCACGTCGAGGAATACGGCGGCAACCCCGACTTCATCGCCGTCACAGGTGGTTCCGCGGGTGGCCACCTCGCCGCCATGGTGGCACTCACCGCGAACGACAGTCACCTGCAGCCGGGCTTCGAGGACGTCGACACATCGGTTCAGGCGTGTGTGCCGTACTACGGGGTCTACGACATCGCCGGCGATACCGGAATCAAGGCCGTCCTCCAGCGCGTGCACTCCGGACTGATGCCGATGGTGCTCGGCAAGCACGCCACCTTCCCCGACGACTACCGGGCCGCGTCCCCGCTCGCGCACCTCCGGGCGGACGCACCGCCGTTCTTCGTGATCCACGGCACGAGCGATTCGCTGATCCCCGTCGCCGAGGCGCGGATCTTCGTCGACGAACTCCGGCAGGTGTCCGACAACCCCGTCGTCTACGCCGAACTGAAGGGCGCTCAGCACGCGTTCGACGTGTTCCCCTCGATCCGCAGCATCTCCGTCACGCAGGCGGTCGGGCGATTCCTGGAATGGTCGCGCAGCGCCACCACCGACGTGCCCGCGGCGGGCACGGAATCGGCCTGACTATTTGCCGCCCAGCGTCCGCAGCTGCGACACCCCGGCGGGCGGCAGACCGGCCGCATACGCCAGAACCTCGCAGAACGCCTCGACGTGCGTCGCCAGTTCGACCGATGTCGCCGTCCACGACGCGCGCAGTTCCAGCTGATGCGCATGCGGGGGACCGGCGATGTCGCCGTAGCGCACCGACGTCGTCGCCGTCACCGTCCCGCCGAGCGCGTTGAGAGGTTCGTGGCGCGACTCGAGTGCGTCGACGAGCCAACTCCACGCCACTTCGGGAAGCAGCGGGTCGGACGCCACGGCGGCGTCGAGATCGGCCTGAATGTAGGCGACCAGCCGCATCGTGCCGTTCCAGGCCTCGTCACCCTCGGGGTCGAACAGGAGGATCAGCCTGCCGAACGCGTCACCCTCGCTCTGTTCGGCGACGACCCCGGTGTCCTCGTGCACGACCTCTGCGCCAACGGCGTAGCTGTACGGCGCGAGCCGTTGCGGGGGCCGGATGGGGCCCAGCTCGATGTCCGCGCGAACCTGCGCGGAATTCATCGCTTCGACCGCGGCGCGGAACTCGGCCGGTTCGGCGGGCGATCCCGAAGTCGTCACAGCTCGGGACGTTAGACCCGGACCCACACATCTCGTCGGAGGCGCGCCGAGCAGGGCCGATCGGCGGCGGAGTCCCGGCATGGCAGCATGAGAGCTGCCGAAATTCGAGCAGGCAGAGAGCGCGAGGACCGATGAGCGGGTTGGAAAGCACCAATGCAGGCATGAGCGAACGGGCGACGTACGCCGCGAGGCGGGTGCTCCGCGACGCGCCCCTCCTGGCGGCCGCGGAAGGCCGTACCCCCGGCCGTCGCCCGGTGTGGTTCATGCGGCAGGCGGGCCGCTCGCTTCCCGAGTACCGCGAGATCCGATCGGGGATCGGGATGCTCGAGTCGTGCTTCGATCCGGCACTCGTCTGCGAGATCACCATGCAGCCGGTGCGCAGGCACGGCGTCGACGCCGCGATCCTGTTCTCCGACATCGTGGTGCCGCTCAAGGCCGCCGGGATCGATCTCGACATCGTCGCCGGCACCGGTCCCGTCGTCGCGAACCCGGTCCGGTCGATCGCCGACGTCGCCGCCCTGCCGCGCCTCGTGCCGGAAGAGGTCGGCGCCGTCGCGCAGGCCGTGCAGCTGCTCACCGCGGAACTCGGCTCGACGCCGCTGATCGGCTTCGCCGGAGCCCCGTTCACCCTCGCCTCGTACCTGGTCGAGGGCGGTCCGAGCCGCAATCACGAGCGCACGAAGGCGCTGATGCACTCCGACCCCCGGACGTGGCACGCGCTGCTCGGCACCCTCGCCGACACCACCATCACCTTCCTGCAGACCCAGCTGCGCGCCGGCGTCGACGCGATCCAGCTGTTCGACTCGTGGGCCGGCGCGCTGTCCCTCGCCGAGTACCGGGAATTCGTGCTGCCCCACTCCGAGCGGGTGTTCGCGGAGGTGGAGAGCGCGAAGGTGCCGCGCATCCATTTCGGTGTCGGAACCGGTGAACTGCTCGGCGCGATGGGCGAAGCGGGCGCCGACGTGGTGGGTGTCGACTGGCGCATCCCCCTGGACGTGGCGGCGCGCAGGGTCGGCCCGGGCAAGGCGCTCCAGGGCAACCTCGACCCCGCGGTGCTGTTCGCGGGACCGGCGGCCGTCGAGAAGCAGGTCCGCCGCATCACCGCGGAAGCGGACGCCGCCCTCGCCGCCGGCGCCACGGGACACATCTTCAACCTCGGGCACGGCGTGCTGCCCGACACCGACCCGGGCGCGCTGACCGCGCTGGTCGAGCTGGTGCACTCCCTGTGACCGGGTCGTCGCCGAACGTTCTCGTCGTCGGCGGCGGCATCTCCGGGCTCGTCGCCGCCTACCGGCTGCGGCAACGGCTCGGCGCCGATGCCCGGATCATCCTCGCCGACGGCGCGGAGCGGCTCGGCGGCAAGCTGCGCACGGTGGACCTGGCGGGGGAACCCGTCGACGTCGGGGCGGAAGCCTTCATCGCGCGGCGACCGGAACTCCCGGCCCTGCTCGGCGAACTCGGCCTCTCCGACCAGCTGGTGTATCCGGCGGGACTGCGACCGCTCATCTGGTCCGCGGACGCGCTGCACCCGCTGCCCGCCGACACCCTCATGGGGATCCCGGCGGACGGAAACAGCCTGCGCGGTCTTGTCGACGACCGGACGCTCGCGCGCATGGCGGGGGAGCGGACGGTGCCCTTCGACTGGACACCGGGCGCGGACATCGCCGTCGGTGCACTGGTCGGCGACCGGTTCGGCGCGCAGGTGGTCCAGCGGTCGGTGGATCCGCTTCTCGGAGGGGTCTATTCGGGTCTCGCGGACACCATCGGCGTCCGCGCCGCCCTGCCCACTCTCGCGGCGGCGCTCGACCGCGGCGCCACGAGCCTGTCCGCGGCCGTGGCGGACGCCCTCCCCGCCCCGACCCCCGGGCCCGTGTTCGGGGCGCTGCGCGACGGCTACGGCGTCCTGCTGCGCGCCCTGACGGAGGCCGCGTCGGCGGAGATCGTGCACGAGCGGATCCGGACACTCGGCCGGGACGGCGACGGCTGGTCGGCAGACCCCGTGGGCCGCGTCGACGGGGTCGTCCTCGCCGTGCCCGCCCCGCAACTCGCCGACCTGCTCGCCGGCATCGCCCCCCGCGCGTCGGCGGCCGCCGCGGACATCCCACTGGCCTCCTCGGCGGTCGTCGCGCTGGCGCTGCCGATCCGGGTCGACCTCCCGCAGAACTCCGGGATCCTCGTCGCCACCGACGCCGCGCTCGGCGCGAAAGCGTTCACCCTGTCGAGCCGCAAGTGGCCGCACCTCGCCGAGCGGGAGGTGACTCTCGTCCGGGCCTCGTTCGGACGGTTCGGCGACGCCGCCGTCGTCGACACACCCGACGACGAGTTGATCGCCGCCGCCCGGCAGGATCTCGCGACCGTCACAGCGGTGACCGCGGAGCCCGTCGCGGTACACGTCCAGCGCTGGCACGGCGGCCTGCCGCAGTACGGTCCCGGCCATCTCGACCGGGTGGCGGTGATCGAGCAGGAAGTCGCAGGTCTGGACGGTCTCGAGGTGTCCGGGGCACTCCTCCACGGGGTCGGTGTTCCCGCGTGTGTGGCCGCTGCGACGACGGCGGCTGCACGGCTCGCCGGGCGAGTGGCACGATAGACCCATGGCACGCCTCGACTTCGACGCATTGAACTCTGAAATCCGCTACCTCATGTTCTCGGTGTTCCAGGTGGAACCCGGTGTACTCGGGGACGACCGGGAAGCTGTGATCAAGGAGGCGCGGATCTTCTTCGAAGGTCAGGCCGACAAGGGCGTCGTGGTGCGCGGGCTCTACGACGTGGCCGGTCTGCGAGCCGACGCCGACTTCATGATCTGGACGCACTCGGCGAGCATCGAAGCCCTCCAGGCCACCTACGCCGACTTCCGCCGCACCACCGCACTGGGCCGCGCGAGCAAGCCTGTGTGGAGCAACGTCGCGTGCCACCGTCCCGCCGAATTCAACAAGAGCCACATTCCGGCGTTCCTGGCCGGTGAGGACCCGGGTAACTACATCTGCGTGTACCCGTTCGTCCGCTCCTACGAGTGGTATCTGCTGCCCGACGAGGAGCGGCGCAAGATGCTCGCCGACCACGGTATGGCGGCCCGCACGTACAAGGACGTCCGCGCCAACACCGTGCCCTCGTTCGCGCTCGGCGACTACGAGTGGATTCTCGCGTTCGAGGCGCCCGAGCTGTACCGCATCGTCGACCTGATGCGCGATCTGCGTGCCACCGAGGCCCGTCTGCACGTCCGCGAGGAGGTGCCCTTCTTCACCGGCCCGCGGGTGGATGTGGAGAAGCTCATCACCGCTCTGCCGTGATCTGACACAGCACCGATGAATGACGCCGACGGGGCGCGCACCGCGCCCCGCTACCAGCACATGTCGCACTGGGGCATGTTCGAGGCCGAGGTCGCCGACGGCGACGTCGTCGCCGCCCACCCGTACACCGGTGACGCGAATCCGTCACCGGTGCTGGGCAACATCGCCGGGTCGGTCCGCAGCAAGGCGCGGATCACCGGCCCGGTGGTGCGCCGCGGGTGGCTCGAGAACGGCCCGGGACCCAGCAGTTCCCGAGGGTCCGACGAGTTCGTGTCGGTCGACTGGGAGGAGCTGACCCAGCGGCTGGCGAACGAACTGCGCAGGGTCGTCGACACGCACGGCAACAGCGCGATCTACGGCGGTTCGTACGGCTGGGCCAGCGCCGGACGGTTCCATCACGCCCAGAGCCAGGTCCACCGGTTCCTGAACACGCTCGGTGGCTATACCCGTTCGGTGCACAGCTACTCGCTCGGCGCGACGGGCGTCATCATGCCCCGGGTGGTGGGCACACACTGGAAGATGTTCGCCCGCTCCACGTCCTGGAAGATCATCGCCGAGCACACCGATCTCATGGTGTGCTTCGGCGGCGTCCCCCTCAAGAACACCGGCGTCAATCACGGCGGGACCAGCGACCACCCCACCCGCGACGCACTCGACGCCTTCCGGCGCCGCGGCGGATCCATCGTGTCGTTCAGTCCGCTGCACGACGACGTGCACGGCGCCGCCGAACGACACGCCCCGGTGCCCGGCACCGATGTCGCGATCATGCTCGCCCTGGCATACGTCCTCGCGACGGAAGACCTGCACGACACGGCATTCCTGGGCAGCCACTGCGTCGGCTACGACCGCTTCGAGGACTACCTCCTCGGCCGCTCCGACGGCGTCCCGAAGTCGCCCTCGTGGGCCGAGCAGATCTCGGGTATCGCCGCAGCGGACCTCGTCGCCCTCGCCCGGCGGATGGCGGCGGGCAGGACGATGGTGACCGTCACCTGGTCGCTGCAGAGGGTGCGGCACGGTGAGCAGGCCCCGTGGATGGGGGTCACTCTCGCCGCGATGCTGGGCCAGATCGGCCTACCCGGTGGCGGTTTCGGCCACGGCTACGGTTCCATGAACGAACCCGGGCTGGCCCCCGTCCCGTACCCGCTGCCCACGCTTCCCCAGGGGCTGAACCCCGTCCGCGACTTCATCCCCGTGGCCGCGATCTCGGACATGCTCCTGAACCCGGGCGCACCGTTCGACTACGACGGTCAGCGGCTGACGTACCCGGACATCAAGATGCTGTATTGGGCGGGCGGCAACCCGTTCCACCACCATCAGGACATTCCCCGTCTGCGCCGGGCGCTGGCCCGGCCCGACACGATCGTCGTCCACGACCCCTACTGGACGCCGATGGCCCGGCACGCGGACATCGTCGTCCCATCCACCACGTCGCTCGAGCGGGCCGACCTCAGCTGCACCCGCAACGACCCGCTGCTCGTCGCCATGCACGCCGCCGTCGGGCCCTACGCCGACGCGCGGGACGACTACGACACGTTCGCCGCCGTCGCCCGGAAACTGGGTGTCGGGGAGAAGTTCACCGAGGGCCGCTCGTCCGAGCAGTGGCTCGAGCACCTGTACGGGCAGTGGCGAGACTTCGTCCGCGCGGACGGCGGTCCCGCCCCGAGTTTCGACGACTTCTGGACGCAGGGCCACGTGCGGATGCGGACCGAGGACGACCTGATCCTGTTCGGCGACTTCCGGACCGATCCGGTGAAATTCCCCCTCGCCACCCCGAGCGGGCGGATCGAGATCTTCTCCGCCGACATCGACGGATTCGGCTACGACGACTGTGCCGGACACCCCCGCTGGTACGAGCCCGAGGAATGGCTGGGCGGCCGGCGGGCACGGCAGTTCCCGCTGCACCTGATCGCCAACCAGCCGCGCACCCGCCTGCACAGCCAACTCGACCACGGCGGCACCAGCCAGAAATCGAAGATCCGGGGCCGCGAACCGCTCCGAATCCATCCGGACGACGCCGCCGACCGCGGACTCACCGCCGGCGACGTCGTCCGCGTGTTCAACGACCGCGGCGCCTGCCTCGCCGGTGTGGTGGTGGACGAGGGCGTCCGGCGCGGTGTGGTCCAGCTGTCGACGGGAGCCTGGTACGACCCGCTCGACGCGACCGACCCGGATTCCCTCTGCGTGCACGGGAACCCCAACGTGCTGACCCCGGACGTGGGCACGTCCTCACTGGCCCACGGCTGCACGGGCCAGCACGTGCTCGTCGAGATCGAACGCTACGAGGGTGCGCTTCCGCCTATCCGGGCGTTCGATCCACCGACGATCATTCGCCGGTCGGTTCCAGGGTCAGCGAGATCGAATTGATGCAGTACCGCTGATCGGTGGGGGTGGGGTAGCCCTCGCCCTCGAAGACGTGGCCCAGGTGGCTGTGGCACGTCCCGCACACCACCTCGACGCGGCGCATCCCCAGCGACGTGTCCTCGCGGAGGATGACGGCGTCCGAGTCGGCTGGATCGAAGAACGACGGCCACCCGCAGTGCGATTCGAACTTCTCCGTGCTGCGGAACAGCTCGGCGCCACAGGCCCGGCAGTGGTAGACGCCTTCGGTCTTCGTGTCGGTGTACTCGCCGACGAAGGGGCGTTCGGTACCGGCCTGGCGCAGCACGGCGTACTCCTCGGGAGTCAGTTTCTCGCGCCACTCGCTGTCGGAGAGAGCAACCTTCGGGGCGGATTGCGTGGGATCCTGCTGCTGCGAACTCATGGCTCCACGCTAATACGTTTCGCCGATTCCGGCCGCGACGCCCGCGCGGGACGGGGGCCTAGGTCTTGGCGGTGGCCGACTCGACCTGCGGCTGCTCGTCCGGTTCCGGTTCCCGCGGCGAGATGTCGGGGGCCTTCTCGTGCGGTTCGAGGAGGAACGCCGGGTCGATGCCCCGGTCGAGTCGCCCCTCGCGCCGCGCCGAGACGTAGCGGACGGTCAGCACGCCGAAGACCACGAGCAGCATCAGGCTCCATCCCAGCGTGGTCTTCATGTACTCGGCGGTCCGGCCGGCCTCGATGAACCGGCTCGACAGCCAGCTGTCGTAACTCATGAACCCGTACACGGCCAGCCACGCCGGCCAGTTCCGCATCACCGAATTCTTCAGTACCACGGACATCAGGAGCGGGAACAGCATCATCGAGTAGTACATCTGGCCCAGCGAGCCGAGCAGCCACGACGCCGTCAGCAGAACCCCGGACGTGGTGACGACGAAGAACAGCTCGTCGTGGCGGTAGTAGCGGTAGAGCAGCCACAGGGAGCTGAGCACGATGGCGGTGAAGACGCCGCGCAGGGCCCAGATCAGGGCGGTGGGGAGGCCGTAGTACTTGCCGTTGCCGACGATCGCGCTGTTGAAGTAGTCGCGCGATTCCATCAGGTACGGCACCGTGTGGCGCACGAAGTCCATCGGGTCCGCGGACAGCGGCCACGCCACGGCGGTGAGGATCAGGGGAATGCCGATCGCGGTGACGAACACCTTCCACTGTCCGCGCACCAGAGGCAGCAGCAGGAGTGGGGCGAGGATCGGTTTGACCGCGAACGTCAGCCCGATGGCGACACCGGACCACATGTCCTTGCGCTTCATCAGCAACACGAGGAACGCGATCTCGCCGAGCAGGACCAGACCGTTGATGTTGGTGAAGACGAGGGTGTTGGTGACGGTCTCGGAGGAGAACGTGGCGAGCAGCAGGATCGGGGCCGCGATGGAGTTCAATCCCAGACCGAACAGCCGCAGGAGCAGGTACAACGCGATCACGATGGCGATCGCGTTGGCGATGATGAACAACCACCGGGACTTCTCGGGGTCGATCACCGCGATCGGCGCCATCAGCAGGGTGCCGGACGGCGGATACAGGTAATGCGGATCGACCCAGTTGAAGTTGGCGGCGTAGACGGGGCGGCCGTTGAGGAAGGCCAGCGCCGCGTTGTAGACCGGCCGGAAGTCGTCGGTGATGTACCCGTTGACCGCCTTGACGACCACTCGATGCAGCACTGTCATGACGGCGATCGGCCACAGCGCGAAGTTGATTACCTCGTTGGCAGTCCGCCCGGTGCGCGGTTCGAGTTGTCGAAGGAACACCACGGCACGGTACACCGAGAAGCTCTGACGTGCGGTCACGCACCCCCTGTGGGTGTCGGGCGGAACACGTCGGCTAGGCGGGGCAGGCGCTGCCGTCCGGGGGCAGCGCGCCGTCCGTGACGTAGGTGACGATCGACTTCTGCGCGCAGTCCGAATGGGTGGCGGGGTGGCCGCTGCCGTGCCACGTCAGGGTCGCCGTCGCGGCGCCTGCGCTCGACACGGCACCCGTCACCGTCCCCACCCCGGCGTTCCCGACGACCGGGTCGGCGGTGCCGCTCAGCACCAGGACCGGGAGTGTCAGCTCGCCGGGCAGGGCGGGCGGCGCGGTCGCGGGCCAGGAGGTGCACGCCAGCAGTCCGACGGCGGCGTTCGGTCCGAACAGCGGGAACCGCTCGCCCCACAGCTTCTGCAGTTCGCGAACGCGGTCGGGTGCGGGCCACTGCTGGCCGTCGGTGCAGCGGGTGATGAACTGGCCGTCGCCCTCGTAGGCCGCCTCGGCCTGCGCGATCGCCGCCAGGATCGGCGCCGTGTTTCCGGCGAGGGCGGCGGACACCGCATCGGACAGGGCGCGGACGCGGCCCTGCTGGTCGCCGCCCGCCGCGGCGAGCGACCCGGACACCGCGGTGAGGAGGGCGTTCGCGGAGACCCGCGGGATCTGGCCGTTCGCGGCGCGGGTGACGGCGTCGGTCATCGCGGCGCGGGGATCGGCGCCGAGGGAGCAGTTCAGGGCGGTGCACTGGCGGGCGAACGCGTCGAACGCCGCCTCCTGACCCGCGACCTGCTGTTCGGTGGCGGTCGCGGCATCCACCGTGGTGACGGCGGGGGAGTCGAGGACGAGCCGGCCGACCCGATCGGGGTACTTGGCGGCGTAGCTGAGCGCGACCGCACTGCCGTTGCCGGTGGCGAGGATCCCGAGTGCATCGACGTCCCAGGTGCGGCGCAGCTCCTCGATGTCGTCGGCGGCGTGGGTGCTGTCGAACGCGAGTTCCTGTGGCTGCAGGTAGTCGGTGCACGCGATGGTGGCGTCGCGGCCCAGCGCGGTGACCTTGTCGACCTGGTCGCCCGTCCCCGGATCGAACTGCCCGAGATTCGCGAGGCTGCTGCGGAGCTCCGGGGTGAGGCATTCGATCTCCTGCGAGGAGGCGATGCCGCGGCGGTCCACCGCGACCACCGGTCGCGTCGACAGCAGGGACGTGAGACCGCCGGTGCTCAGCGCGGCGAGCGTTGCGGTCGACGACCGGTCCGATCCCGACGTGAGCACCAGCGGGGCCGCGTTCTCGGGGGTGTCGGCGAGGCGTGCCCGCATCGCACCCATCGTGAAGGAGCCGGGCAGGGTGCCGCTCTCGTCGACGGCTGACTCGTACGAGCCGCATTCGAAGATCAACCCGGCGGGCGGCGTCGTTCCCGGGCCCAGGGCGCCGAGGGTGCTCTGCGTGCAGTCGGTCCACGCCAGATCGTTCTTCGGGGTCTGCAACACGGGTGGGGGAGCGTCGGCGTTCTCGGTCTCGGTCGCGGTGGGTTCGCTGCCGCCGCCCTCGCGTTCGACCGCCACGTGCGGCCGGTTGGACGGTCCGGCTCCGCACGCGCTGCACACCACGAGAACCATTGCGAGCAACACCGATCTGCGCATGGCGACCACCCTGCCAGGTTCCCCTACGGCCGGGGCAGCCGCACCCATCTGGTGAGGACGGTGCCGTCGGTGTCGGTGAGGATGTGCGCGGGAGTCATCGCGGTGATCCGGGCCCCAGGCGCGGTGGCGACGCGACCCGCGGTTCCGCCGACGAGGACGGGTGCCGTGGTCAGGCACACCTCGTCGACGGCGTCGTCCGCGGTCAGCTGCCCGAACAGGCTCGGGCCACCCTCGCAGAGCACACGGCGCAGTCCGAGATGCTCGAGGGCGGCGATCAGCCCGTCGCCGGTGACCTGCCCGTCGCCGGCCGTCACGATTCGCGCACCCGCGTCCGTGAGAGCACGGACCCGCGCCGGGTCGGCGTCTGTGCACGTGACGACGATCGGGGCCACCTCCGTGTCGGTGAACAGGCGTGACCGCGGGTCGAGGTGGGCGCGCGCCGACACGACGGCGATCGGCGGGACCTCCGGCATCCCCGACGCCACCCGCCGTCGCCTGCCCTCGGTGTCGATGCGCGCCCCGCCGTAGTTCTCCGCCCGGACGGTTCCGGCCCCGACCAGCACGACGTCGGCCAACTCCCGCAGGGTCTCGAAGACCAGCCTGTCCGCAGGTGTGCCGAGCGCCCCGCTGACCCCGTCGACGGAGACGGCGCCGTCGATGCTGCTCACGAAGTTGACCCGGACCCACGGCCGCGGGGTCTCCGCCGGGTACGCGTACAGGTCGCGCAGCGCGTTCGCGGTCGATTCACTGGACTCCTCGCGGGCAGGCGGGCTGTCCGGTGTGAAAAATGTCGCAATATGTACACGGTGCATGTTGGTGATCACAACACGTGGATACCCTGCTTGTATGCATGCACGTCTTGTCGATCGCAGCCCCGTGGTACCGGCTGATCAGTTGGTAGCTCAGATGGTGCCCCCGGCCATGTTCGACGAGGTGAGCTTCGCGTCGTACATCCCCGATCCCGCAGAACCCAGCCAGGCCGCCGCGGTCCGGACGGCCGAGGAGTTCGCGAAGAAGGTCGTAAAGATCCGCAGCGGCGGACGACGCGGCCTGTTCGGGAAGAAGACGCAGGCCACCGGCGCCGGTCTCTACCTCGACGGCGGCTTCGGCGTCGGCAAGACCCACCTTCTGGCCTCGATCTTCCACAGCGTCCCGTCGCCCAAGGCGTTCGGCACGTTCGTGGAGCTGACGCACGTCGTCGGTGCCCTCGGTTTCAACAAGGCCGTCGAGCAGCTGTCCGACCACAGCGTTCTCTGCATCGACGAATTCGAACTCGACGACCCGGGCGACACCATGCTGGTGTCCCGCCTGCTGTCGGAACTGTCGGCGCGCGGCGTGTCCATCGTGGCGACGTCGAACACCCTGCCCGGCCAGCTCGGTGAAGGACGATTCGCTGCACAGGACTTCCTGCGCGAGATCAAGAAGCTCGGCTCGATCTTCGAGACGATCCGCGTCGACGGCCCCGACTACCGGCACCGCGACCTGCCGCCGGCCCCGGACCCGATCTCCTCGGCGGAGCTCGCCGAGCGCGCCGACAGCATCCCCGGCGCCACGCTCGACGACTTCGACGCGCTGTGCAAGCACCTCAGCACGCTGCACCCGTCCCGCTACAACAAGCTGGTCGAGGGCATCCCGGCCGTCTTCCTGGACGGCGTGCACCCTGCCGAGGACCAGTCGGTCGCGCTGCGCCTGGTGGTCCTCGCCGACCGCCTGTACGACGCGAGCATCCCGGTCACCGTGGCCGGGGCCAAGCTCGACGCGATCTTCACTCCGGAGATGCTGGCCGGTGGGTACCGGAAGAAGTACCTGCGTGCCACGTCGCGCCTGCTCGCGCTGTCGCGCTTCGAGGTCGCCGCGAGCTGACCCAGCTCGTCACAGCGCCCGCTGCATCACGAAATCGTGGTGCAGTTGGGTGCCGACGAGAAAGGTTTTCGTTCCGACCTGCGTGAATCCGTGCTTCGCGTAGAAGCGCTGGGCGCGCACATTCTCCTGGTTGACGCCGAGCCACAGCCCGGCGCACCCGGCGGCGACGGCGCGTTCGACGATGGCGTCCATCAGCGCGGACGCGACCCCGGTCCCGTGATTACCGGGTAGCACGTACAGCTTGCTGATCTCGGTGGTCGGCCGCAGCGTCACGGCCCTGCCGACATCCGGGTCGGCGGGTTCACCGTCGATCAGCATCGCGTAGCCGACGATCGCCCCGCCGTGGGTGACCTTCAGGACGGTGCGGTTCGGGTCGGTGAGGTACTCCGAGAACCGTTCGGCCGACAGCACGTCGTCGATGAAGGCGGCGATGTCGTCCTGCGTCGCGCCGGGCGGGCACGCAAGAGGGAACGTTGCCGCGGCGACGTCGGCAATCGCCTCGGAATCCCAGATCCCCGCCGGGTCTATCTCGACAGTCACAGCTGATCCACCGCGTCCTTCGCTTCCCGAAGTGTCATTCCCGTACTGTCCCGCAGCAGGGTGATTGCCGCAACGGTCTTGATCGACTCGTTCGTCCTGGGGTGTGCGAGCCGCCACGAGCGGACCGTGCCGAGACCGGAACCGCGACGTAGACGATCGCCGCGGTGATCACGAACCATCCCCGAGTCGGCATGTCCTAAGTAGAACATCTGCCGTCAGTCGCGATCCGGGGTCCACGCGGATTGCCTGTCGCGGTCCCGGTCCGGGGCGAATGCGGGGGCGAGCAGGACGAGCCCCACCGCGAACAGGAGCGGGACCACGAACCCGATCCGCAGGCTGGTCGCGGCGGCGACGCCGCCGACGATCGCCCCGCCCACGAGCGTGCCCACGTAGTTGAACAGGTTGATCCGCGCCACGGCGTCGTCCACCTGGCCGGTGGGTGCCAGCCGGCCGGCGGCGCTGAAACACAGGGGAGCGACGACCGGCACGCCGAGGCCAACGACGAGGAATCCGGCGATCGCGACGGCCGGGGACGGGGCCAGCACGACGACCGTCAATCCGGCGACACCGACCGCCGAACCCGCACGGACGACGGCGATCTCGCCGTACTTCGCCACCCAGAAGTCGCCGGTCAGACGCGACACCAGAGCCGCACACTGGTATGCGGCCAGTGCCAGGGCGGCCGTGCCGGCGTCCGCGAGCAGAACGTTCCGGACGTACAGGGCGGACCAGTTGCCGACACCGAAATCGATGGCGTAGAACAACGCCATCGCGGTGCCGAGCGCGAGCAGCGGCCGAATCGGAACCGGCACGGACACAGGGCCGGTCGCCGGCGGGGCGCTGCTCACCGGCTCCTGACGGGCGAGGAGCCGGGGGCCGCAGACGGCGAGACCGACGGCCACGACGAGCGCCGCCACCAGTTGCGCGCCGGCCACGCTGACGTCGAGGGCGGAGGTGGCGGCGACGAAGAGTGCACCCGCAATCGCGCCGACGCTCCACACCGCATGGAACGACGACAGGATGAAACGGCCGTACGCGTGCTGGATCGACACCGCCTGCATGTTGGCGGCGGCGTCGACGATGCCCAGCCCGGCGCCGTACACGGACAGGCAGACGAAGAACGCCGCGGTGTTCGGGCTGAAACAGAGGGCGCCACCGGCGACCGCGATGGTCGCGAGCCCGAGCTGCAGCGCCGGTCTGCTGGAGAATCGGCGGGCCAGGTGCTCGGCGAGGACGCTTCCCGCCCCGGCGATGAGGGACACCGTCACGACCGCGACCACGATGACCGTGTCGTCGAACCCGAATCGGTCCTGGTACTGCGGCAGTTGTGTGAGGACGGCCGCGAGGAGAAAACCCTGCAGGCCGAATGCGCCCGCCGCGGCGATCCGTGCCGGGCGGTGGTCCGCGGGCACGTCTGCGCGTGGTGAATCCGTCATGGGAGTCGGCCTTCGGTAGAGGACATCCGATCGATTGGGCGAGTGTCCAATACTTTGCGGGGATGTGCAGCGTTCTCCGAGGCGGCGGGCGAAATGTCCGAAAGTGGGGTGTGAGGGGCCCGGAACAAGACTGAGCCCCAGCCTTGGATGGGGGGTCATGGCTGGGGCTCATTGCCATCGGGGGGGTGGATGGCAAGTTCGACGATACATGAGGAATTCCTCACGTTCCATATGCAGTGGTAACGATTTCGTCACCCGCCCGTCACCGGTGGTCGGCGCGACACCGTGAACCGGGGTTGTCTCTGCGGACGGTTGTCGCTTACAGTGTCATCCATGCAGCGCATTCTCGTAGTTCTCCGCCGTAGCGGGGTCTGATACGGACCGACCCCTCGCTGCGGGTCGTTGAGCTACGCGTTGGTCCTCCCTTCTTTCAGGAAGACCACGAGAATGAGTACCACCACTTCTTTCGCTTCATCCTTCCCCTCGTCGACACCGGCCGTCGATCCATTCGCCGCGCGCCACGGAAAGTCGCTGCCACGGGAACTCCGCACCGAATCCGCCGGAATGGCGTGGTCCGCGTTCGAGGCCGTCTACGCGCCGTCCACCGGACCGTTCCGTCTGGGCAGTTGGTCGGAAACGAAGACCGGCCCCGGGATGTGGGATTTCGAAGCGACACTCGGTATCGGCGAATCGATCTGCAAGACCGCTGCGAGCGCGCCCGGCCCGGTGGCCGCCATGACCTCGATGCTGTACGACGCGGGGTGTGCGATGGAGATCCTGTCTTTTCATCAGCACGAGATCGGGCACCGCACCGCGACATTCCTGCTCTGCGAGCGCGACGGCATCCGGCGCTGGGCGATGGGAATCGGTGAATCCCACACGGAATCGACTCTGCGCGCGATGATCTCCGGCGCCAACCGGCTCCAGCCCGCCTGACACCCGGACAACAGTTCAGCCCCGGTCGAGGGACCGGGGCTGACTGTCGTGAACAGTTCGGTTGAAAGTGAACTGGTGCGCGATACTGGGATTGAACCAGTGACCTCTTCCGTGTCAGGGAAGCGCTCT
>NZ_JASHKX010000091.1:0-322 GCF_030058635.1 Rhodococcus sp. IEGM 1305
TTCGCGACCGTGCCACCCGGGACCGTCGCGACCGCGATCTGCTCCGCCTGCTGCTGGGTGACCGCCCCGCCGGCGGGGGGCGCGGGTGCGGGCGTCGCGGTGGTCTCCCTGTTCTGACTGTCGGGCACCACCGCGCCGGTCGCCGCATCGACATTCACGTCGTAGTCGTAGCCCCGCGTGTCGCGGATGTGGACGTGCCACACCGTCTTACCGTCCCGCTGTTGTTCCTCGGAGTTAACGACCGTGCCACCCGGGACCGTCGCGACGGCGATCTGCTCCGCCTGCTGCTTGGTGACCGCGGATGCCACCGCCGTGCCCGTCG
>NZ_JASHKX010000013.1:0-150314 GCF_030058635.1 Rhodococcus sp. IEGM 1305
ACACCCTCCCCCTCCCCACCGACCGACCCCGACCCACCCACCGCACCCACCACGGGGATCGGGTCGTGTTCCACATCGGACGGGACCTGCACCGGTCACTAGTGGCGCTCGCGCGGCAGAACAACTCGACGCTCTTCATGGCGATTCACGCGGTATTCGCCGTCCTCCTCGCCCGCCTCAGCGGCAGTTCCGACATCGTGATCGGCACCCCCGTCGCCGGCCGCCCCGATCCCCGGCTGGACCCATTGGTCGGCATGTTCGTCAACACACTCGCCCTGCGCACGCCTGTCGACGGCTCCCGGTCGTTCACCGAGGTACTAGACCGCACCAGGGACGTCGATCTCGGCGCCTTCCTGCACGCCGACCTGCCCTTCGAGCGCGTCGTCGAGGCCGTGGATCCGGCGCGGTCGACCTCCCGCTCACCGCTGTTCCAGGTGTCCCTCGAGTTCGAGAGCGTCCAGCGACCAGAGATCACGCTGCCGGACCTGACCGTCACGGTCGCGGAGTACACGCCGCCCGTCGTCAAGGTCGATCTCGAACTGGTGGTCGCCGAGACGTTCGACGAGTCCGGTGCACCGGACGGGATCGCCGCCGGATTCACCTATGCCACCGACATCTTCGACGTCGCGACCGTGCAGGGCTTCGCCGATCGTCTGACCCGTCTCGTCGCGGCGGTCGTCGCCGACCCGGACGACCCGGTCGGAGACCTCACGCTCGGCGACGAGGACGAGGACGCACCTGTCTCCGGACCGCCCGGCCTCCCGGCGCGGGTGTGGCCCGACCTGCTGGCCGGGGCGGCGGAGCGGCACTCCGACCGGGTGGCCGTGTCCGATGCCGGTCGCACGCTCACCTATCGCCAACTCGGCGCCGACTCCGCGCAATTCGCCCGGCTGCTCATCGCTCGGGGTGCCGCACCGGAAAGGTTCGTCGCCCTGGCATTGCCGCGGTCGATCGCGTGGGTCCGTGCCGTGTGGGCGGTCGCCGGCTCGGGTGCGGCGTCGGTACCCGTCGACCCGACGTATCCGCCCACCCGGATCGCCCATATGCTCGCCGACGCCGGCGCTGTGCTCGGCCTCACCGTCGCTGGGTATCGCGCACAGTTGCCCGACACGGTCGAGTGGCTGGTGCTCGATGATCCCGACTTCGAGACGCAGATGCGGCACCTTCCTGCCACGCCGGTGACCGACCTCGACCGCACAGCTCCGCTGCGCACGGACAACCCCGCCTATCTCATCTACACGTCCGGGTCCACCGGCGCCCCGAAGGGCGTGGTTGTGTCGCACCGGGGTCTGGCAAACCTGTTCGAGCAAGAACGTCACCACCTCCACGTCACGCCCGATGCGCGGGTCTCGCACCTCGCGTCCCCCAGTTTCGACGCGTCGCTGTTCGAGTTGACGATGGCGTTCTGTGCGGGTGCCCAGGTCGTGCTCGTACCCCCGCTGACCTACGGCGGGGCGGCCTTGGCGGACATCCTCGCCGTTGAGCGGATCACCCACGCGTTCATTACCCCGACCGCGCTCGCCACGCTCGAACCGGCGGGACTCGACTCGCTGCGGGTCCTCGCCGTCGCTGGTGAACCGTGCCCGACCGACCTGGTCCGGCGATGGGCGCCCCGCCGACGCATGCTCGACCTGTACGGTCCGACCGAGACGACGATCTGGTCGCATGTCAGTGAACCACTGGCACCGGCGGAACCCGTCACCATCGGGCGCCCCGTCCGCGGGTTCACCGCCGCCGTCCTCGACGCCCGGCTGCATCCCGTTCCCCCGGGAACCCCGGGTGAGCTGTACCTGGCAGGGCCCGGCCTGGCCCGCGGCTACCACGCTCGCCCCGCCACGACGGCGACCCATTTCGTCGCCTGCCCGTTCGCCACCCCCGGGTCGCGGATGTACCGCACCGGTGACCTGGTACGCACCCGGCCCGACCTCACGCTCGAACACCTCGGCCGCACCGACTTCCAGATCAAGGTGCGCGGATTCCGGGTCGAACCAGGCGAGGTCGATTCGATCCTCACGGCGCGCGCGGACATCGGTTTCGCGGCCACCGTCGGGCGAACCGGTCCGGACGGGCAACCGATACTCGTCACCTACGTCCGCGGTGCGAACGGCGCGGACGTCGACGCGAGTGCGGTGCGCACGGCGTTGTCCGCGCAGCTTCCGCCGTATCTGGTTCCCGCCGCGGTCGTCGTACTCGACGAGGTGCCGCTCACCCCGGCCGGCAAGCTCGACCGCTCGGCCCTCCCCGAACCCGAGTTCGGTCCCCGGCCCGAACGATTCCGTGCACCGTCTACGGCCGTGGAGCGGGCCGTCGTCGAGGCTTTCGCGGAAGTCGTCGACACCGGCGAGGACCGCCCGATCGGAGTGGAGGACGACTTCTTCGCGCTCGGCGGCACGTCACTGTCCGCGGTCCGCGTCGCCGCGGGCCTGCAGCTCCGTTTGGGCCGGCCGGTGCCGCTTCCGGCCCTCTTCCTGGACCCCACTCCCGCGGGGCTCGCGGCCCGCCTCGCCACAGAAGTGCCCGGCACCACCGACGAAGCTCTCCGGGTTGTCGTGCCGCTGCGCCGTGGTGACCGGCTCGCACCTCTATTCTGCGTCCACGCCGGGATGGGCCTGGCGTGGGCATACACCGGCATGGTGCGCCATCTCTCACCGGACCGGCCCGTGTGGGGACTGCAGTTGCCCTCCCTCGGCGGCGGCCCCGATTACGACTCGATCGAGGACCTGGCGCACCGATACCTCGACGAGGTCCGTGCCGTCCAGCCGGCGGGACCGTATCATCTGCTCGGCTGGTCGCTCGGCGGTCTGATCGCGCATGCCATGGCCACCGAGCTGCAGGACCGGGGTGAGGAGGTCGCGTCCCTCGTGCTCCTGGACAGCTACGTGGGCGAACCGACTGCGGAACCCGACCCGTTGGACGTCGGCGACCTTCTGCGTGGGCTGGGGGTCGACGTCGGACCCGGCGACGACGCCCGACCGCTCACGTACTCCGACGCCCACGACCGCCTCGGCGAGGCCTACGGTCCCGCAGCCGCCGTGACGGCAGACCAGCTGCGGCGCATCGCCGAGGGATATGACCGGTCGACCCGGCTGTCGACGCGATTCGCCCCGAGAGTCTTTCGCGGGGACGCGCTTCTGATCACCGCGGTCGTCGGTCCCCGCGCCGGCAGCGCGCCGTCCGTCGACGACGGATGGGGCGACTCGATCACCGGCACCGTGCAGGAAGAACACGTCGAGTGCGGACACAACGACATGATGCAACCGAAACCAGCACGTGCGATCGGCATGCTCGTCGAAAACTACGTATCCGGGCGGGGCGGGTAGAGCCGCGCCAGAGTGCCGCAGATTCCGCGGATGCTCGGGTGCCGGTACAGCTCCCGCATCGGGAGGGCCGGAAGGCCGAGCCGCCGCATCATGCCGTCGGCCTTGATCGCGCACAGTGAGTTCCCTCCGAGCTCGAAGAGGTTGTCGTCCAGCGACACCGGGACTCCCAGCACCGACTCCCAGATGTCGGTGAGCATGTGCGCTGTTCCACCATCAGTGAGGGGGGCACCGTCCTGCGGTTCGACGACATCGAGCGGCAGAGACCGAAGGACCGGATCGGGAAGCCTTGCCACGTCGAGCTTTCCGTTGATGGTGAGCGGCAAAGCGTCGACCAGGGTGATAGAACGGGGCACCATGTGCTCCGGTAGGAATCGGGCCGCGCGTTCGCGTATCGCTGCGACCGTCTCCGTCTCCCCGGCCGCAGCGGACCCGCCCGGAACGACGTAGGCGTCGAGCGCGATTCCGGCCGGGTCTTCCGACCTTCCCGAGGGCACCACGGCCGCTGCCGTGACGACGGGATCGTCGAGGAGCACGGAACGCACCTCGTCGAGTTCCACACGGAACCCGCGAATCTGGACCTGGGCGTCGACGCGACCGAGATGCTCGAGGCTGCCGTCGCCACAAATTCTTCCGCGATCGCCCGTGCGATACCAGCGGGACCCGCCGGGTGCAGCGACAAAGCGGCAGGCCGTCAGTCCGGCGCGGTCGAGGTACCCGAGCGCGACACCGGCCCCGCCGACGTAGATCTCACCGGTCAGACCGTTCGGCAGAGGATCGCCGAACTCGTCCGCGACCGCCGTCTCCCAGCCGGGTAGTGGTTTCCCCACCGTGCGCGACCCGGTCAGGGCGTCGCGCCGCGTCACGGTGTGCGCGGTGACGTGCACGGTGGTTTCCGTCGTCCCGAACATGTTCACCAACCGGCATCGTGATTCCGGATACCGGTCGAGCCACGGCAGTACCACCCGGGGGTCGAGAGTCTCACCGCCGAACACGACGAGGCGGAGCGCGGACAGCGGCTCGAGATCCCGGTCAGCCGCGGCCAGGAGGACGAATGCGGACGGCGTCTGACTGAGGACGGAGACGCGTTCGTCGGCGAGCAATGTGTGGAACTCCACTGGGGACCGCGAGATCCAGTACGGCACGATCACGAGTCGGCCACCGGTCGACAACGAGCCCCAGATCTCCCACACCGAGAAATCGAAGGCGGGCGAATGGAACATTGACCAGGTGTCCCCGGGAGTCGGCGCGAATTCGGTTGCGGTGGCCGACATCAGCGCCGGCACGGCACGATGCGGAATCACCACGCCTTTCGGCCGACCCGTCGACCCCGACGTGTAGACCACGTAGGCGGGGGCGCCGTCGCCTCCCACAGCCCAATCCACCTCACCCGGGCCCGATACCGATCCCGGCAACTCCGCCGGCGTCACCGCCGGTACTCCGGCCCACCGGACTTCGCCCTCCAACTCGGTCACGACCAATCGGACACCGGCATCACGCGCCGTGTATGCGAGCCGATCCGGAGGATGCCGCACGTCCATCGGAACAAACGCCGCACCGCTGCGCAACACCGCAAGCATCGTCACGACGAGGTCGACCGACCGATCCACACAGATTCCGACCCGGTCCCCTGGGCCGACTCCCCGATCGTGAAGACCTCGCGCCATCCAGGCCGACTGCTCCTCGAGTGCACGGTAAGTCAATGTGCGCCGGCCATGGGTCACCGCGACCGCGTCGGGACGCTCGTGAGCGTGCCGGACGACGAGATCCTCGATCCTCCCGCCGGAGACAGGCGCTCGCACACCGGCACCCACCGGTGCCACCGCCGCGCCGAACACACGACGTCGTCCCGGTGACGGGTCGCGAAGTCCGTCCACCACCCGGGCGACCCATTGCCCGAACCGCGCCGCCGTGTCGGCGTCCACAGTCACCGGGTCGGCGTAGACCTCCAGTGTGACGCGCCCGCCGGTGTCGACCACCGGTACGAGTGTCAGTGGAAACGGTGCCGTCTGGCAGGGGAGGTACTCACGTCCGGAGTCACGCGTAACCGTCCCCAGCACCCCGGTTGCCGTACTGCCCATTTCTCCACTCTTCGCGAAGTCCCACGAGACCTCATGTTGCCGTGAGCTTTTCACTTCCTCGACCAGCTCGGCCAGAGTGCGGTCCAGGGAAGTGTGGAAGGCCAGGTCGACCCAGCTCTCGAATCCGCCGAGCGTTCGTGGCGGCCGCGTCCGGTCGACCCGCCACACCGGAACCGTCACCGCGGAGAGGTCGTCACGCCTACCGGTCACCACCGCGGCGGCAGCGGCCACCGTCGCCGTCATATCCTCACGGGCCGCGACCAGCGGGTGGGAGGAACGCAGTACCTCCGCGCTCCATCCGCCCAGTGCCCGACCGTGCCGATGTCGACCCACGGGATTCGCGGTCACCGTGTCGGCGTCGCGCGCGCCGACGAGCACGTCACACACGAGCGTGAGCGAGGCAGTGTCGAGATCACGGCGGTCGGCAATCACGACCAGATCGGCCACCTGGTCGAGGTACTGCATCACGACGGCGCGCACCGCCGGACCATCGACAGCGACGGGCCGCCGGCACTCGGCGGCAAGCCGGCGTCGTGCCTCCTCCGACGCCGAACCGGCCGGGACATCCACCACCCATAGCCGCGTCGGCCTGGTCGCGCGCTCCCACCAGCAACGGGACGCCGTACCCCACCGCACCGCAAGCATGTCCGAGCTCACTCCGCGGGGCACCCGCACCGTCATCGCATGGCCGAACGCCGTGCGCACCGGTCCAGACCTCCCCCAAGGAGATTGGTGCATGAAGCAATCGTAGTCGACAGACGCGCGGCGACTGGGGCCTGCGGACACGGACTCATCGTTCTCACCGGGCCGTGAAGCCGCCATCCACCGTCACCACGGCACCCGTGACTCCACGCGCATCGTCGGACGCGAGCCACCGCGCCGCTGCCGCGACCTCGCCGGGTTCGACGAGCTTGTTGGTCGGCTGGGCCTGCACGAAAACCGACTCGTGCTCATCGACGCCGACACCCAGGGAGCGCGCGATCTCCGCCAGCATCCGCCCTTCGTACTCGCTGCTGTCCCGCACCGATCCCGGGCACAGCGCATTCACCCGGACCCCGCTCGGCGCATAGTCGAGGGCGACGGCCTTGGTGAGGCCGACCAGGCCGTGCTTCGCCGCAACGTACCCGGCGAAGTGGCGGTACCCGACGAGCCCTGCCGTCGAGGCGACATTGATGATGCTTCCGCTGCGCTGGGTGACCATGATCCGTCCGGCCGTCGCGATGGTCCGCCACGCCCCGGAGAGGTCGACGTCGATCATCAGACGCCACTCGGATTCGGTGATGTCGTGCGCGACCTTTCCGGACGGTGCGGCGATTCCCGCATTGTTGAGCAGCACGTCGAGGCGACCGAATCGTTCGTGGGCGACCTGCACCGCTGCCGTGATCTCTGCGAGCTCGCGGACATCCACCGCCTGGGTCAGAACCGTCGCACCGTGCTCGCGGCATAACTCCGCGGTGTAGTCGAGCTGACTCTGCGAACCGAGGGGGTATGGCACCCCGGCCAGATTCCGGGTGATGTCGACGAGCATGAGATCGGCCCCAGCCGCCGCGAACTCGACGGCACAGGCACGGCCGATACCCCGCGCTGCGCCGGTCACGAAGGCCGTCTTTCCGGCGAGGTCGGCGCTCACCGAGCGTCCTCGGCGAGCTGCGCGGCAAGCAGCCGTACCAGCGCGTGCGGGTGCTCGGTCAGGTACATGTGTCCGCCGTCGACCTCGATCACCGACGTCCCCGCGGTCGTCGTCGCCGCCCACTCCGCCAACTGAGCGGCACCGACGAGGTGATCACCCCGCCCTCGGAGGGCGGTGATCGGGACGTCCAGCGGTGGATGTGGTGGTGGCCGATAGTTTTCGTGCATCTCGACGTCGGCCCGGACGACGGGCAACAGCAGCTCGCGCAGTTCCGGGTTCGCCAGCGCAGGGTGGGAGTACCCGGCCAGCTCACCCACCTGGTCGAGGAATTCCTCATCCGCCAACGACGACGCCCGGATCTCCCGCACGGTCGCCGGACCTGGCGATCCACTCACGAACAGGCGGGTCAGCGCGACGCCTCCGTCGGCGGTCAGGCGATGCGCCAGCTCATAGGCCAGGACCGCACCGAGGCTGTGCCCGAACACGGCCACCTCGGAAGACTCCCGGAGGACCGGCAGCACGCGCGGCGCAATGTCGTGGACGGCGGCGTCGACCGAGGTGAGCAGGTCCTCACCAAAGCGTTCCTCGCGGCCGGGTAGCTGCACGGGGAGGATGTCGAGTCCACGCGGCGCACAACTCTGCCAATCGCGGAAGAAGGACGCGCCCACCCCCGCGTACGGCAGACACACCAGAGTCGCAGGTGACATTGTCACCTCCTTCTACGACGCCGACGAAGACCGGATGCTTCCGACCCTAGGCCGCGCTCCCCTCCGGTGTGGGAATTCGCCCGCGCAGAGCCGCCAGCACTTCCGCGGAGCATGCGAGCTGCCCAGTGTGCTCGACGTGGTCGCATAGTGTGTCCACTGTCTGCTACACCATCCGGTCGATTGTCGGCACACCTGGTTGCGTGTCGATCCTCAGCAGCGGAATTGTCGGCGGGCTCAGCGGCGGGCCGCTCACAAGGAACCCGGTCCGACTGTGAGGCAGCGGAATTGATACCGCGTGCACGTCGTACCACTTACCATCGAATGCATGGGAGTCGCAGCCGCGGCACGAGCGCTCGGCCGCCTCCAGTACCGAATCGCGCGCATTCCCTTCCACCTGGTCGACGACACGGTGATGCCGTTGTTCTTCGACGACGCTGCCCCGGCCCGGCTGGCGTACGAGTGGGTGCTGATCGAATGCGACGAGGCCGCAGCGATTCTGTTCGACGACGACTTCGCAGCCACCCACGCACAGATGTTGCGGCGGCGCAGTGCCGCCGTGCGATACGCCATCGCCCGCGGACAACGGCAGGCTCTCCGCGATACCGACGTCGTCGTCCTCGAGCGGCACCGCGCTCGTTTCCGCGAGCGGCACCGCCAGCACGCCAGAAACACTGATTAGCGTCGGTGGGCGGCTTTTTGTCGCGTGCTCCGACGACCGTATCGCTGAGATAGCTGGGGTCGGCAGTTCTGGCGGGATGTGGAGTGTGGCGAGGGTGATCGGCATCCACCTGACGTCGATCCGGGCGATGCCGCGCCGGGGCAGAACGAGGGGGGAGAATCAGCATTGTGCCCGCCCATCAGCCCGCACTACCTCTCCGCCCGGTGAAACCGATGCTCGCGACGCTCGGCTCACCGCCGGGTGGAGACGACTGGGCGGTGGAGATGAAATTCGACGGTGTACGCGCCGTCGCCACCGTCACCCCGGCCGCGGTGCACCTGTTCAGCCGCGACGGCGCCGACATCACCGCCGCATACCCGGAGATCGCCGCCGGACTCTCCGAGATCAAACCAGGCCGAGGCGTAACAGTCGATGGTGAGATCGTCGCGCCCGCTGCCGGCAGCGGCCGACCGCGCTTCGACCTGCTCCGACAGCGGACCCCCATCCAGAATCCACCGGCCGCGCTGCAGCGCGCCGTACCGGTCGCCTTTAACATCTTCGATCTGCTGGTGCACCGCGGGGCGCCGATCCTGCGGTGGCCGTACCTCGAGCGCCGACAACTCCTGGCCGACCTGAACCTCGGTCTGGAGGGTGAGGCTCTGCAGGTCCCGCCACACTGGGTCGACGTCGACGGCGAGGACATGCTCCGGTTGGCCGACGCGCACGGCCATGAAGGAATTGTCGCCAAGAGAATGACCTCGCCCTATCGCCCCGGACGCCGCTCACCGGACTGGATCAAAACTCCGCTACGCAACAGCGCCGAAGTGGTCGTCGGCGGGTGGGAAGCGACCAGCCGCGGCGGTCTGCGGTCGCTGATCGTCGGTGCCCACGCGGACCAGGTCGGCTTGATATTCGTCGGGCACGTCGGCTCCGGCTTCACCGAATCCCACCGGCGCCGAACGCTCATGCTGCTCCGGCCACTCGAGCGCCCTACCAGCCCCTTCGACAATCATGTTCCCGATGAGCTTGCCACTCACGCGCGCTGGGTGGAACCGATTCTCGTCGGCACCGTCGAGTACCGCGAGTTCACCCTGGACCGGCGGCTCCGCCATCCGTCGTGGAAGGGATTTCGGGCCGGGATAGACCCGAGATGGGTGACCGTCGAGGAGCTACCGTAGTCCCGCGCGTGTCTCGGCACGATGGCTTCGGCGCCTCGGCAGGCCTGGCCGGTTACCTCTCTCCGTGTCGGCAACCGATCAGCGGCCGACCGGCGAGGCGGCCGAGTAGAAATCGCACCCTTCCTCCTCGGACCGGCGGGTCCGACAATAGGGAGCGTGAGTTCGCGACGTTCCGCCGCAGAGTGGGCAGTCGATCAGGTCCACGCTGTGCGTGACGATCCTGCAGCTCGACTCGCGCTGATCGCCCGTACTTATCACGGTCCGATCGGCAACGCACCCCGGCACTTGCCGTTCCGCCGGGCGGCACTGTCGTTCATGCGCTGGCAGATCGGTCGCGGCGTGCTGGCGCCGCTCGGTGCGATGCCGCCCGGCAGTCCGTGGTGGCGAGCGGTCAACGAACGGCTGATGCGCGACGGCTGCGAGGCCGGCGCCCGGAGCGGCGGAATGGGAGGGACGCCGTCCTCGCACACGGTCGATCTGTGGATGCTGTTCGTTGCCGATCCGACCGCACGTACGTGGTACCGGGCCCACAATGCGAGCATTGCCTCCGCCTACCTGGACCATCGCGACCTTGCCTGTACCGAGAGCCGTCCGGAGCGCTTCTTTCTCAACGTGGTACTGCTCCGTGTTCTCTACGCCCATGCCCTGGTCGCGGCGCCGCGTCTGGCGCTGGGGCGGCTCGCGCCGGCCGGCCCCATTCTGGGAGATCCTCGCCTCTCGATGACCGGGATCTTCCTGTCCCTTTCTCGGGTCCTTCCCGACCGATATCCCCTCGGAGACGACGTCGCGGCGTATGTCGCCGCTGAGCACAACGTCGGTGAGATGCTGGACTACGGTCTGATCGGGCCGCGGCTGCAGCATTTGTACGAATGGTCGGCCGATGAACTCGACGAGCCGGGACTACTCGACTGCATTTGCGACGGCAGTCCGACGTACGCCTGGTCCTACTCTGATCGCGAGGTGTGGAATCCGGCGATCCCGGCGGCCTCGATTCGCGCGGTTCGGCGGATATTGCCGGCGAATTGAGGGGTGACATCCCGTTGATACTCCCCCGGTCACCCCGGTGACGTCGCCGGCGTCGGGGATCACGTCGGCTACGACAGCCCCTCACAGTTCAATCGCGAATACCGCCGTCTGTTCGGCGCCTCCCCCGGCAAAGACGCTCACGGCCTACGCGGAAACACCGCACTGTCGGAAACCGGCCCCCTGCCCTGATCTGTCGACGCACGGCTTCCGGTCGCGGATGCAGCCGGTTTCCGGGTGCTCAGGAAGGGGTAAGCGTGGCGGGAAGCGCCTCTGATTCGGCGAACTTATCAGTCCTGCTTGCCGATTCGACAGAAGACGAAGAAGGGTACGAGAATGACCGACCAGTACGCCCGGCAGGATCCCACTACGCAGTACCCCGCCCCCGATCGCGAACACCAACCGGAGCTGCCGCACCCGGGACTGACCTCCGACATGGTGACCGCCCCGGATCACGGCGAGAAGTCCTATCGGGGAAGCGGTCGCCTCGATGGTCGCCGCGCCCTGATCACCGGCGCGGATTCGGGCATCGGGCGAGCGGTGGCGATCGCGTTTGCTCGCGAGGGTGCGGATGTCGTGGTCAGTTGTCTGGACGACGAGGAGTCGGATGCACGGGAGACCGTGCTACTGGTGGAAGAGGCCGGACGACGAGGCGTCGTCGCGACTGGCGACATCACGTCGGAGGACCACTGTCAGACTCTCGTGGACCTGACGGTCCGTGAACTCGGCGGTCTCGACATTCTCGTGAACAACGCGGCCTTTCAGATGGTGCAGACGGGTGGTATCGCCGATATCACCACCGAGCAGTTCGACCGTGTCCTGCGCACGAACCTCTACGCGCTGTTCTGGTTGTGCAAGAAGTCCGTCGCGGTCATGGATCCTGGATCGACGATCGTGAACACCTCGTCGATCCAGGGGATGAATCCGTCACCCGGGCTTCTCGACTACGCCACCACGAAGGCAGGGATCATCGATTTCACCAAGGGATTGGCGGCCGACGTGGCGAAGCGGGGAATCCGGGTCAATGCCGTTGCACCTGGGCCCATCTGGACGCCGTTGATCCCCGCGACGATGCCCGCCGACGGTTATCGGCAGTTCGGGGACGACGTGCCTCTGGGCAGACCCGGCCAGCCGGCCGAACTGGCACCGGCGTACGTATTCCTCGCATCGAACGAATCCAGCTACGTCACCGGAGAAGTGCTCGGCGTCACCGGCGGGACGCCCTTCACCTGAGCACCGCGGCGGTGAGGGAGCCCCTGCGAGGTCACTCCTTTTCGCGGGCGGCGACGATGGCGTCGAGGTTGGCGGCGATGTTCTCCTCGGCGGCAGCCTTGTCGACACCCAGTCCGGTGAGCACACCGACCCCGTCCTCGACCTCGAGCAGGGCCAGCAGGATGTGCTCGGTGCCGATGTAGTTGTGCCCCAAACGTAGTGCCTCACGGAACGTCAGTTCGAGCGCCTTGCGTGACTGAGCATCGAAGGGAACGAGTGCGGGCACCTCCTCGGCGGCGGGGGGCAGCGTCGCGGTCGCGGCGTGCCGGACCGAATCCAGTTCCACGCCCTGCGCGGCGATCGCCCGGGCGCCGAGTCCTTCGGGATCGGCCAGGAGTCCGAGGACGAGATGCTGAGGCAGGATCTCGGCGTTGCGTGCCGCCCTGGCCTCGTTCTGCGCGATCACCACCACCTGTCGTGCGCGCGGAGTGAACCGGCTGAATCCCTGATTCGGGTCGAGGTCGGAGGCCTGCCCAGGATCCTTGGGGACGAACCGCTTCTGCGCGGCCTGCTTCGTGACGCCCATGCTCTTTCCGATTTCGGTCCACGATGCCCCCGAGCGGCGGGCCTGGTCGACGAAGTGGCCGATGAGATGGTCGGCCAGTTCACCGAGGTGTTCGGCGGCGAGGACCGCGTCGGTGAGTTGCTCGAGCGGAGCCTCGGCGTGCACCTTCTTGATCGCGTCGATGAGCTCGTCGAGTCGGATGGGTGGGGTTGTGCGATCCGAATTCTCCATGCGTCAACTCTAGGTTGACGCACAGCGAGCGTCAACCCCAGGTTGTCGCTTTCGGCTTCCGCGAGCTGCGCACCGACCCCCGATCCGCTCTGCTAGTTTAATGACTAGCAGATCTAGGGATAGGGGTTCTATGCATATCGAGAAGGATCTGGTGGCGGCTTCGGCCACTCCCCTCGTGCTCGGAATTCTCGCGGAAGGCGAGTCCTACGGGTACGCCATCTTGAAACGAGTCAACGTTCTGTCCGGCGGGCGGATTCAGTGGACCGACGGAATGCTGTACCCCCTCCTGCATCGCCTGGAAAGATTGGGGTACGTGTCGGCGTCGTGGGGGGCCTCCGACAGCGGGCGAAGGCGCAAGCACTACACGATCACCGCTGCGGGCCGGGAGATGCTCGCGGAACGACGCGCCCAATGGGACGTCGTCGCGGACGCGCTGAGCCAGGTGTGGCGCTCCGTCCAACTACCCCCAGCCACCGCCGAAGGATGGTCGTGATGGATACCGACAAGGAGCTGGAATCGCAGATCGGTCAGTGGCGGGGTTACGTCGAGCGCCGTCACGCGATATCCGCCGCCGACACCGACGAGATGGAAGACCATCTCCGTGATCAGATTTCGGACCTGTCCGCCGCCGGGCTGAGGACCGACGAGGCATTCCTGGTCGCGGTCAAACGCATGGGCAACGTCGACGACATCTCCCGCGAGTTCGCTCGCGAGCACTCCGATCGGCTGTGGAAGCAACTCGTCCTCATGCCCGCCGCGTCGGATGGCGACGGCACTCGCCCCACACGTGAGCTGTTCGTCGTTCTCGGGCTCGCCGTCGGCGCGGCACTGTCGGTCAAGGCAGGCGTGGCGACACTCGACGAGCAGGACCTCGCGCGCAATCTCAGCCTGTTCGTTCTTCCGTTCCTCGCCGGATACTTCGCCTGGAAGCGACAGATGACACCCCGCCTCGCCGCGGTACTGCTGGTGCCGTTCGCGCTGGCGGCGGTACTGCTGAACGTCTTCCCGTTCGCATCGAACGGCTCCACCGAGGTGATCGCGGCGATCCACGCACCGATCGCGCTGTGGTTCGCCGTCGGCCTCGCATATGTCGGCGGTCAGTGGCGATCGGACCGGCGGCGAATGGACTTCATCCGCTTCACCGGCGAATGGGTCGTCTACCTGACCCTCCTCGCCCTCGGCGGCGGCGTCCTCATCGGCCTGACGATCGGTGCGTTCGACGCGCTCGGCCTGAGCGTCGAGTGGTTCATCGAGGACTGGGTGCTGCCGTTCGGAGCGGCCGGCGCGGTCATCGTCGCCGCATGGCTCGTGGAGGCGAAACAAAATGTGGTCGAGAACATCGCCCCTGTCCTCACCCGCGTGTTCACCCCGCTGACGACACTCATGCTGCTGGTGCTGCTGACGGCATTCGCGACGACCGGCAGCGTCGTCGACGTCGACCGAAACCTGTTGATCCTGATGGATCTCATCCTCGTCGTCGTCCTGGGATTGCTGTTGTACGCAATTTCGGCCCGTGACCCCTACCTGCCGCCCGACCTGTTCGACCGCCTCCAACTCGTCCTCGTCGTCAGTGCCCTCGCGGTCGACCTGCTGATGCTGTTCGCCATGCTGACTCGCATCGCGGAATTCGGCTTCACCCCGAACAAGGTGGCGGCACTCGGAATGAACCTGGTCCTCCTCGTCAACCTGACGTGGTCGGCTCATCTCATCCTCGGGTTCCTGCGTGGCCGCCGCGGATTCAGCTCCACCGAACGCTGGCAGACCCGTTACCTTCCCGTCTTCGGCGTGTGGGCGGCGTTGATGGTCGGCGTTCTCCCACCGGTTTTCGACTTCGTGTGACGACGGTGCGGAGCTGATCGAGAGTGTTCTCATCGGACAGGGAATTCACGGCGTACGGCCCGTCGTACTGGGCGATGATCGCGCTCTTCGTCGTGGGGGCCGCGGTTCTGGTCTGGCTCGGACGGAGGCAGACCGAATCGCAAGCCCGGCGCCTGGGCCGAGTCCTTGCGGTGCTGACGGCCGCCATATACGGCGCGACGCTGGTTCATTTCTCGATTCCGCCCACGATCGACGGCTCGGTACCGCTGCGCCTGACCGATCTCGCGACCGTGGCGGCGGCCTGTGCCCTGTGGTCCCTGGCGCAGTGGGCCTACGCGCTCACGTATTACTGGGGACTCGTGCTGAGCACCCAGGCGTTGATCTCACCTGTTCTGACCGGCCCGGACTTCCCCCACTACCAGTTCCTCGCGTTCTGGGCGATTCACCTGCTCGTGGTCTGGGCGGCCATCTATCTGACGTGGGGTCGAAGGATGCGGCCCCGGTGGCGCAGCTACCGGTTCACGGTCCTGGTCACCGTCGTCTGGGCGGCAGTGACCTTCACGTTCAACCGCGTCGCCGGAACCAACTACGGCTTCCTCAACAGAAAGCCCGCCACCGCGACCCTTCTGGACGTTCTGGGTCCCTGGCCGCTGTACCTACTGAGCGCGACGACACTGATTCTCGCGGTGTGGGCCCTGATGACGTGGCCGTGGGAGCGGGCACGACGACGCACCGAGGACATCCCGCGGCCCTCCTGATCGCTGCCGGGAGTCTTCGGTGTCACGCAATACCTTCCGAACGACGCTGCGGCTGCGTAACATCAACATCATCTCGCTGGAATCCCTCTGGAGGCCGACGTGGGTGGACTTGGTATCGATCTCGGAACTGCCAACACTGTCGTCGGAACTCCCGACGACGGCATCGTACTGAACGAGCCGTCCTTCATGCTCGTTCGAACGAAGGATCCGCACCGTGCTCTCGCAATCGGCACGGAGGCGCGAAGTCTCGTCGGCCGCACTCCTATCGGAATCACGCCGGTTCGACCGATGCGCGACGGGGTGATCGTGGACCTGGAGTCGGCGCGGGCATTCGTCACGGCCGTCATCAAGCGGGTCTCCTCTGCACGGCGATACGGGCTGCGGCCCAAGGGAGTCATCTCGGTCCCCGCGGGTGCCACCCCGCTCGAGCGTCGGGCCCTGCTCGAGGTCGGCCACGAGGCCGGTTTGCGGAAAGTGGGGTTGGTACCGGAGCCGGTGGCGGGTGCGCTCGGTTGCGGAATCAACCCCATGGAACCACGCGCACACCTCGTCGTCGATATCGGCGGCGGCACTTCGGAAGTCACCGCCATCTGTTTCGGTGGCATTCTCTCTCACCGTAGTTGCCGCGTCGCGGGCGACGAATTGACGAACGCGCTATACCAGTACCTGAAGGCAGAGCACAAGATCGTCGTCGGCGAACTCACCGCCGAGCGTGCCAAGTTGGGTGAACCCGACAGCGCCGAGGGGCAGTCGCTCGTCGTCGAGGGCCGCGACGCCGTGACCGGCCGCGCACGCCTGGTGACACTCGAGACCGAAGAGATCGTGGAGGCGTTGCGGCCCACGACAACCGGAATCGTGCAGACATTGACGGAATGCCTGGACGACCTCCCCGCGCAGGCCATCGGTGACGTGATGTCGGAGGGGCTGCTCGTCATCGGTGGCGGCGCGTTGCTCCGCGGGCTGTCCCAGCTGCTCGAAGAGTCCTTCGGATTCCCGGTGAAGACCGCCGAGCGCCCGCTCACCTGCGTCGCCGAGGGCGCTACTGCCTGTCTGGTGCACCCTGAGGTGGTTGCCGCCTACAGCGCCTGATCACCGAATCGGCGCCGGCGCGGGTGGTCGCGGAAAGTAGTGGTCGAGGAGTTTCTTGACCACGGGGCCCGCCGTCGCCGACCCGAAGCCACCACCGCGGATCAGCACCGACACCTGGATCTGGGGTGCGTCGAAAGGCGCGACCGCGGAGAACCAGGCGTTCAGTCCTTCTCCGGGCGCCGACGGGTCCTCCGCCGTGCCGGTCTTCGCGCCTGCCGGGACCGGGAGGTCCGCGAGTTGCCCGGCGGTCCCCGCCGACGCGGACGCCCGCATGCCTGCCCGGACGGGACCGAGCAGGTCGGCGAAGGGTAGACGCTGCGGCGCCGCTGTCGGTATGGGCACCGAGTCCGACCCGTACGCCGCGGCGAGCTGGGGCGTCACCATCGCGCCGGTGGCGATCCCCGACGTCCAGCGCGCCACCTGTATCGGGGTCGCGCTGACGGTGCCCTGTCCGATACCCATCAACAGGGTCGACCCGGGATACCAGGTGGCCCCGATACTTCCGACGTTCTCCGGGGTGCCGAGGAACCCCTCGGCCTCGCCGGGCAGGTCGATCCCGGACCGCCGGCCGACGCCGAGTTGCCCCGCGACGTCCGCCATCTTCTCCGGGCCCAAGAGTTCACCGAGCTTGTAGAAGTAGACGTTGTCGGACCACTGAATCGCCTGGAGCAGATTGTGCGGGCCCATCGGTTGCCAGTTCCGGAACGTGTGGCCGCCGTAGGTGTAGGCGGCGCCGGTGTCGATCACCGTGTCCGGCGACAGCACCGGGTACTGGGTATTCGCCGCCGCGACGACGATCTTGAAGGTGGAGCCGGGCGGGACCGCGGTCTGGGTGGCGTTGTTGAGCAACGGGCTCGGCCCCGGAGTCTGACTCTGCGCCGCGAGGGCGACGAGGTCGGCCGGAGGTCCGTAGACGTTGTTGTCGGCCCCCGGGACACTGGCGAGGGCCAGCACGGCTCCGTTCCGCGCGTCCATCACGACGGCGGCACCGAGGTCGCCCTTACTGGTGCGCATCGCCTCCACGAGCGCGTCGGTGGCCAGGTTCTGGACCCCGATGTCGAGGTGCAGGCGCAGATCGTGGCCCCGTACCGGGTCCACGCGTTCGCCGGCGGCCACCGGATGCCCGGACGGATCGACATACATGCACTGCTTGCCGTCGCTGCCGCGGAGCAGAGCGTCGTACTGCTTCTCGAGTCCCGCCTTGCCGACGCGTGACCCGAGTACGAGATGCGGCCAGCGTTCCATGTCGTCGGCGTCGGCGACGCCGACGTGTCCGAGGACAGAGGCGAGCACGGCACCGTACGGGTACTGCCTGCGACCGGACGGCACCACGAGCACACCGGGCAGTCGCGCATCCACGATGCGCCGCGCCTGGTCGGGCGCGACCCTGCCCACGGCCACCTGAGACTCCCCCTCGCCACCGGCCTCGATGAGGCCCGCCAACTCGTCGGGAGACGTGGCGAGCAGAGCGGCCAACCGGTTGCGGGTGTCGTCGTCGTTCTCCTCGAACATCCGAGCGACCACCGCCACGGCGTACTCGGCGACATTGACTGCGAGCGGAATACCGTTGCGGTCGAGGATCAGTCCGCGCTCTGCGGGCAGGCGGATGCACCGCATCATCTGCTGGTCGCTCATCGCCCGGAATTCCGCACCCCGGTCGTGTTGCAACTGCCAGGCGAACACCGACATCGCGACGAGTGCCGCGGTCATCGTCAGGGTGCCCGCCGACATTCCACGCGGGCGGCGTCGCCGTCGGGGATCCGGGGTCCACAGCGGTCGCGCGACGCCGTCTCGGCGCACCGCGAGCACCAGTCCGATGGCGACGAAACCGACGATGGCGGCGGTGCCCCCGTAACTGAAGAGGGGAATCGGCATGCCGGTATGGGGCAGAAGCGACAGACTCTGACCGATCGACACCAGCGCGTGGATGCCGAACAACGCGCCGATTCCGGCCGCGACGAGTGCGGCCTCGCGCGTGCGCGCCGTGCGCGCGGAGAGTGCAGCCCGCCACACGATGACCGACGTTGCCACCACGACAGCCAACCCGGCGATCAAACCCCACCCGTACACCAGGCTGGCGAACGCGAGATCGTGCTCCGATTCGGGAAGATACTCGGCCCGCACCGCGTACATCGGGTCGCGCGCCAGCCCCCACAGGCCACCGCTGCCGATCGCGATGTTCGCTTGCAACTCGGCCCATCCCGCGCCGGCGGGGTCGGCGTTGCTCGACAGGAACACGTGGACCCGTTCGAGCTGGTAGGGGCGGAGGAAGAGCACGGCCAGCGGAAGCGACGCGAGACCCAGCACGAACAACGGAACCAGGGGCAGCAGCGGGACGCGGGCGAGGATGAGCATGACTCCTGCCGTCGCAACGAGAACGACGGCAGTCGACAGGTCGGGTTGGAGTGCGACGAGTGCAATGGGTACGCCCCCGATCGCCAAGGTCGCGATGAATCGTGCCAGCGTGAACCCACCGGCGAGCATGCTCGCGGGCACGAGAACCAGGGCGAGCTTGGCCAGTTCGGACGGCTGGACGGTGAATACGCCGAAGTCCAGCCAGCGTTGAGCACCCTTGGTCGCGACCCCCGCGAGCGGCACGACCGCCAGCAACACGGTCGCCACGGTGAACACTGCCCAGCCGAAGGCGCGGAGATCACTCATCCGCAGGCGGGACACCACATACATGATGCCGAGACCGGCAACGGCGAAGAGCGTGTGGCGAACAGCGTCTGCCGTCTTCCCTGTCGAGAGCAAATTCAGAAGGCCGAGCACGACGAGAACGATCGCCGCACCGACGATCCACGGGTCGGATTCGTGCTTGTCGTCTTGCTTGTCGTCGTGCTTGTCGTCGTGCATCCCACCCCTCCCCCGGCGCTCAGCAGCGAGCGTTTTCGGCGGGCACCAGCAGCGGCTCGGACGCGGCCGTCGCCGGGGCGCTGGTGACGGCCGCGAGGGCGAGTGCAGCGCCCGGCGGCAGATCGGTCCGGACGATGCCGTAGACCTGTTGTGACCCGGGCTGAACGGGCAGCGTCACTTCGCTGGCGGGCCGCACCTCGCCGGTACAGCGGTCGTACACGTTCACCCGCCAGGTCACACTGCCGACAGCTGCTGCCGGATCGAGGCGAATGTCGACTCGGATCGCGCACGCCTGCCCGGGCAGGCACTCCCCGTTGGCGCGCGTGACCGTGACGAGGGTGATCGGCCCCGCACTCCCGGGGGCACCGATGTCGACGGGCGGCGGCGGCCGGCCGACATCGTTCGTCACCGGCGGTGGCTGATCAGCCCGGGGTTCCGGTGGAGGCGGCGACACGGGCCGAATCTGATTCTGCTCCGAGGGATTCACGGGATTCAGGACGGCGTCCCATCCCCGGCGCAGCTCCGACCACACCCGTGGAGCCATCCACGCTGCAGCGACGAGTATCAGGATCGCGATCAGGCCGAGTGCTCCCTGTCGCCGCGACGGCCGTCTCCTTTTGCGATGCCACGGATTCCGGACCGGTGGCAACCAGCCTGACGGTGCGAGCGTGGAACCCGTCGCCACATACGGCCAGTCCCGGACGTCCGTCCGCTCCTCCACCACCCCTGTGTCCGGACGCGGCCGTCCTGTGGTGGCCGCGACGAGCCCGGCAATTTGGCAGCGTTTCCTTCTCTCCTCGGCTGGGTCGACGTCGGGTGCGATCGCCTGACGAACCCGGTGCACCAACGCATCCAGATCTGTTGTTTCGGCGAGCGATTCGTGCAACCGGTCGGCCAGGGCCGTACCGGGACAGTTCGTCGCAATGCTGCGGAGAAGTTCGACCACCGCCTCGTTCATGTCTCGCCGGGACGCACTGCCCGCGCACTCGATCGTGAGATGCCCGGCGTCGGACACCGTCGCGTTCCGGAGGCGGAATGGGTAGGGCCCCTCGCCGCGCGCCAGTTCGAGCTGATCGAGCGCATCCGCGACGAGTAGTGCAGCCTGCGCTCGTGTCAACATCGCGACCGCCAGGAGTCTTCCGAGTGCGACACCGCGGACACCTTCATCGTGATCGATGTGCTCGGGCGGATCGGGTCGGGCATCGGCGGGTTCGGTTCTCCTCGCAAGGAGCCCTGTCACTGCTTCGATCATCGCGCACCCCGACGCTATGCCTCCCGCACGGTTGAGACGCGACCGGAGCGGGCGGCGGCGGACCTTGAGTTGGGCTTACTCGCTGCCGAAATCCATTACGCCTGCGTCATTCCATTTAACTCCGCGGCGTGCTCCGGCGTCCGAGAAATCGCCTCGTCCGCTTCGACACAATTCGGTGTCGTCGGTCGGGACAGCTGAGTCGCACCGCTGTCTGTCAGCTCCCACTCGGCGGCACCCCGAACGCGTGCATCACGACCGCACCCCAGTCCCGCCACATCGGGCACGGTGGAGAATCCCGGTGGTCCAGGAACCGGATCACCTCGTCGTCGAAGGCAGCCGAGGTGGGCAACGCGGAGTGCGCGGCGCGGACCGGGCAGCCATTGCGTTCGACGTCCAGCCGCCAGCCGTGCGGCATCAGGGGAAGATCGGCAGCCGAGGTGATACTCAGAACACGCACCTCCCCAGGCAGCGGCTCGCCGAGAATGGCCTGCGCACTGCCCGCGGTGCCGAGCAGTTGCCGCGCCGCGGGCGTGTCGGGGTCGAAGTGGAAGAAGACGAGGTCAGTCACCGGCGCCGCCCACCGCAACAGGTCGCCGAACACCCTGCCCCGTCGATCGCCATCCGGGGGTGGAAAGCCGAGCGGGGTCTGCGGAAAGACGCCCACCAGCACCAGCACATCGACCTGCGCCCGCCCGGTGGCAACCGCGTCCCACACAATCCACGCGGCGTGGGAATGTGCGGCAACGGTCAACGGCCGCTGCAGGTTCGCGGTCTGTTCGGCAAACAACGCGACCTGTTCCTCGACGGGGCGCTGCGTGTCGGCAGATTCGTACGGGGCCCCCGACCTGATCGGACACGTCGAGTCGCGCTGCGGCTGCCCGTCGCCGGGGCCGGCGTAGGAGAAGTAGTAGACCTGATCGCATTCGTAACCCAGCCGGTGCACGTCGGCCCGGGGGATGCTCCCCTGCCCCGATCGCGAATTGATTCCGGACATGAGGAACAGCGAACCGGCCTGTCGGGATCCGGGTTCCGGATCGTCATATCCTCGTGTCCGAACAAAGATCACCGACGCCGCCGTCACCATGACGAGCACGACAGCAAGCGCCGCAACGGGCCGGGTGACCGGCGCACGGTCCATCGCCCACACCGTCAGTCCCGTCGCCACAGCCGAGACCGGCACGAGCAGCACGGTGAGGGCCGGGGCCCGGTCGGCCAGAGCGCCGAGCCCGAGGACCGCCGCGCAGTACGGCACCATCACCTCGATCCGCAGGCCGCGGCGCCACGCCCGCGCCATCGCCTCGCGCAGGGTGACCCCGCCCTGCCACGGGACCGGGCCGAGGATCACGACCAGCAATCCGACCAACGCCACCGCCGGCCAGAACGCCCGCGAGTACAGCGTCGCGTAGGCGGTCGCGTCACCGAGCGCCGCAAGAAGGACGGGGCCGAACGCCGCCGCGTAGAACATCGCGGCGAAGCGGAGGCGTCGGGCATCGAGTCCACCGAGAAGCCAGGCCATCAGCAGGACCCGCACGGCCGACACCAGGCCCACCAGCACCAGGAACTGCGGCCACGAGTCGGTACGCACCAGCAGAAGTCGCAGGTCCGTGAACTGATCCAGCGGTGGCAGCGCGACCAGGTGCAGCAGTCCCGGCCAGACGGGAACCATCCCGCTCGCCGCGAGCACGACGACGAGCACCGCGACGGCGGCCAACGGCAACCACCGCGTCCATTTCGTCGACGTCATACCTTTCGCTGTACTCGCTGGTCGTGGTCCTGCACAACCCATGGGCCGACCGGCCAGGTAGGACAGGTTCTCTCCACGGGGCCCGGCCAGGGAAGCACTCGCAGCGGACGCTGGACGCCGTGGCGGACAACGGGATTCCGGACCGGGCATCATTTGCGCGCGGTTCGTCGGATGCGTGACCGCATCACGGAGGATGATCACCTCATGGAACGTGCGGAGGCCGGAAGCCATGGGACGCTCATGACGTTCGACCAGTTCGCGGACATCTTCCGGGACGTCGCCAGTCTCGGCGTCGTCCGAGACGACTTTCACCGATTCGACGACGTCGTCACCGCGAAACTCTACGACCTGCTCCTCGTCGCGCAGGAGAGCGCGGCCGCCCAGCACCGGCACATCGTCGAACCCACCGACCTGCCGATCACCCGAGGCCTGCAGGAGAACATCGGATTGTTCCGCGAGCTCGGACCCGGCCTCCGGGTAGATCCGATCGTCGAACGACTGTCCGACTACCCGCCCCTCGACGGCGTCCTCGCAACCGAAACCCGATCGGGGCTTCCAGACATCACCGGCGGACTCAGCGTCGCCCTCGCGCGCACCTTCCGCATCGTCTACCCCGAGTTGAGGACCGTGCGGGCACGGACGACGCACTGGTCGGTGATCAGTACCCTCGTCGACCTCTACCTCTGACGTCGCCGACCGCGGCAGAGCACTGTTCTTTCGTGAATGCGAAACACCCCCAGGGGTGGAAACATCCACCCCTGGATGGATGTCCGACCACCCCTTCAGGGGGCGTTGTCGGACCCCCCTTCCGGCGAAGACTGGTGTTCGTCCACAAGGGACACGGAAATTCACACACCACACTCAGGAGCAACGCAATGAACTCGACGAAGACACGCATCGCCGCAGCAGCCGCAACGGGCGCCGCCCTCGGATTGGGAATGTTCATGGCCCAGAGCGCCACTGCCGCCGCCGCACCCGCCCAGTCGACGTTCCCGCAAGTCGTCTCCCCCGAATCCGGACTCTCGCCGTACAAGGTCGAGGTCAGGGACCGAATCGGCTGCGCAAACGCGTGGCCCATGGTCGCCTGCGACGCCCCCGACGAAGACGTGCCCCCGCAGGTGACCCTCGTCGAGCCCGGCACCACTCTGGTCGAGCCTGGCGGCACAACCCTTTACGGCCCCGCCGCCGCGACCGTGAACTCCCAGCAGGGTGCCACCATCCACCAGGTCTACTACCCCCTCGAGCCCGACGACGGGGTGATCTCCCACTCGCTCGATCCCGATATGCCCTGGATGTGACATCCGGTCGACACCGACTCACTCTGGATCGATAGCACTCTCTCGCGGCCGCCGGGGCCATTGGCCTCGGCGGCCGAGACGTGTGGGCTGACGCGCCCCGCGCGCATCTCGGAGTATTTAGAAAGACGAACCATCGATGACATCCGAATCCATGAGGTGGAGGATGAAACAGACCGGTCTCGCTCTGATCGTGGAACGGGTCTCGTTGTGACGGGTCGCTTCAAGCGAATCGACTTCTCCGCAGTTCCCGACTGAACGTGAGGCGGCCGAGATGACGGCAGAAAACGTGATGGGCGCACAGAGCGCCAATCAAGAATGTGAAGACTGCGGCTACAAACCGGAGCTGAAGCGAACTCTGGGCTCCTTTCAGGTGTTCGCTGTCTCGTTCGCATTCATCTCGGTGGCGGTCGGGATCTTCGGCACCTACGACGACGTGCTTCGAGACGCGGGGCCGGTGGGGATCTGGCTCTGGATCATCGTGGCGCTGGGGCAGACCCTGGTGGCGCTCGTGATCGCCCAGTTCGCGGCCCGCATCCCACTCAGCGGCTCCTCCTACCAATGGGCCTCGCGGCTGGCCAACCCGAAAGTCGGCTGGTTGTTCGGTTGGCTGACCTTCTGTTACCTGGCGCTGGGCGTGGTGACGGTCGACAATGCGATGGCGAGCAGCGCCCTCATGCCACTGTTCGGCATGCAGCCGGACGAGGGCACGGCACGCATGATCACGCTCGTCGTGGTGCTTGTTCAGGCGGTGCTCGTCGTGTTCTCTACGCGCCTCGTCGGCTTGATCACGTCGGGCGCGGTGGGGCTCGAACTGGTGATCGTGGTGGTGCTGGCGATCGGGCTCTTCGTCGCTGTCGCAATCTCGGGCGAGGGCTCGGTCGGCAATCTCACCTCGCGCGGTATCACCGAGGGCGCCCCCAACTATTTCGCTGTCGGCGGTGGGTTGATGGCTGCGATGATCATGGGGCTCGCCACGCTCGTCGGCTTCGACTCCGCGGCGAATATGGCTGAGGAGGCCAAGGATCCGTTTCGCAGCGTCCCGCGCGCGATCGTGGGATCGGTCGTGGCGGCGGCTGTGCTGGGACTGGTGTTCCTGATCGCGCTCACGATCGCGATCAAAGATATCCCCCGGGTGAGCGATAGTGACACGCCGGTGGCGGCGATCCTGCGCGATCAGCTGGGTCCGGTCATGGAGAGGTCGCTGCTGGTCGCGATCGCGTTCGCATTCTTCGGCGCCGGGATGGTGACCCTGGCCACCTGCTCGCGGATGGTGTTCGCGATGTCGCGCGACGCACGTTTTCCTGCTTACCGACTGATGCGTCGGGTCAACCCGCGCACGCAGACACCCATTCCGGCGACCATCCTGATCGTCGTCGTGGGGGTCGTCCTCATGGCCGTGCTGCCGGGTGGCGCCCTGCTGGAGTTGCTCACGGTGGGGACGGTCATCTCGGCAGTTCTCTACGGCGCGATAATCGTCCTCTACCTTGCGGTGCGGAGGCGACTGGATCGGAAGGCGGGTGCGTTCGATCTCGGGCGCTTCGAGTTGCCGGTCGCGATCAGCGCGCTGGTGTGGTCGGCTGTCGTGCTGTTCGTGATCGTCTCGCCCTCGAGTGCTTTGACCTCGATCCTGATTGCGGTCGGCTTGCTCCTCGCGGGCGGGTTGTACTTCGCGTACCTGTTGATTTTCAAACGCGAGGTACTGGACACCGAGCCGGGAGACGCCGATGTCTTCTCGCACTGACCGAGAGATGAACCCCCTGACTACCACCACCATGCTCACCGGTGATGTCGTGCGTGCCGGCGATTCCGGCTACGAGGCGGCGCGGGTGGGCTGGAACCGCCTGCATTCCCGCTATCCCGAGGCGATTGTGTTCTGCTGTGACACGCAGGACGTGGTCAACGCGGTCCGCTGGGCTCGCGAGGAAGGCATCGCCCTGCGTGCCCGCAGCGGTCGCCACAGCCTCGAGGGCTGGTCGTCGATCGACGGCGGGCTGGTCGTCGACGTCAGTCGGATGAAGAGCATCGTGATCGACGAAGCGGCGCGCACGGCGACGGTCGGGACGGGGCTGACGCAGCAGGAGACGGTCGCGGCCCTCGGGCAACACGGCTTCGTCGTTCCGACCGGCTCCGAGGGCGGCGTCGGTCTCGGTGGCGTGATTCTCGGGGGTGGCTTCGGACTACTGACCCGCAGTATGGGTATGGCGTGCGACAACCTGCTTGCCGCGGAGGTGGTGGTGGCCGACGGCGCGCGCTCGGCGAAGGTCGTGGAGGCCACCGAGCACAACAACTCCGACCTGCTGTGGGCGTGCCGTGGCGGGGGCGGCGGCAACTTCGGGATTGCGACGTCCTACACGTTGAGGCTGCACGAGCTCTCGAACGTCACATTCCTCGTCGCGAGGTGGACCGGTCACGACCACCTGGGCGCCCTGCTTCGCGGGTGGCAGCGCGACGCGCCGGTCGCCGACGACCGGCTGACCAGCGCGCTGGAGGTCGATTCCACCGCGGTCGAGCTGTCTGCACTGATGTACGGCGGTGCGCGGCGGGACCTCGAGGACCAACTTCGGTCGCTGCTGGCGATCGGCAATCCCGACGTGACCGTGACGGAGGGCCCCTGGCCGTCCGTGTACGGCGACGTCGACAGGGGGCCGAACGACGTCTTCCTCTGGAAGTTCTACTCGCAGTTCGTCACCCAACCTTTCCCCGATGAGGCGATCGATCTGATCGTCCACTACATGGCCAACACGCCCAGCCCGCCGAGCAATTTCTTCTGCTCGAGCTTCGGCGGTGCCGTCCGGCACGCTCCGCCTGGTGGGTCCGCGTTCCCGCACCGCGACGCGCTGTTCTACTGCGAGCCGGGCGCCGCCTGGAACGACCCCGCCCTGAACTCCACGGCACTGGGCTGGGCGGCCGACTTCTGGCGGGCGCTGCGCCCCTACGGCGACGGTGCCTACGTCAACGTGCCCAACGCCGCCGCGTCGGACTGGGAACGCGAGTACTACGGATCGCACCGCGAGCGGCTGCGCGAGGTCAAGGCCACCTACGACCCGGAGAACGTGTTCAGCTTCGAACAGAGCGTGCCCCCTGTCGCCGGTTGACCCGTCCCGAGTCCTACGCTGGGGCGATGGCGGTCAACCGGAGTCGCAGGGCCAGGGGCGCCCGTAAACGCAAGCGTCGGATGGAGAGTGTCGAGCACGACCTCACCGCCGAGCAGTGGAGTGCGCTCACCGAGGCGTGGGGTGGCTGCGCATACTGCGGCGCGACCGACAAGCCGTTGCAACGCGACTGCGTGCAGGCGCTGTCCCGCGGCGGGCGTTACACCCTCGACAACATCGCCCCGGCCTGCGGCTCGTGCAACGCCAGTAAGTGCAACGACGAGGTCACCGGCTGGCTGCGGCGCAAGCGGCTCGACGAGCGCGCCTTCCTGTTGCGTCACATCGAAATCAAGACAGCGCTCGCGCTGCGATTCCCCACACCCCCGGACACCGAACTCGAAGCGCCGGAAACCACTGCCCCGTGAAGACCGGGCCCGCTACTTGGTGCCGAAGAGACGGTCGCCTGCGTCCCCGATGCCGGGCAGGATGTAGCCGTGCTCGTCGAGTTGGCGGTCGACGGCGGCGGTGTAGATCGGGACGTCGGGATGCGCCTTGTGCAGGGCGGCAACGCCTTCGGGGCAGGTCAGCAGGCAGACGAACTTGATGGACTTGGGGCCGCATTCCTTCAGTCGCTCCACCGCCGCCACGGCCGAGTTGCCGGTGGCAAGCATCGGGTCGATCACCACCACGTCGCGCTCCTGCAGATCGCCGGGCATCTTGAAGTAGTACTCCACAGCTCCGAGGGTCTTGGGATCGCGGTAGAGACCGATATGGCCGACGCGCGCGCCCGGCACAATTGTCAGCATGCCGTCCAGGATGCCGGTGCCCGCGCGCAGAATGGAGACGAAGACCAGCTTCTTACCGTCGATGACCTTTCCGGTGGTGGATTCCAGCGGTGTCTCGACGTCGATCTCCTGCATCGGGATGTCGCGGAGGACCTCGTACGTCATCAGCGCGGAGATCTCGTTCGCCAGTCGACGAAAGCTGTTGGTGGAGGCATCCTTACGGCGCATCATCGTGAGCTTGTGCTGCACCAGCGGGTGCTCGATCACGTGTACCGTGCCCATGTAGTCGTCCTCGTTTCTTCTAGAAGACCGTGCCGTCGCTGGCGATGTTCAGCGGCGGCAGCCCACCCCGCGAGCGCTGTGCCAGCGCGCGGCCCGCCGCCCAGGTGCCGCCCTCCAGGACGCAGGCCAGCGGCATCTCTCGGGAATCCACGCCCAGACGTGCGCGCACCAGCGGGGCCAGTTCGTCCAGGAGGGCTACCGTCAACGCGCGCCACTCGACCACCAATTCGTCTCCGGCCGTCCAGTTTTGTGCAGCCCAGACCGGATCGTGCAGGCGGAGCACACCGGTGTCGAGAAGCAGACCGCCGTTGCGGTATTCGGGCAGGCCGGTCAGCTCGTCCAACCCGACCACCCGGACGCCCGCCCATTGGAAGGGCTCCAGCAACGAATAGCTCAGCCATTGCGACAGTTTGTGAAACGGCATCCAGCCCCGGGTCAAGCCCGGACCGGCCACCGCGTCGTGGCGCCAGACGTCGCCCAACGGTTCGGCGCCGATGGCGTTGCCCGTAGGCCAGATGCCCGAGAGCGACGTCAGAAGCTGCGACAGGATGTCGTGGGCGGCGACCGTCGCCGCGGCGGCACCCTGTGGGGCGACCAGCACATCGAACAGGCCACCCGGCCGGCCGTGCGGGCCGAACACTTCGGGCTGCGCGGCGAGCGCCTCGCCCAGCCGTCGCAGCAGCAGCACGCGACCTTCGAGACCCACCAACGGATTGGACGGGCCGGCCTGGAACACCTCGGCCAGCCGGTCGGTATCCAGCCCGCGTAGTCCGGCCGCATCGACCTGCAGCGGGTGCGCCGCGTCGCTCGAGAACAGGCCACCGAGGAAGGCGTGCCAGCTCGCGACGCCCAGTCCCTCGGAACGCGCGAAGCGCTGCCCGCCGTCCACCTCGTGGTAGTGCCAGTCGGGACCGGCTCCTGCGTCGAGCAGGACGCTGACCACCGCCAGGTCGATCATGGCGCGGGCGCGGCCCGGCGCGTCCAGCGCGGTCAGTCGTGCATCCAGCTCGGCCTTGCGGTCCACGCCGCCGGCTTCGAAATGGCGCCAGCGGCTGTGGTACGGAATTGTCAGGTCTGGATAGCGGGCACGCGTGACGGCGGCGACCTCCGCCGCGGCCGCCTCCAATGCGTCGTCGTCGATGCCGAACCAGAGTGAATCGCCCTCGCGCGCACGGGACAGCAGTTGTCGTGCTCGCTCCCGCACGGCCGACGTGGTACGTAGAGCGGCGGTCGCATCCTCGGCCCGCCCGGTGTCCAGGACGGGACCGACGCCGGTCACGCTCATCCGTCCAACTCCCGGCCCTTGACCTTCGCCAATTCGTCAGCGTCCGGCACAGCGCCGGGCGTGAAGTAGCCGGCCGCCATCTTGGCGTCGATCTCCACGCGCGCGTCGGCCGGGATCAGGTCCGCGGGAAGGTCCACCCGCTCCGCGACCTCGATACCCGAGCCGGTGATGGCGTCGTATTTCATGTTGCTCATGGAGACCAGGCGGTGGATCTTTCTGACGCCCAGCCAGTGCAGCACGTCGGGCATCATCTCCTGGAAGCGCATGTCCTGCACGCCGGCCACGCATTCGGTGCGGGCGAAGTACTGGTCGGCCGTGTCGCCGCCCACCTGGCGCTTGCGCGCGTTGTAGACCAGGAACTTGGTCACCTCGCCGAGCGCCCGGCCCTCCTTGCGGGAGTACGCCACCAGGCCCACGCCACCGCGCTGCGCACCCTGGATGCACTCCTCGATCGCATGCGTGAGGTACGGGCGGCAGGTACAGATGTCGGAACCGAATACGTCCGAGCCGTTGCACTCGTCGTGTACGCGTGCGGTCAGCTCCACCCCGGGATCGGCCAGGTCACGAGCATCGCCGAAGATGTACACGGTCTGACCCCCGATCGGGGGCAGGAACACCTCGAGGTCCGAGCGCGTCACGAGCTCGGGGTACATGCCGCCGGTCTCCTCGAACAGCACGCGGCGCAGGTCCGTCTCGCTGCAGTGAAAGCGCTCCGCCACACCCGGCAGGTGCCAGACGGGCTCGATCGCCGCCTTGGTTACCAGCGCAGCACCACTGGGCAGCAGGAAGCGGCCGTCCGGGTGCAGGCGACCTTTCTGGATGGCCTCCATGACCTCCGGCAGGATCACATGCGCCTTGGTGACAGCGATGCTCGGGCGGATGTCGTGACCCGCCGCCAACTCGGCGGCGAAGACCTCGGCCACCGTGGCACCCCACGGGTCCAGGCTCACGATCTTGCCGGGCTCGCTCCACTGCGGGTACGGGCCGATGATGTTCGTGGGCGCGGTATCGGTGAGGTCGGCCTTGTGATGGCGCGACAGCGCGCCCGACGCCACCGCCAGTGCCCGGTAAATGCTGTACGAGCCGCTGTGCGTTCCGATCACGTTGCGGTGGGCGCGGTTGGTGGTGGTACCGACCACCGGTCCGCGCTCGGACGGCGTGGGTGCTCCCCAGTGGATCGGCAGGGCGCCGACACCGCCGCTGTGTGAGGTCAATCGGATGTGCCCACCGGCGGGCTCGGGGGTGGCGGCGACGGATTCAGCGGACATGACGTTCCTCCGTTAAGGAAGGCCCGACGGCACGGCATGCCGCCGGAACGTGTCTCCGGCGCCGGATGCTGCCGACCACCGGAAACCGAAGCATAACCACTCTTTCACCACAATGTCGTGTGGCGAAGACGGCGGCGACGAATGCTGACGAGGTACACGGTGACTGGGCCTGGGATAGTGTCGCCGAGGTGACGAAGAATCGAGCGCGAGCCGTCGACCTGCGAACCCAGATCGAGGCGGACGACGTCTTCGCGCGGGGCGACGCGTTGCGTGCCACTGTGCCGTCGAGTGCGCACGGGAGCGCCGCGGTCGGCGCGGGACGGCCGGATGTGCTCGATTTCGTCGAGGCCAGCAATCGAGGAAGGCTGGCGAATCTGATCCCGCTGCGAATCGGTCGGATGATCGCCTCCCCGTTCGCTTTCTTGCGCGGCGCCGCGGGCCTGATGGCGGCCGACCTCGCCGACTCTCGGGTTACCGGATTGACAGCGCAGCTGTGCGGTGACGCGCATGCGGCCAACTTCGGCCTGTACGGGACACCGGACGGTCAAATCGTCATGGATATCAACGATTTCGACGAAACCCTCCCTGGTCCGTGGGAGTGGGATCTCAAACGCCTCGCCGCGAGCCTGGTCCTCGCGGGTCGCGAAGGCGGTGTGTCCGAGAACGGCTGCATCGAGGCCGCCGAGGACGCCGTCAAATCGTATCGGCGCACCATTCGCGATCTCGCCGAACTGCCATTCCTTCAGTCCTGGAATGCGCTCCCGGACAAGTCGGTGCTCGAGCGGGCCAAGGCCGAGGCTCTGCTCGACGACTTCGACAAGGCCGCACAGAAGGCGCGGCGCAATACCAGCGAGAAGGTGGCGGCGAAGTGGACCGCTCACATCGAAGATCACGAGACCGGGATCCGCCGACGACGGTTCATCGACGATCCGCCGGTACTCACCCACGTCGATCGCGCAACCGCCGATGCCGTGACCGACGGTCTGGAACTTTATGTCGACTCACTGCGCGAGTCCCGCAGGAACCTGATCGCCCGATTCGCCGTGTCCGACGTCGCGTTCCGGATCGTCGGAACGGGCAGCGTCGGTCTGCGCAGCTATATCGCCCTGCTGCACGGTAATCGGGACGAGGTGCTCGTACTTCAACTGAAACAGGCCCGGCCGTCCGCACTGTCGGCGTACCTACCGGTCGGCGAGCCGAAACACGAGGGCAAGCGGATAGTGCACGGCGCCCGGCTGGTGCAGGCGGAATCGGACTTTCTGCTGGGCTGGACGACCATCGACGGCCTCCCTTACATCGTGCGGCAGTTCCGAAACCTCAAAGGGGACATCGATCCAACCGGTCTCGAGCAAGACCATCTCGACGACTACGGCCGGCTCGCCGGCGCCCTGCTCGCGCGTGCGCATACCCGCTCGCTCGATCCGCGGGTTCTCGCCGGCTACTTCGCCAGCGACACGGAACTGGACGAGGTGATCGGGCGGTATGCCGTCAGCTACGCCGATCAGACCGAAGCCGACCACGCAACGCTGGTCGCCGCGGTGAAATCGGGGCGGATCGCTGCCGAGCCGGCCTGATCCGGCACGTAGAAACCACGAGTAGCTGGTGGCGAGCCGAGAGAGGTCGCCACTCCCCAAGATACGAGGCGCGGGTGCACCTCGTATCCACCCGAGCCGGACTGCCTCGGATACGTGAGTGTGAGTGGCGACCTCTTTCGTCGCAACGAGAACGTACCTCGCACCTCCGACATGAATCTGCGGCGCGCGCTCGCGCCGCTCAGGAGCTGCACCGCGAAGTACCGTTCCGGCACCGCCAGCTCATCCACCGGACGGACAGGGCAAGCACACGTGGCACGACGAAATACACCGCCGTGGGAACGACGACACCGGTGAGCGACAAAGCCCGCAACCAGGTCGGCCAGGTGGCCGTGATCGGACCCGACAGGGTCATGACGGTCATGCCCACCGTGACGAGCGGGAAGATGGACACCCAGGTGACGACCACCCGCAAGTGGATGGACGGGGCCCTCTCCGGCACGAGATCCCGAGCATGCCCGTCGGCACGTTCCGTTCGTGGAGGCCGGCGCTTCGTGGTCGTCGGAGCGAAATGTTCGACCACCGTAGATGCGAGAGCAAGAGATTCCATCCTGAGGTAGCCCTTCTCGTAACTCCAACTATTCAGTTGCCTTTCGACCGTAGGGGCTGGACTTACAGATTGCAACCAGACAGTTGGAGTTGTCGTAGGATGCAGCCGTGGCATGGGATACCGAACGAACCAAGAGACTTCTCATCGAGGCCGGAGTTGCAGAGTTCAGTTCGTTCGGTCTGGCCGGTGCTCGTGTCGATCGGATCGCCGAGAAAGCAGGCGTGAACAAAGAGCGCATCTACCAGTACTTCGGCAAGAAGGAAGCGTTCTTCAGCGCGGTCCTCGAACATGAACTCGCAACCACGCTGGCCGCTGTCGAACTGTCCGGTCACGGGGTCGTCGCCATCGCCGACTACGCCGGTCGCCGATTCGACTACCAACGCGAGCACCCCACTTTCACCCGTCTGCTGTTCTGGGAAGGACTCGAACTCGAGGCGCCTGTCGCGGAAGCATCGCGACAGAAGCACGCTCAGGCGATAGTTGCCAGCGCACGGGAAGCTGTCCCCGAACTTTCCGAGAGCGACGCCCAGGAACTGCTCATCACCGTGATCACCCTCGTCGACGGCTGGGTAGCTCTCCAGACCGCAGACCGGCTGTTTTCGACACCCCTTCCGTGTGGCCGCGACCGGGACTCGCGCCGACGCGATTTCATCGTGATGACGGTTGAGGCCGCCACGCGAGCCGCACTCACCCGAACCCAGTCGGCCCGGACCCAACTCACCGCCGGCTCGCCGCGGATGGGTGATGCGGGTTCCGCATTGCGGTCCACCCGAGAGGATGGAGCCGGCAAGGTCTGATCATGGCGTTCGGGTGGCGTTCGGTCACTGCAGAGTGGCCGCTGGTGATTCCACCGGTGTCCGTTGCGGTGTTGGGCGTGACCTGGGGCCGGGACATCGGCACGGTGCTGGTGCTCGTCGTGGCGGTGGTGCTGGTCGGCGCAGTGCTCGCCGCTGTTCATCACGCCGAGGTGGTTGCACACAAGGTCGGCGAGCCGTTCGGATCGCTGATTCTCGCTGTCGCCGTCACTGTCATCGAGGTCGGATTGATCGTGACACTGATGATCTCGGGTGGTCCGGCGACGGCCTCGTTGGCCCGCGACACGGTATTCGCGGCGGTGATGCTCACCGTCAACGGCATCATGGGGTTGTCTCTGTTCGTCGGCGCGCGAAGATACGGGGTCGCGCTGTTCAATGCGGAGGGTACGGGCGCGGCACTGGCGACCGTGGCGTCACTGGCTACCCTGAGCCTGGTGCTGCCGACCTTCACGACGAGCCGGCCGGGCCCCGAATTCTCCTCGGTTCAGTTGATATTCGCGGCCGTGGCCTCGCTGGTTCTGTACGGGATGTTCGTCCTCACCCAAACCGGGCCGCATCGACACTTCTTCCTGCCCGTCATCCCCGACGAACCTGTGAGTGTCGAGGACCGGAACGCGGCACCGCCGACGGGCAGGGTGGCGGGTGTGAGCCTCGCGCTGCTGGTGCTGGCGCTGTGCGCAGTCGTGGGATTGGCAAGGTCCGTCGGCCTGCGCCTCACCGTTCGTGGAGACATCACCAGCGAGTCTCCCCGAAATGCGTTCGGGTAAGTTTCCGCGCATGGAAACCGCATCGTGGGTCGGCGCGGCGGCTGCGGTGCTGTTCGGTGCCACCGCTGCCGCAGCGTGGCGGAAGGCAAACCTCGCCGATCAGGCCAGGCGCGAGGCCGAGGCTGCACTGGACGTGGCGCTCGAACAGGTCACCGCGTTGACCCGGATCGCCGAAGCCGCGCAGCGAGCATTCCCACAACCGCAGCACGTCGAGTTCGAAGTCCGCCGCATTCGGGGCCCCGTCGACCGGTTCCGGCTCCGCAACGTCGGAACGGGTACCGCCACCGACGTGCGGTTCGTCGTCGATCCCGTCGAGGAACAGAACCGCCGGATTCCCACGCCGCAATGGCTGCAGGACGAACAAGTGACGTTGCTGCCGAAGGAGTGGGCCGAATTCGCCGCGAGCGCGTTGTCGCCCGTCGGCGGCTCGTGGCGAATAGTGTTTCCGGCATTCGTCACCGTGATCTGCGACGAAGCCGGCGCTCCGCAACGGGTGGACCTGCCGACTGCTGTCGTTACCGAGGACGGCGTGATCGGCTGAACTGCCGAGACCCGCAACTGGCGAGCAGCGCGGCTATCAGCGACTTTCCTGGCCCAGACGGTTCCCGACGCGATCGAACCATTCGAGTACTGCACGTTCGTACACGATGCCGAAGTCGAGCGTGGCCATGGCGAATCGGTTGGAACCGTGGACCACGGCGTCACGCTCGTACTCGGCGAGCTGACGCTCGTGCGCTGCCCGGTGCGAGTCCAGCATCTCGGCCAACCGTTCGGGCGGAAGGTGCGCGCCGAACGCGACGGTGAGCAGCATCGGATAACGGATGTTCTCCGGGCCGGGGTCGCGCTCGATCCACTCCGAAAACGCCCGGCGACCGTCCTCGGTGAGCGTGTAGGGCTTGCGCTCTCGGGCGCCCCGTTCCCCCGCCTCGATCAACCCGGCACGCTCCATCGCGGCGAGCTCCCGATACACCTGGCTGGTCGTGATCGACCAGAACTTGCCGATGCGTTCCTGCGCGGTGACGACCAGGTCCCACCCGGTTTTCGATCCCTCGTGCAGGAACCCGAGGAGCGATGCCGCAGTGGCGTTGAGGGGACGTTCTGCCATGGCACGGTCCTTCGCGCAGTCGGGGGGTTGACATTCCACTGTGGCATATCGATCATAGTGAGAAGCGACATTCCACAGTGGAATGTCATCGCTGAGGAGGGTCCGATGCAGTACGCGGACAACATCCGGATATCCGATTCCGAACGTGAGCAGGTCGTCGGTGAGCTCGGGCGGCATCTCACCGAGGGGCGACTGACCATCGGCGAGTTCGACCAGCGGGTGGCACAGGTGTACCAGTCGACGACCCAGCAGCAGGCGCATCAGGTGTTGCGTGATCTTCCGTCGGCACCCCCGCCAGTTGCCCTCGCGCGGCCCGTGGCACCGGCGGCCCACCCCTCGCGTCGTCGCATCCCGGGTCACCAGCGGATCGAGTGGCTCGTTTGGCTCGCCGCCGGAGGAATCAACATCGCGATCTGGGGCGTCGTCTCGCTCGCTACCGGCGTGATGATCTACCCCTGGCCGATATGGGTGATAGGCCCGTGGGGTTTGGTGCTGCTGGGCAGGACGGTGCTCAGGCGCGAGGGCGGGTGCAGCAGGATCACCGATGCGTTGCACGACGACCGGACCAGAGTCGCCGCGAGTCGCTGAATCTCCGCGGACGAACGGCGTAGCGCCCCGGCCCGTCGGTCACCCGGCGAAGGGCGCGATCCAGGGTCGGATCGTCGGTGGCACCGTGCGCCCGCAGCCGCGCATACATGCCGCCCGGGTGAGTGCCCCAGCGGGCTGGAACACCCTCGATGGCCTCGGGGGTGAGATCTGGTGCACGGTGCCGAGAGGCCGTGACCAGGCAGAATGGTCCGCATCCCCGCCCGATGAGGGCCGCGAGGACCAGAAGATAGGTATACCCCCCGGTGAAACGGCCGATGCGCCATCTCCCCGCAGTGCGCGACGATGTGACCTGTCTCATACTCACGAACCGGGGTCGCCCGCTGGTCCGACGCCGCCACTGACGGAGGGTGCTCGCACCGATGAATGCAGAACCGATTACCTGCGGTGATTACGTCACGGCAACCTTCGCGCGTGATTTCGTCGCCGAGGGATTCGACCACGACGCTGTCGAACGCATCTACAGCGGTCTGTTCGACGAGTGGAGTCACGCCCTTGCTCAATCGGGCCTGTTCACCAACAGAACCGTCGCGGCCGCGCTGAACTCCTGGCAGGACGACCCACACTCCCTCCTCGACGCCCTGCTGGCGAACGCGGACGAGATGACCCTCAAGCGCTACGACCTCGTCTGGGAGGCATTGGAGCGCGCCCACGTCGGTTCGGCCGAACCCCTCGCCGAATACGCATGACGCGGCCCCCTACGGCAGTGGCGCCGCGAAGTCCACCCGAGTCGTTCAACCCCACTTTCACAGACCACCCACCACACCGACGAACGAGAACAATGAGCACCAACACGTACCCAACCATCGAAACCATCCGCATAGGGCAGTCCGGTCACGAATGCCGCTACTGCGGGCACGCCGTCGTCAAGGATGGCCCGGGCTACCGGCACACCACGACCGGTCAGTACCGCTGCGATCCCGCCAGTCGAGCAGTGAACGAAGCCCGGCTGTCCAACAGCATGGTTCGGAGCTGAGCACGATGAACGTGCAAACGATGCAGGTGAGCGCGGCGCCCGACGGGCTGGGCCGATACCGCGACGCGGTCGATGCGCTGCATGCCTTCGACGATCCCGGCCACCGAACCGACCCTCGTACGGCGCTACTGTTCGACAGCCTCATCGATGATCTGATCGAGGCGGCCCAGACGGCCGACGCAGGCGGCACGGTTCAACAGCGCGACATCTTCGCCGTGATCGACACCGCGATCTCCCGCCCGCGCCCGTCACTCTGAACCTCCTGCGGCACCCACGTCCGAACGAAGGACTCCAGCTAGGAGTGGGCAGTGACGGTCAACTCGATTCCACTTCCCCGCCTGATGGTGTTGTAGATCGGGCAGGACGCCTCGAATTTCGCAGCCAATGAGTCGGCCGTCGGCTGTTCCACCCCGTGAATCTCGATGTGCTTCACGCGGATGTCCTCGAATCCGAAACGAGGTGGTTCTCGCGGGCATCGCGGATGAATCGTCCCGGCGCACCGAATACGTTGTGTCCGAGACACTTCCGCGACGTCTACACCGGAGACCATCGGCGCGGACTCGGACGGTCCCGTACACCGCTACCGGAGACGTTGCTCGGTTGTGGACGCGGAGGAAGCCCAGGCCTCCTCCAATCTGCAGCAGATCGAAACGGAACACCGCGAGATCCTGACCGCCGTGCAGAGCGGCAAGGCCGAAATGGCGCGGATCCTGATGATCGCCCACCAGGCGCGGACCCGCGATCTGCGTATCGCAGCAATGGCCCGCCGGTAGATCGCCAGGTCATCGCGGAACCGGGCGTTGCCTCACCGTCTACTACCATGCTTCGCAGATGGGGATGCGCGGTCAGGGCACCCGGTGAGACGAAGGATCGGCAATGACGAACGACCGCAGTGTGGACCCGAAATCTCGACCGTCCGCAGGGCGGCGGCGCCTGCCCTGGTTGCTACTGGCGGTCGTGGTGGTCGTCGTGGCAGCGGTCGCCGTCGTCGCCTACGTGCTGACTTCCGGAGCCGACGACGAAGCCCGCGACTTCTCGCCGAGCGCGGACAATCCTGATCCGTCACTGGGAATCGAAGGGGTCGTCACCGTCGACTATCCGCCCGCCGCCCATGTGCAGGCACCGCAGCGGGTGGCCTACGACCAGAGTCCCCCGTTCGGCGGTGCACACGACCAGTACTGGGCAACCTGCACCGGCATTGTCTATCCCGAAGCGATCCGCAGCGAGAACGCCGTGCACTCCCTCGAGCACGGCGCCGTGTGGGTGACCTATGATCCGGACCGGCTGGACGACGACGACATCGCGGCTCTGGCAGCGAACGTCGACGGCGAACCGTACACCCTGATGTCGCCGTACCCCGGTCTCGACTCGGCGGTGTCCCTGCAGTCGTGGGGTCACCAACTGAAACTCGACGACGTAGCCGATCCGCGGATCTCCGACTTCCTCACCGCGTTGCGACAGAACCCGAACACCTACCCGGAACCGGGAGCAACCTGCTCGACGGTGCGGGGTGGATTCGACCCGGCCGATCCGCCACCGTTCGATCCCTCCGCACCGGGTGCGGACGCCGTTCCGGTCGACGGCGAGTAGCCGCGTCCGCAGACGTTCCCACACCACTTCGGGCGAGATCGGGTTCCCGCGGTCGACGCCGAAATTCACCTACCGAAAATGTGCCCGACTTGTCGATATCGCGATCGCCGATTCGACGAATAAGTAGGAGCACATGAGGAGGTGAGAGCGATGTTGGCAGCACATCTGTTGCCCGGACTGACCAGCGAGGAGGTCGATCTGATCGTGGCGGAGGAACTGCATCTGCTCGACGCCTCCGCATGAGGGCGTCGACGCCGTCGAACACGGGCACTGCTAGCCGGTCGTGCCCGGGTGGGGAAGATCTGCGTCGAGCGTGGCGGTGATCCGCTCACCGATCGAACGGAAATCGAGGTCGGTCACGAATCGGTGTGCCGGGCCCTGCGCTGGAGCGACGCCCCACACCGCGGCCCGGCCGTCCTCGTGGAGCACCTGGGGTTGGGCGCCGACGGCGGACAGCACCACCGTGGGCTCGAGCATCACGGCGGCCGCGACGGAATCGTGCGCGGTGTAGATCGGGTCCTCGGAGCGATATGTGCCCGTGCAGTACCGGTGATAGTCCTCGGTGATGTCGCGGACGAACGTCGCCGTCTTTCCCACCGCGGAACGAGCGACGAGATCGGCCCAGGCCAATCGGAGTCGGCCGGTGACATTCATTCCCACCCAAGTAATCTGCCCAGGCGCTGCAGCAACCACCGTGGCCGCGACTGGATCGTGGTTGGTATTGGTGTCACCTTTCTCGAGGAATTGTGGCTGTTCTGCAGCCACGACAGCTCTACGGGAGACGGGTCCCATGCCGCCCATGATGGTGACCGAACGGAAGCGGGTCAGGATCCGTGGGTCGCGTGTGACAGCGGCGGCGATGTTGGCCAGCGGACCCAGGCACAGCAGGTCCACCGCACCGGGCCGGTCCTGCGCGACGCGGAGCAGTTGATCGACGGCGGACTCGGACGCCGGGCCCACGCCCGGTGGTGGCCGATATCCGCGGTCCCCGAGTCCGTCGAGTCCGTGTGGGGAGCTGGTGGCAGGTGGTGGCCCTGGGCGTGGTTGTCCGACGCACACCGGAACGCCACGCATGCCGGCGACGGACAGAACGGTGAGGGCGTTCCGCGCGGCCTGCATTTCGGTGCAGTTCCCGAACACGGTTCCGACACCGACGATTTCGGTTCCGGCGTGCTGTGCAATGGTGAGCAATGCAAGCGCGTCGTCGACGCCGGCGTCGGTGTCGACGAGTACGTAACGGTCGGTCACTGCCGGTCCTGTCCCCCGTGATCCCTGATCGAATCGACTCGATCACCCTCGCGCGCAGTGTAACTGGACCCGGCTCCCGCCCGTTCCGTCGGTCAGTAGCTGAAGGTCACCGCCCCTTCGTCGCCGATCCACTTCCACATCGGTACCGTCCCGGCGAGTTCGGCATTGGATACCAGCGCGTCTTTGTCGAGGTGCTTGGCCTCGAAGCAGATCGGACACACCATGTAGATGCCGCCCGCGGTCGCGAATCGTGCCGCCAGATCGGGAAGCGGCGGACAACCTTCGCAGGCCACGCCCTGAATCGTGCCGTCGAGCGCGAGCCGTACCGCTTCTTTCGTGAGAAACATCAGCGTCTCGCGCTGTTGTTCTGCCGCGCCGACCGCGACCAGAAACGCAACCGTCACCTTCTCGGCGTCCTCGAGACCGGTGGTGAGACTGACCACTGCTTTATTACTCATGGATTCGAGTCTTCGCCGCACGAGGACTGCCGACAAGGGGGCTTCATCGAGTCACCGGATTCGCCCGTCGAGATCGATGGCGGTTTAGTTGTTTCGACCGCACCCACAACAGATTCGAGCCTAACCTGAAAGGGTGTTCGAACATCGTTCGTTTCAGCAGGTTTCGATGCCTTTGCGCCTCGCAGTCCGTCACGATCACTCCACCAGGGCATCCGCCGGCGAACGTATCGGGATTCACCCGCGGATGTTGACTCGGATGGGAGCGGAGCCGCGTCAACAGGCTCGCGTGAGCCACGGGGAAACGACCGCACTGTTCACTTTGATCCCGGATACCGATGTGGAAGAGATCGACACCATCGGGATAACGGAGGGTGGCTGTCGTCGGCTCGGCGCGGCGCCGGGACAGACGGTGATTCTCGACCGTCGGTGCACCGCCTCCGCGATGACCGAGGAAGAGGCCGAAATCGGGGGTGAGTTCATCGAGCGGCTCGAAGACGACGGGCGACATCACCGTCTCGTGGTCCTGGCACCGCACGGTGGCGCGATCGAAACCCGAACGGATCAGCAGGCTGAACAGGTCGTCGCTTCGCTGGGATCACGCGATTCGACGCTGTGGGTGTGTAAAGGGTGGCGACCGGTAGGCAATGCCTACCGGGCATGGCACATTTCCTCGACTGATCTCAGCGTGCACAGCTTTCCGCTTCTACGCTCCCTGTCGGCGAGACGATTCCGGTGGGCGCTGTCGTTTCACGGCTACCGAGGAAACGACGTCCTCATCGGCGGCCTCGCTCCCGCGCGGCTCAAGGCGGACGTCCGGAACGCGATCGCGAAGGCACTCGACGGAAGCGGAATCTGTGTTCGGGTCGCCGAACCCGGAGAACGACATAGCGGTGAATCCCCATCCAACCTCGTCAACCGCCTGACCATCGACGCTGCCGGCGGAATCCAAATCGAACAATCACGAGCCGCGCGGACACTGCACGGTCCGGCGATCGCCGCAGCAGTCAGCGAGGTCTACGACACCTGGATCGCCACCGACAATCGTCGGTGAGACTTCACGGGCCCGCGGGAGCCCAGCACGGCCCATCCGGGGGCGGGGTGTGCTCGTATCCCGGGTAGCACGGCAGCACCTGCGGGGCAGGGGCCGGCGCGGGTGCAGGGGCAGGCACGGGTGCCGGTGCATTCGCCGGTGGCGAGCCGGGCGGGAGACACGGACCGTCCGGGGGCGGAGTGTGCTCGTAACCCGGGTAGCACGGCAGCACCTGCGGAGCGAACGCTCCCGGAGGCGGTGCGGGTGCCGGCACCACCGGTGGCGATTGCGGCGCCGGTGTCGGTATGGCCTCCTCCTGAATGGGAGCCTCCGCCACCGGCGCCTGAGTCGGTGCTGGTGCTTGCACCGGCGGCACCTGCTCGGCAGCGGTCGGGTTCGCCATGGCGGTCGGTGACGACGACGGCGATACCGGCCCGGCCGCGCTCGACGACGGCGTAGGCACGGCAACGTGGGGCGATGATGTTCCCGACCCGATGATCAGGCCACCGACAATAGCGACAGCGATGATCGCGGCGAGCGCAAGTCCGGCGACGATCAGGCGACGGTTCCGGTCGATCGGAGGGGTCGCGGGAGCGGGCTCGACGGCAGGCTGTTGCGGTGGCGCCGCGACGCGGGCGGCGGCGGCGAGTTCGCCCGCCGACCGATAGCGGCGCGCGGGGTCGACCGCCGTCCCGCGTGCGATCACGGCGGCCATGCCGACGGGCGGCGTCGGGACCGCCGAGGTCGGGAACGCCTCGCCGGTGAGGCACTCGTACAACACACAGGTCAGGCCGTAGACGCCCGATGCGGCCCCGAGAATCGTGGGGAGCCCTACGTCGGTGAGCTGGATCAGTCCGCCGTCCTGCACGATCACATTCGCCGGCGACACTTCCTGCTCGACCAACCCGGCCGCGCCCACGGCTTCCAGCGCCGACGCCAGTTGCTCGACAACGCCGACCGCCCGTGATACCTCCATCGGCCTGGTGGTCTGGAGGATCGTCCGCAGGTTCGTTCCCTGCGTCGTCGGCGTTGCGAGAAAGAGTCGGTTTCCGATCTGCCCGAAATCGTGGATCGGCACTATGTGCGGGTTCCGGATCTGCGCCGCGATTCCGACATCCCGTTCGAATCGTTCGCAGAATTCGTCGTCCTCGGTAGCATCCGGCGGCAGCACCCGCACCACGACCTGCCGGGACGTGACGGTGTCGAACGCCGCCCAGACCTCGCCGCTCACATCCACCGTCAGCGAACGGTCCAGCCGGTATCTCCCGAATAGCGCTCCAACTTGCATTGCCACTCTCCGCCGATCGAAATTGCCGCGTCTGCGGGTCCGTGCACCCGAAATTCTAGGCGGTGGGGGCCATAGGTTCTCGTTGGAGCCCGGTAGTGTGCTCGTATGCGCAGAACGCACCTAGGCTAGTCCCGGTCCGGGACCGCCCCGACTCAGGAGAAGCCTGATGCGTACTGCATTCTGCAATGCACTCTATTCCGTGTTGGATCACCGGATCTGTTGTGGGCGGATTCCCGAATGGACCGCACACGTCGGTCAGCCGTGGGACACCTACGACGTCGCACCGTGGAATCTGTACAACGTGATCTGGCGGATCCAGCACTGGATTCGCGGCGGCGTCGACGCTGATCGGTAACCTGATTCCACTCTTCGGCGGCGTCCGATTTCGACTCGGGCGCCGCGGAAGGTACCCCGACGGTCTCTACTTCGCGTGCCTCGCGCGGGCGACGAGGACGTCGTCGCCTGCATCGATGCGGGTGCCGAAGCCGCGGCTGATCCCGTCGAGGACCCGCCGCAGCCATTCGGTGTCACGTGTCGACGCGCGTTGCAGTTGCATCCGCCGGGATCTCATCGGCACCATTCGTAGCTCGAGCAGTTCGTGCGTGCGCGCGTCCAGCGTCACCAGGTAGAGCAGCCGCAGATCGTCGCGGTAGCCTTCGTGCCCCCCGATACCCTCGTAGTCGTTGATCAGGTCGCCGCAGCCGTACAGGATCGGGTGGCCGCGGTAGATCTCGACCGGCCGCGGGTGGTGAGACGAGTGCCCGAAGACCACGTCGACACCACCGTCGACGAGCCGATGCGCGAATTCGACATGCGCATCCGGCACGTCGTATCCCCAGTTCGAACCCCAGTGCAGAGAGACCACCACCACGTCCGTGTTCTTCCGTATCAGCCGCGTCCGGTCGAGGACACGGTCTGCCTCGGCGGCGGTGGGTTCGGAAAGGTACGCGACACCCGGCCGGTCCCGGCGGGCCGCCCCGTGCGGCGAGACCCCGCTCGACGACATACCTGCCGCCCAGATCAACAGCCGACGACCCGTTCCGCCCCCCACGACCACGGGACACCACGCCTGCGCCACGGTGCGCCCCGCTCCGACGGTCCGCACGCCGTTGCGGGTCAGCACGTCGAGGGTCTCCACGAGACCATCGGCGCCGAAGTCGAGTAGGTGATTGTTCGCCAGTACGCAGACGTCGATCCGTGCAGCGGTGAGCACCCCCAGGTTCGACGGATGCATTCTGTAGTTGATTCCCTTGGAAGCGAATCGAGCACACGTGGTGACGGTCGTTTCGAGATTGACGACGCGGGCGTCGGGTGCCGCCGCGTCGAGGATCGGCAACGCCTCACCCCACGGCCACCCGAACCCGACGGGGCCGGGGATCCGACCATTTCGCTTCTCCGCCAACGCAACGTACTCGCGGGCATCGCGGACGCAACGCTCCTTCAACTCCGGGTCGCCGGGAAAGGGGAGGATCTGGTCGACGCCCCTACCGGTCATCACGTCGCCGGCGAGGAACATCGTGAGGGTGTCGGACATCGAAATCCTCAGCGCCAGAACGAGTACCGGGACCACACTCGGAGACCGACTTCACGGCCCCGAGTATGCACCCGTCGCTCGCACTGTCATCGGGTACGAGCGCCGGCGCGGTCGAGCTGGGAGACCCGTTGAGGGCTCAGCTCGAGGATGACGCCGATATCACGCACCGAAAGCCCCGATCGGCGCAGATGCGCTACCGCGACCCGCGAGGCCCGCGCTGCACATTCCTGCGCGTGGGCGGCGGACTCGACCTGCAAGTGGGCCGCTCGGGCCTCCATGAGCGCCGCCGAATCCCCGATCTCGTAGTCGAGGACAACCTCGATGTCCTCGGCCGGCACATCCTCGACCAGATGCACAGCATCCGCCACCATGGCAGAAACCTGATCGAGCCGCCGCGCCCGGGTGAGAGAGGCCTCGACTCCCGGGACCTCCACCACCCACCAGCCGCCACAACGGGTGGCCTTCGCCGTCACCTTCATCACGAACCACTTCCTACCCGACCCGCATCCTGCGAAACTCGCCCCTCCCATGACAAGTCTAGTCCCCCTCTACTGAGCACAACTACAGGGACAGAAGACATTCAGCGTGCGTGACCGGTGGAAGATCGACCGGTCCGCGCAGGCACTCTCACCAGAAATCCAGTGCCTGTGCAGTCGCGGTGGACTCCGCATGGGTGGGCCGTAACGCACCGCCGATGGCGTAGACGGTGTGACCGACCGTCGCAACGGACATCCCGTGAGCTCCCGTGGGCATGGGCGGTAATGGTGACCAGGTGCCGGAGTCAACGTCGTAGGCCTCGACGGTCGACAGCACCTTGGTCGGCTGTTCACCACCGACCGCGACGATGCGGCCGTCGATGAACGCCGCACCGAGCCCACCGCGAGGAGTGGGCATGGCGGTCAATGTCGTCCACGTTCCCGCGGCGGGATCGAACCGTTCGACGGCTGCGGTGTTCTGGTCCGACGCCAGATCCCGTCCACCGATCGCATAGAAGTACGTCCCGTCCGACACCCCGGCCAGATGCTCCCGAGTGGTCGGGATATCCGAGACGGTCGTCCACTTCGTGCCGTCGAACACCTCGGTCGTCGGCACCAACGCGCCGTCCGCCTGTCCCCCGGCGACCACGATCTTGTCGCCGACCACGGCCGCGGCCCCAGCCGACCGCGGCTCGTTCATCGGCGCCAAATCCACCCACTTGCCGTTCCGCAGCGCGAGCACCCGGTCCGACGTGATCCCGGTGAGGTTCGGACCTTCCGGCACCCAGCCTCCGAGGACCACCAACTCGCCCCCGTACTCGACGGCCATCGCGTGATTGAGGGGAACCGGAAGGTCGGGGCCCGCCTTCCAGGTGTCGATGGCGGGGTCGTTCCCCTCGACCTTCGGCGTCGACCCCGCATTGTCGAGTCCGCCGAGCACCCAGATCGTGCCGTCCGCGACGGCCGTCGCCGTCTGCTGACGGGCGATCGGTGCATCCTTCAGCGGACGCCACGCCGGCGCCCACTGGGTCTTGCGTGGCGCGAGCTGGAGGGCCTCGGACACAGCAGTCGATTCGGCGTGTGTCGGTTTGATACCGCCGCCGACGGCATACACCGTGTTTCCGACCGCGCCGACCGCCATCCCGTGCCGCGGTGTGCGCAGGGCCGGCAATTGCGACCACGTTCCGGCCACCACGTCGTAGGCCTCGACCGTCGACAGCACGCGAGTCGGTTCTTCACCACCAACCGTGACGATGCGGCCGTCGATGAACACCGCACCGAGCCCGCCGCGAGGAGTGGGCATGGCCGGCAACGTCGTCCACGTTCCCGAGGCGGGATCGAACCGTTCCACCGAGGCGGTGTTCTGGTCCGACGCCAGATCCCGCCCACCGATTGCATAGAAGTACGTCCCGTCCGACACCCCGGCCAGATGCTCCCGTGGCGTGGGGACAGGCGCGACCGTCGTCCACTTCGTACCGTCGAACACCTCGGTCGTCGCCACCAGTTGACCGTTCGCCTGTCCCCCGGTGACCACGATCTTGTCGCCGACCACGGCCGCGGCCCCAGCCGCCCGCGGTGCGTTCAGCGGCGGCAGGTCCACCCACCCGCCGTCTCGCATGGCCATCACCCGATCGGAGTCGACCGCGGTCAGGTTCTGACCTTCCGCTTTCCAACCGCCGATCAGTACGGGTTCGTCGTTGTAGGTGACAGCCATCGCATGGTTGAGCGGGACCGGAAGGTCGGGGCCGGCCTTCCAGGTGTCGATGGCCGGGTCATAGCCCTCCTGCTGGGCGGAGACGCCGTTGTCGTCCAACCCTCCGAAGACCCAGATCGTCCCGTCCGCGACTGTCGTTGCCGTCTGCTGGCGGGCAACACGGGCATCCTCGACCGGTCGCCACGCCGCGGTTGGGTCGACGGCAGGAGAAGCGCCGGCGTCCTGGACGGTAGGTCGTGCGGTGCCTGGGCCGGTGGTTTCTCGAAGCATGAGGTACCCGCCGCCGGCCAGCACCAGCGCGACGACCAGTGCCAGGACGGTCAGGACCGCGCGCCGACCTGTGCGGGACTCTCCGATGCTGCCCGATTCTCCGGTCGGCGGCCAGGGCGGCGGGCCATTCGGCGGCCAGAACGGCGGTCCCGACGGATGAGAATCCGGCTGGAGCTGCTGGGTCGGTTCGCCCCACGGACGCTGACCGCTGTCCGAACCTTCGTAGCGGATTCGACGGTATCCATCGGCACCGGAATCCGACGGGCGCTCCTCGGTCGCCTGCGCGGCCTCCCGGGGTGCCAGCGCCATCGCGTCCGAACGCAGTCCGATGTGTCGCTGCGCGGCTTGGAGTTCGTGTCCGAACTCCTCGGCGGACCCCGGCCGAGCAGCGGGATTCGTCGCCATCGCCCTCTCGATCACGGCGCACACGCCGTCCGGGATGCCCTGGGCGCGCAGGTCGGGCACCGGTTGGCTGCTGATCCTCACGAATTGCGCAACGAGTTCCTCACCGGTCTTCCGCTCGAACGCCGCCCTCCCCGCGATCAGTGAAAATATCGTCGCGCCCAGTCCGTAGACGTCGGACCTCGCGGTCGGCGATTCCCCGTTCAGCACCTCTGGTGCGGTGAATGCCAGTGACCCGGTAAACCCGCCGGTGGCCGTTTCGTACCCGCCGGCGATGTGCGCGATGCCGAAATCGGTGAGCTGCGGCTCGCCGTAGGCGGTGAGAAGGATGTTCGCGGGTTTGATGTCGCGATGCAGCGTGCCGGTGCGGTGCGCCGTCTCCAAGGCTCCCGCCAGCTTCACCCCGATGCTGATCGCCTCCGGCCAGGGCAGCTGACCTTCGCGGCGTATCTGGACCGCCAGTGAATCACGGGGGTGATAGTGCATGACGATGTACGGTCGACCGGCGTCGGTCACGCCGACCTGCAGTATGTTGACGATGTTCGGGTGACCGGAGAGCCCACCCATCGCGTACCCCTCCCGCAGGAAGCGTTCGCGGTTCTCGGGGTCCAGGTCCGATGTCAGCACCTTGATCGCCACGATTCGCCCGAGCGAACGCTGAAGGCAGCGGTACACGACACCGAACCCGCCCCGGCCGACCTCCTCGGCACCTGCGAACCCGGCAGCGTCCAATTCGGCCACGATCCCGCGGCCGACCGCACGGACCGACGCCGCCTGGGTCGCATCTGAGTCGAAATCGGCCATCGGGCGCCTCAATTCCGTCCGACGTCCACGACGTCGCGGGGACGCACGCCGAGCTGGGCAGGCTTCGTGCCGACGTGCACACTCGTGTTCATCGCTTTCACCTCTGATGCAGGTCGACCTGACACGCCGATGCGTTCACGAGCAGTCGACGACGCGAATATCTTTCTGTCACAAGGGCGAAGCGCGGAGTCTTTTCGTCGTAGGTCGACGGGATCCGCCCTGTCCAGAAAGTATTCGACGGGTCGGGAGCCGCGTCAAGATGACAATTTCCCCTCCCTAGGGTGCCTATCGGCGGCCGCGACTTCCTGCCACGTCGGCCGCAGTGCACCGATCGGGCTCTGCTGCCGCCCTAGAAGGTGCCGTCGTAGAGCGCGTAACCGCCCGGCCCTGCAGCTTTCGCCCGATACATCCTAGTCCGCCCGGCGGACGAGTTCTTCGCGGGTGCACTCCGGATCGGACAGTGCGACACCGATACTGGCACTGATCGGCCAGTCGGGAGATTCGGCCCGGGTCAGGTCGGCGAGGCTTCCGGTGATCCGGGCGGCAATTGCCACCCCCTCCGTTGCACCTGCGACGTCCTCACACACCACCACGAATTCGTCACCGCCGAGGCGGGCAACGGTATCGCCCGGGCGCACCGCCGACCGCAGATGCCTGGCCAGAACGATCAGCGCGTCGTCGCCGCCGGCATGGCCGAGGCTGTCGTTGACGACCTTGAAGTCGTGTAGATCGACCGACAACAGCGCAACGCGCGTGCCGCCGCGCGGCGCGGCGACCAGGGCCTCGTCGAGCCGACGGCGGGCCGGCGCGCGGTTGGGTAACCCGGTCAGCGGATCGTGCAAGCTCTGGTGCACCAACGCGGCTTCGGCCTCGATGCGGCGGATCGCCGCGGACAGCACCGCCGTCACCGAGCGCAGAAAGGTCAGGTCACGGTCGGTGTATTCGCGAGGACGACGACTGTGCGCGGTCAACACACCCCACACCGCTTCGGAGCCGATCGGAACGCACACCCCGCTGTGCAGCCGGCGCCCGGTCATCCCGGCCGTGGAGAATCGGGTCTCGTGGACCCGATCGGCGCACACGATGACCGACCCGCTGGCAGCGGCATACCCGGGTTGCGAACCCCTTCCCGGGGCGAACGTCGTCGGCGAGGGCTCGGGTCCCCGATAGGCCAGCACGGCGAGTTCGCCGCATTCTGACATCCGCGCGATCGACGAGCACTGCACACCCATCAATGCGCCTGTGCAACGGAGCCGCAAGTACCCTCGGCGGCAAACGGTGCTCGACCAACGAGAACCCGCCGCCCCAGTCCCGGCCGTTGATCAGAAACCGATCACCACAGGCCGCGGCTGGTTGGTAGAGCTCGTCGTCTTCAGGACCGGCAATGCGATGATTCGACACCGCCCACACCGCTTCGCACGATCGAGCAAATTAGGTGTTTCACACCTTACGCCGACCTCCAATAGCGGTTGAGGGGATGAAGAATGGCTCCGTTCGCCCGAGTCGGTGCGATCGGCGCGGGACCGTCGTCCTCCTGGTGTGCCAACAGATCGGCTTCGGCATCCTGTCCGGCGCGGTCGTCCCCTCCGTATTGCTGCTACCGCTGGTTTCTTAGGTATGACGGAATGTCTCGATCACTGGGGCGAGTTCGGTGGCGTTGGTGATCAGGTCGATGTGTCCGCCGTCGTGGAGGTGCAGGGTGGCGTGTGGGAGAAGCGTTTTCATGATGTGCGCGTTGACGACGGGAATGATGGGGTCGTCGGCTCCGGCGATGATCAGCGTCCGTTGTCGTATTGCCGGTAGTGTCGGCAGGCTTGTCCAGACCGATCCCGCGAGGAGTTGGTGCGTGTAGCCGATTTTCGATCCGGGGTGGAGTTGCTTCAGGAAGAGTTGGGCGACGTCGTCTTTTTGCGTGCGGGCGGTGCCGCCGTAGAGGTCGCCGGCGATGGACGCCGCATAGTCGGGGTCGCGGAATCTGCGGGGTGTGAGCATCTTGACCAGGATCCGGGGGTGGCCGGGGATCATGAGCATGCCGGTCCCGGAGGCAACGATGACCAGGCGCCTGCAGCGCCGCGGATTCTGGAACGCGAACTGCTGTGCCAGCGCCCCACCCCAGGACAGACCGAGGACGTCGACCACGCCGACGCCCAGCCGGGTCAGGATCCGGCCCAGCATCCAGGCGAGGTACGGAAAGCCGTACGGCACCAGGGACACCGGTGATCCGCCGGTGCCGGGGACGTCGAATCGGATGACGGTGGTGTCGGGGTCGAGCTGCGCGACGAGGGGGTCGAGCACCTCGTAGCTGGCGCCGATGCCGTTGCACAAGACGACCGGCACCCCGGTGCCGCGGCGGACGCTGACCCTGATGCGCTGCCCGCCCGCCGCGATATAGCTCTCTTCGACGGGCCCGGGGTGGGCGGCCGTCACCGGTAGAGCACGACGACGTCGGCGATGCAGGCCGGGCGCCCGCCGCCTTCGACCTCGTACGTGAGTCCGAACACCGTCTCGATGCCGGCGGGTTTCTGCTGGGCGGAGGTGACGGTGACCGTGGCGCGCAGCCGCGCTCCGACCGGTACCGGGGCGGGGAAGCGGACCTTATTGAGGCCGTAGTTGAGAGCGGCCGTGGTGTCGTCGATCTCGAGGACTTCCGCCAGGACCATCGGTGCGAGTGACAACGTGAGGTAGCCGTGGGCGATGGTGCCGCCGAACGGGCCTTCGGCCGCACGGGCGGGATCGGTGTGAATCCATTGGTGATCGTCGGTGGCGTCGGCGAAGCGGTTCACCTGATCTTGGGTGATGTCGAGCCAGTCGGTCGTGCCGAGTGTGTGTCCGGACAGATCCAAGAGGGCGGTGGGGGTGTCGAGATGGGTGGTCATCGTGGTCTTTCGGTCGGCGGTCAGTTGTGGTGGACGTAGGTGCCGGGAGCCGGCGCGAGCGGGGGGAGGTCGCGGCCACCGAGGGTGTGCGGCGCCTCGATCTGCGGGCCGCTGCGGTCGGCGAGCCAGCCGGTGTAGTCGGACCACCAGGAGTCGCTGGTCTTCTCCGACGACTCGAACCACTCGTCGGCGCTCGACTCGTCGACCCTGCCGGCCCGGAACGAGGCCCGCGGATTGCCCGGCGGATTGACCAGGGCGGCGATGTGCCCGTTGGTGGAGAGAACGAATCGGTTGTCCTTGCCGCCGAACATTTGTGCGCTGCGGTAGCAGGCTTGCCAGGGGGAGATGTGATCGGCGATCCCGCTGACGATGTAGGAGTCTGCGGTCACGGTGGACAGGTCGACCGGCGTCCCCAGCATGGTGACGGCTCCGGGAGTGGTCAGCTTGTTGCCGGTCCCCAGCAGCACCATGTCCTTGTGCAGGGCGGCCGCCATTCTGGTGGTGTCGGAGTTCCAGAACAGCACGTCGAACGCGGCTGGTGAGCGGCCCTGGACGTAGTTGTTGACCCAGTACCGCCACACGAGGTCGGTCGGCCGCAGCCACGCGAAGAGTTCGGCCAACGTGCGGCCGTCGAGGTAGCCCTTGGCGGCGGAGGTGCGGATGGCGGCCTGGGCCGCGCGGTCGCTCATCGCGGCGGCAGCGAAACCGGCGTTGGTCTGATCCAGCACGGTCACCGCCAGCGCGAGGCTCGCGATCCGCTCGCCCTCCCCGATGTCGGCGAGGTGCGCGGCGACCATGGCCGCGAGGATGCCGCCCGAGCAGGTGGCGAGCAGGTGCGCACTGTCGGTCCCGGCGATCGTCTGCACCGCATCGAGTGCCTCGATGATCGCGGCGCCGTAGGTGTCGAAGCCCCAATCGCGGTGCCGGGCCTGCGGGTTGCGCCAGGAGATCGTGAAGACTTGCTGGCCCTGCTGCAGGAAATGTTCGATCATGCTGCGGCCGGGGGCGATGTCGACGATGTAGTACTTGTTGATCACCGGCGGCACCACCAGCAGCGGGACCGCGTGCACCGCCGGGGTCTGCGGTGCGTAGTGGATCAGCTCGAACGCCCGGGTTTGCAGCACCACCGCCCCCTTGGTGGTGGCCACGGTTTCCCCAACCGCGAAGGCGTCCGGGTCGACCATCGCGGGGACCCGTGGGTGGGAGGCCATGTCGCGGGCGAAGGCTTTCACTCCGCGGATCGCGCTCAGTCCGCCTGTGTCGATCAGCGCCTTCCACCCGAGGGGGCTGAGCAACGGATTGTTGGTCGGTGCCAGACCCTCGATGAGGTTGTCGAGGGCGAACCGCACCTTCTCCGAGTCCCGCCAGTCCAGGTCCGCGTCGGTGAACACGGCGTCGGCGGTGTCGGCTGCCGCCAGGTAGGCCTGCATGGTCCGTTTCAGCAAGGGATTTGCGTGCCACGCCGGGTCGGCGAAGCGTTTGTCGCTCTTGGCGGGAACGCGCCCGGACTTGCCGGCCGCAATGGCGCCCAGTTCGCGGGCGAGGAGGGAGCCGCGTCCGGCGAGGGTGCGGGGCTGCTTGGCGAGGCTGACACCGAGCCGGGTCAGCGGCCCGCGCGGCAGCATTCGGCCGGCGATACCGCGGGTGGAGTTGGTGAGCAGGAGGTCGAGCGGTGCTGCGTGCTCGTCGGGACTGGTGATCGGGGTTGTCAACGTCACTGGTGCGCTTTCGATTGCGGGGACTGCGATGTCGTGTAGTTCGGACACGCGTTCATTGGCGAACGTCCGTGGCCGGCGGGGGATGAGCCTGCGCATCGCAGCCTCGCTCACGGTCCCCCGTCGATGAACGACTTGGTCGTCGAAGGGGAACCGCGATGTTCGTGCGCTTGTGGTCAGGCGGTGAACGGGTTCAACGCCGGAAGGGGCTTGATGAGCGGCGCGAGCAGCGCGGCGGACTGCTCGACGGTGAGGACCTCGCTCGGATCGAGCGCGATGATCTCGCGGACCGATTCGTCGTACTCCCACACGTCCTCACCGATCAGGCGGCCCTGGTTGTCGTAGGGCCAGATCATGTGCTCGGCGGACTTCATCAGGTAGGTGGCGTCGGGGTCGACGGGTGCCCCGCCGGCCGCGAGGACACTGCCGGGGGTCTGCTGGTACATCGTCGAGGTCGAGACGATCATGTGGTCGCTGACCGCAAGCTTCTCGTCGTCCACGTAGAACACGCACTGGGCCGTGCCGGTCCACTCGCGGTAGACCTCCTTGACGGCGTCGGCGCCCTCCAATGTGGTGGTGGTGCCGAGCAGGTTGAAGTGGTAGACGGGGTTGGCGACAGTCATGTCGGGGGCGAAGATTTCCTCGAAGCGTCCGGCCATTTCCAGGTAGCGGTGACGGTTGTAGGCGTGCAGGAGGTAGAGGTGGCGCTTGTTGTCGGTCGTTTCGATCAATCGTTCGACGGCGCGGTTGGTCTGGGTGATGTCGAAGCGGCTCATGGTGGGTTCCTTCTGTTGCGGGTCGGTCGACCCTGGGGTGGGGTGGTTGTTCAGGCTGAGGTGAATTGGTCGCGTAGTGCGGTCTTCTTGAACTTTCCGGTGGCGGTGCAGGGGATCGCGTCCACGAACTCGATGCGGTCCGGCAACTGCCACTTGGCGAACTCCTGGGCAAGGTGTTCACGTAGCTCGTCCGCGCAGGTTTCGGCCCCGGCGCGCAGTGCGACGACTGCGAGGGGGCGCTCGCCCCACCGGTCGTCGGGTATGGCGATGACTGCTGCCTGGGCGACCGCGGGGTGATTCATGAGCTGGTTTTCCAGGTCGACGGAGGAGATCCACTCGCCCCCGGACTTGACGAGGTCCTTGGACCGGTCGCAGATCCGGACGCACCCTCGGCTGTCGATGCGGACCACGTCTCCGGTCTTGAACCAGCCGTCGGCGGTGAAGCTGTCGGCGCCCTTGCCGCGGTGGTAGCTCGCCGCGACCCAGGGGCCGCGGACCTCGAGCTCGCCCATGGCGGCGTCGTCCCACGCGATGAGCCGGCCGTCGTCGTCGCGGGCGCGGATGTCGAAGAAGGGGCTGGCGATGCCCTGTCGGGTGCGGTACCGGTACTGGTCGTCCGCCTCGCTTTCGTCGAGGCTGCCCGGCAGTCGGCACACCGTGCCCAGCGGTGCGGTTTCGGTCATTCCCCAGGCCTGGATGACGGTCAGCCCGTGCCGGTCGTATCCCTCGAACATCGACTGGGGCACCGCTGCGCCGCCGACGACCAAGCGGTCCAGGGCCGACAGGTCCCATCGGTCGGGTTCGGCGTCGATCGCGGCGAGCATGCCCATCCACACGGTGGGGACCCCGGCGGTCATCGTCACGTGCTCGTCGGCGAGCAGGCCGAGCACACTGTGCGGGTCCAGACGCGGCCCGGGCAGGACCAGCCGCGCTCCGGCCAGAGCCGCTGCATACGGCAGGCCCCAGGCGTTCGCGTGGAACATCGGGACGACCGGCAGGATCGTGTCCCGTGCCGAGACCGCCAGCTGGTCGGGCAGCGCCGCGACCAGGGAATGGAGCACCAGGGCCCGGTGCGTGTAGGTGACGCCCTTCGGTCGGCCGGTGGTGCCCGACGTGTAACACATTGCCGCCGCATGGCGTTCGTCGAGCTCCGGCCACTGCACCGGCTCACCGTCTGCGACCAGAGTTTCGTAGTCGAGCATTCCCTCGGGGGTCTCGCCGGTGTGCGTGACGACGATGATGTGGGCGAAATCGTGCCCGGCGCGGAAGGTGTCGAACACCTCGAGCAGTGATTCGTCGACGACGATCACCGTGTCCTGCGCGTCGTCGACGATGAAGGCAAGTTCGTCGGAGAACAGCCGGGGGTTCAATGTGTGGATGACCGCGCCCATTGCCGGGACCGCGAAGTACAGCTCCAGGTGTTCGCTCTGGTTCCACAGCAGGGTCGCCACCCGGTGCCCTTCGCGGACACCGAGCCCGGTCAGCGCGCCGGCCAGGCGCCGGGCGCGCCCGGCACAGGCACCGAGAGTGGTGCGGGTGATCGCCCCCGAGGGCCGAAGCGACACCACCTCTCGGTCGGTGTGAAACCGCTCGGCGCGCTCGACGATGCTCGTCAGGGTCAGCGGGTAGTCGTCCATACTGGCCCCGGTGAGGAGCTGCTCGGTTCCGTTGTTTGGCATGCATCAATAGTCGCTGGCCAGGGCCATCGAGTGCTTGTCCGTGCGCGCCAACAAACCGGCCCGCTGTTGTCGAATATCCACACCACCGCCACACGCGCAGCGATAGCGTGAGATGCATGGAACCCGGCTGGGTGGGCGCCCGCGGTGAGCGCGAGCGACGGCTGTGGTCGACGGTCCTGCAACCCGCGGCCGTCGAACTCGCCGCCCGTGCCCCCGAGCTCGCCGACGCGGTCGCCGCCTACACGAGCGAGCGGCTGCCCGAACTCCTCGCCAACGCGGAGGCGTTGGAGGTGAACCGGGCGAGCACCGAAGTGAGTATCCGCCTCTTCGCCGAGGTGCTGCAGTCCGGCGAAGACCCCGCGGACGCCGCCAGCCTCGGCTCGGCGACCCTCGCCTACGCGCAGGACGGTGCAAGGCACGGCATACCACTGACCACCTTGCTACGCAGCTACCGGCTCGGCCACGCCGCAACGTCTGCGCACCTCAACGCGATCCTCGCGAACCACGCGGCCGACGCGGACGAGCTGAACCGCGCGAACGAACTGTTGTCGGCGTGGCTGTTCGCGTATGTCGACGCCGCGCTCTGCCTGGTCGAGGAGGTCTACGTCGCCGAACGCGATCGTTGGCTGCGCAGCACCGCCGCCACCCAGGCCGAGACGATCAGAACGATCCTGTCCGGACAGCCCATCGACATCGACGTGGCGGGCCGGCGGCTGCGCCACGAACTGGGCCGGGTGCACCTCGGCGCCATCGCCTGGCTCGACAGCCAGGAGGAGGGACGCGACACCCTCACCGTGCTCGAGGCCGCCATCCGCGACATCGCCACCGCACTCGGCAGCCGCAAGACCCTCATCCATCCCCTCGGAATACTTTCCGTTGCAGCGTGGATCAGCTCCACATCCGTCGTGCCGTCCCGGGTCCTGGACGAGCTGCGGCTGCGGACCGCGACAGCGCCCGGCGTCCGCGTCTCGATCGGCGAGCCCGCCCGCGGCATCGCAGGGTTTCGCGCCAGCCATGCCGAGGCCCTGCAAGCGCAGCGAGTCGCCCAGCTGGCCGGGCGCCCCGCGGGCAGCATCACCCGCTACGACGACATCTCACTGCGCTCGCTCGCCACAGCAGACCTCGACCATGCCCGCGCCTTCGTTGAACGCGAGCTCGGTTCATTGGCATTGGGGGACGACACCACCCGCCGGCTCGCCGCGACGGTACGCGTCTACCTCTCCGAAAACGGCAGCCGCGGCCGAACGGCGAAACGACTCAGCGTTCACGAGAACACCGTCAGCTACCGGCTCCGGCAAGCCGAAGAAATACTGGGACGGTCCGTGGACAAGCGCACCCTCGAGCTGCGCGTCGCACTCGCCCTCGCCGAGCTCGTCGGTGAGGCATCGGATACCGACCGCTCCGCACCCGGCATCGACTAGGAAAATATCCGACACATCTACTGGGGGAAGCACATTCGTCAGTAGCTGGGTGCGGCATAGCCTGGGAATGCGCCGACACCCATCGGATAATTCCGATGGGTGTCAGCCTTGCCAGGTGGTTTTTGTCGGGTCAGCTCGCGGCGCCGACGTTGCGGGCACTCGTCGAGCGGCCCAGCCGGGCGATTTCCGCGTCCATCCAGGGAACGAGCTGGGACGCCTGCGCGAGGGTGTCGTGGGTGCCGATCCTCGAGTTCACGAGGGTGCGGAGCTGAGCGATGATGCCGACCCAGCCGGGGACGAACACGTGGCGCTGACGTCGTTCCAGGCCCTGGATGAACGCCTTCACGCAGGCGTCGACCGAGGTGGTCTTGCTCAGCGGGCCGGGCATCGAGTTCAGCATCTGCCGGAAGGCGGAGAAGTCCGCCTTGGCCTCCCGCACAAGGGGGGTGTCGATCCACGACATATGCGCACTCCCCACATCGACACCCTGGTGGGCGACCTCGAGGCGGAGGGCGTTGGCGAAGTGCTCGGCGCCGGCCTTGCTCGCGTTGTAGGCCGCCAGGCCCGGTGCCGGTGCGAACGCCGCCAGAGACGAGACGACCAGGATGTAGCCGTTGCGCTCGATGACGGACGGCAACGCCGCCCGCACCGTGTGGAACACGCCCAGAAGATTGACGTCGAGGACACGCTTGAACGTGGCCGGATCCACCCCGAGTACCGAGCCGTAGCTGGCGATCCCGGCGTTGGCGAGCACCAGGTCGATACCACCGAACTTCTCGACGCCCCGGGCCACCGCCGCCTCCATCGCCGCGAGGTCGCAGACGTCGGCGACGACACCGACGGCCTTGTCCGCGCCGATCTCGGCGACGACCTCCGACAAAGCGGCAGCGTCGACATCGGTGACGACCACCCGCGCGCCCTTGGCCGTGAGTGCCTTCGCTGTCTCCGAACCAATGCCTCGGGCCCCACCGGTGATCAGCACCACCTTGCCGTCGACGCGGCGCCGGCTCCTGGCCCGCAGGAAGGTGCGGTGACGGCGGCCCTCGAGTGTCTCGCTCAGTCGCTCGAACTCGATGATGGTCTCGGTGGTGTCGGAGCGGCTCATTCTGGTTCCTTCGGTTTCGGGTCGTTGTATGAAGATCGGGTGGTCGTGCTCAGGGCCGACGCGAACTGGTCGAGGAGCCCGGTCGCCGAACATTCCGACCGCAGTGCAATGGATTGCCGTCACGAACTCGGCGCGCTTGGAATTGATGCGGGTCTCGGATGACACCCCGGGCGTCCTGATTCAGCGGTGCGTCTCTCTCCGCGGGCTGTGACGCAGGCGTCGAAGCTCGGGAAGTTGAACACCGGACAATCGTCGATGACCCGACGTGCGGAGCGCTTGTATACCTGCGCCAATCCCCGAGGACGACATTGTCGAATATCCCCACCCTTTGGCCACAGTGTCGCAGCACTCGCCGTTAGCGGAACCTGCACCGGGACGAGATCGACGCCCAGCGCGCACCGGAAGGGTCAGGCGCTCGTCCCGAAAGCGGATCGATGACCGGTCTACGATCGCTCCTGCGACCAGACATAGGTTCTCGACCGTATCGTTGCAGAGTATGACCGTAAGCACTCCATCGTGGGTCGAGTTGATGGGCCGTCATGCGGCCAGCGACATGCTCTATACCTCGGCGGCCTTGAGCTACCGATACGTCGCTCGCACGGGCGACGTCGACGAGGGCACATGGGAATTCTGGCACGGACCCGGTAACCAATGGCGTATCGAAAGATCGGGTCAGCCGATCTTGATCCGAAACGGCGAACTCGCGTTCAGTTGGCGTGACGGTGAGATGCATCGAAACACAGGTCACATCCAACTTCACCTCCTGAAACCAATCAGTCCTCTCTTGTTTGTAGGACCCGAGTCATTCCTCTCGCCCTCCACCCTCAGTAAGAACACAACACCCGCCAGGTCCCCCATCGAAACCTATGTGAATGGCCGGCGCGCGTGGTCAATGATCATGAACTCGACGTCGCACGAGGAGAACATCGAGTTCGTCATCGACGACGAGACAGGACTCATCCTCCGCACGGGATCTTCCAGCGACAAGCTCTACGCCGAGTTGACCGACGTCAACACCTACGAAAACCTGCCCGATGAGGTATTCGATTGGGAAGGTGCTATCGCACCGCCGACAGTGAAGGAAAGAAGCCGGGACCCCGAGCACCTCCGACAAGTCCACGAAATGGCTGAAGGTGCAACCCCACGGTACTGGCCGACCGGAGTGTCCTTCACTCCGATCAGCGGAGACCCTGACACCGGTGAACTTGTGATGAGCCTCCACGTGAACGGACACGCCTCACTGGCTCGGTGGCCCCTCGGCGCGCAACCCACACTGCTCGATCGTCAACTCACGCAGCGATACCCACACTCAACCGAATGGTCGGACGATCGGTGGGCGTGGCGATTGATGACAATTTCAGCGTTGGACGAAGACGACGTACGACGCGTCCAGAAATCCATTTAGGCCTTGGACTTAGCAGTCCCGTTAGCTGAACGTCCGCCGGTGCGGCTGGCGTTTTTGCTGGTCGCTAGGTGCTGGAATCTGAGAGAGCGCCGTCACGGTGGGCGCTGCGTTCGATCGCCCGGTACACCGTCGACCGGCCAACCTCAGCCAGTTCGGCAGTCGAGTATTCGCCTGACGCGTGAAGCTCGACCAGGTGCCGTTCCTGGCGTGGATTGAGCTTCGGCTTCTTGCCCTTCAGGTGTCCCTTCGCCTTCGCGATCCGCATCCCCTCCCGCGTTCGTGCCCGAATCAGGTCGCCCTCGAACTCGGCGACCATCGCCAGGACGTTGAATAGCAGGCGACCGACCGGGTCAGTCGGATCATGCAACGAGGCACCGATCTGCACGCACGCATGCCGAGCCGTCAGCTCGTCGACGATGTCCCGGGCATCGGGCAACGAACGGGCCAGGCGATCCAACTTGGTCACCACGAGGGTGTCGGTGTTCACTCGTGCATACCCGATGTACATCGCTGATTCCCATCTCTCGAACGCACAACGCCGGCGGCGCAGTGCTTGCGACTCCACGGTCAAACATCATCGGCAAGGCCAGGCCAGGACCGCTGCCCGGAGCTGATGCCGTTGGTGCATTGGCCGGCCTTCCAGGCCCGGCGTGGCTCAGCCTTCGAACGATTCATCCCGGTGATCGTTCCGTCCGGTGCGGCGGGCAATCACACCGACGGTCCCCTTCTGCCTCTCTACGCCGAGAGACGCGTGATCTTGGCGAGGGCGTCGCCTATCTTGTCGGCCGCAAGATCGAGCTCGTAGCGGTCCTGGATATTGAGCCAGAACTGCGCACTGTTGCCGAACGCCTTGGCCAGCCGCAACGCGGTGTCTGCGGTGATCGACCGCTTGCCGAGCACGATCTCGTTGATCCGTCGGGGCGGAACACCGATGATCGTGGCTAGGCGGTTCTGCGTGATGCCGAACGGCTCGAGGAAGTCCTCGCGGAGGATCTCGCCGGGGTGAATTGGGCTCAGGTCTGTAGTCATTATCGGTGTTCCTTTGTCGATTCTGTGGTCGGATGGAGCGTCGGCTCCCCTCTGGCGGTTAGTGATAGTCTCCGCGCTACGCGACGACATCGACGACATCCGTTCAGCTCTCGAAGCCCAGGTCGCCTACCTCGACAGTCTCATCGGACCACACCGGCATGCATGAGTTAGTTCATGCATGCATGCGTTAACTGATGCTGGCATCAAGCCGTCGATCGAACGCACACGCGCCCCCGGTGTCACAGGCGTGTGTTTCACAATCGGACATGCCGACGCCCTGCGGTTCTAGTTTGATTCGGAGTGATCAACAGACGGCTGGAATTTACCGGTGGGGCGTCGAGGGGTCGCCCCTCCCGGTGGTGTGAGGCCCCACGTTGGTGCGCCCACGGCGGCGGCCCTCCCGAGGTGATCAGAACCGATTTCGGGATGGACACCGCAGCGTTCTGTCGGGCACTGGTCGCGTATCTCGACGTCGCCGCGCCGGCACCGCTGCGGCCGCTTGGTCGAGCGAATGATCACCGTCGCTCGTCGAAGGTTCTGGCTGGGCACCTGAACTTGAAGAGACCGTCCGGACTGATTGTGAAAGATGTTGTTTGCGAAAGGGTTACCGCGGTGACAGGTCCGCAAATACCCGTGAGTGAGATGAGTGAGACCGATCCGATGACTTGTATATCCGCTCGTGCGCCGAGCACTGTGCCGGCTTCCCGCCGTGAAGGTACGCCACGGACCCGACTGCCCGTCGACGGTGATCGTGATCGTGATCGTGATCGTGGAGATTGGCGCCTCCTGGGGTCGTGCCGGAACGTCGAGTCGTCGTTGTTCTTCTCTCCAGAGGGGGAGCGTGGTCGGGACCGGGCGCGGCGCGAAGCGCACGCCAAGCGCGTCTGCCAGGACTGCCCGGTGCTCACCGAATGCCGCGAGTACGCCCTGGCCGTTGCCGAACCGTACGGAACGTGGGGCGGGATGTCCGAGAACGACCGCAGACGGCACATCCGGCGCCGGCAACGAGAGGGGCGGGCCGCCGACCTTCCTGTCGAGGAACCGGTGCGCTGACAGACGATGCGCCGCCCTGAGAACTTCCACATCCTGTCTGGAATGCACAGGGTTGTGATCAACAACTAGGGGCGCTCGCGGGTCGATTTCGAGCCGATCCGAAACCAGGTGCCCGCCTACCACCAGAGCAAGGAGGCGCGATGTGGTCATATGCAAGGACGGACGATCCTAGATGGCGGGAACCTGGTCAGCGGGATATACGACGAGGATGCACATGCGGACGCTGCATGTTGCAGTCGCAGTGGGCGGTGTTGCACGCCGTTGTTTCCCCGGCGGGCGCACCGCTTAGGCGCGCTGATCCTTCCGTGCAACCCAGCGCAACGAACACGAGGCCCACTGCAACGAGGTCCCAAGACATGGCCGTAGCCGGGCGCGGCGATGGTCCGGCACGACGAAAAATCGGCCCTGAACTGGCCATTGAGGTCAGTCCGGGGGTGGTTTAGCGTGGAGATGCGGGCCGTATCCCGTCGGGTCGAGATTTGGCAGTCCGGGATACGACTCGCCGGGAGGCGAGTCAGAAAGCATGAGTGAGTTAATTCATGCATTCATGCATGCGTTAACGGTGGAGACGTTCCGCTGCGACGGCAGTGCGTGCTCGAACGAGGTCGTTGCTCAGCCTGTGTTGTGGCGTGCAGAGTCAACGGCCCCCGGAAAGGGGTGCAGAACTTAGGCGCACGCAATCGTTGCACTGACCGTTGCACACCGAAGGGCAGAGATTTCGCCTGTTGCAGTCGCACGGGCCCGTGTTGCACACGTTGCTTCCCTCGTCATCACTGTTGAGTGCTCCGTATCGGCCTCGGCGCCCACTGAATGCGTGAGTGCATTAATGCATGCACGCGTTCATGGAAAAAGTACGTGTGCTGCCGCGACACCGCTCCGCGCTGACTTGCCCCCTATGCCAGCTGGTGGCGTCGCGCTCAGTGGTCCGCGGTGGAGGTGGGTGCGTCGTTCCGTCGGGCCTTCTCGCGGGTGAGGTACTTGTACAGGCCTGGCTGGCTGAGATTGAAGCGCTTTGTCAGCTCTGCGACGGAGTGCCCCGCGGTCTGCAGGTCGTAGAGTTCGACTGTTGTGCAGGGTTGAGGAGTGGTTTGCGGCCGGCGAAACCGCCTGCAGCCTTGCGGCGGGCATTGCCCTCCATCGTGCGCAGACGAATAAGGCCGGACTCGAACTCGGCGAAGGTGGTCGACAACATCGCGAACACCGTTCGCCCGATCGGATCCCGCGGGTCGTGGAAGGTGCCGTCGAACATCAACAGCACATCGCGGGCCTGGAGATCGGTGGTATCGCGCTGAGATCGGCGACCGAGCGGGCCAGTCGATCCAACGAGGTGACGACCAGGGTGTCCCGTGATGGCCTTACATCGCCCGAGAGGACCGGTCATGAAGGATTCATCGCGCCCCGTCTGCCGCGCCTTCGCGCGGCCGGAATCACAACCCTGGCGACGCTGACGGCTGCGATCGTCGGTGCACCTTCCGCGTCCGCGGCACCGGTCGATACGGTTCTGCCAGTGCCGGTGGCAGGCAACACGCTGTCGTTTCAGTATGCGACGTGGATGGGCATCTTACAGGACCGCGCCATCGCGCGAACCCATACCGCGACACCGGGTCTCACGTACTTCCGCATGGAGACCGGATGCACCGGGACCGCGCATTGGCGCAACCTCACCACCGGCGCGACCGGGGATGCCGAGGTGCGAGCATCCAACTCCCCGCCATCACCGCCACCCGTCGCCGCCGCGACCGGGTCCGGTGTCCTCGTCGCCACCATCACCCTGGGCATCCCCTACAGCACCACATTCTGGCCGGGGATGGGCATGTGGAACGTGCCGCGCCGGGCCCGGAACTGCTAGGCACTTCGACCGGTGACCATCAAGCAGGAGCGTCAGCGGACGTGGGACTCGCTTCGAGGCGCTCGACATCCGCGATGAGGTCGAGCGCTGTCTGGTAACGCTGCGCGGTCTCGAGCGTGGCACACTTTTGAATGATCCGGCTCACCTCGTCGGTACCCGTTTTCAGTGACTCTTTGCCGGTGAAAATGTAGGAGAGTACCCAGCCAATCGAGTACACCTCGTTCAGAACGTTGTAGTCCTTGAAGTTGTGGAGTATTGGGTCACGGATGGTTCCTCGCATCTCCGTCTTCGTCCGGGTGAATTCGGAGGACGTGTCCTTGACCAGACCGAAATCGGAGAGCTTCACCAGTACCGCCCCGCGGTCGAAGACTTCCACCAGTACGTTCTGGAGACTGATGTCCCGGTGGAGCAACCTTTCGCTGTGAAGGTAGTTGATGCCGTAGAGGAACTGCAGCGCGATCCGCTTCCGTGTGGGGAACGGTAACTGGTTGTTCCGCTTCCGGATGTACTGTCGGAGGGTCTCGTCTCAGAACTCCACTCGGTACTCGTTGCGAGTCTCGTCGTATTGATACACCTCAACGACGTACGGGAAACTGCGTACGTGCGTTTGCCATCGGCCGCGCGGTACAGCGCGACAGCGTCTTTCCGGAAATCCTCCGGATACAGCGGCTGACGTCCCACGTCGACATGCCTACTGGCTCTCCACTGGAACCAGCGTCAGGGGTGTCCACTCCGAGGGGTAGCCTCACGGTATTTCGTCGAGCGGGCCTCGACAGATACATCTGGGCGTATGCCCTCTTCGGCGGCCAACGTCCGGTTCAATCGCTCTACCTTTCCATTGGTCTGCGGACGATATGGGCGGGTGTAGCGGTGCTTGACGTTCGGACCGAGCGCCGCCCCGAAGCAGTGTGAGCGATAGCAGGAACCGTTGTCGGTCCGCACCTCGATACCGTGTTCGGCGAAGAAGCTGCGAGCCCCTCCCCAGATCGGGGCGGCTACCTCCTTGCGTTCGTCGGAGTGCGACTCGGAATAGGCGAGCCGGAACGGTCGTCGACCGCATGGTGCAGGAAGGCGTAACCGCGGCCCTTCCTCTTGTTGTGACGGTTGCCGATGATCCGCCCAAACCTGCGTTGTCCGCCACCGTCGGGGATGCGGCCGAATTTCTGATATCCACTTGGACCAGCTCACCCGGTGTGTCATGCAGCGGCGGGTTGGTGGTCGGCGAAGGGGAAGGCCTGTGGACTGGTCGAGGTGGGCCAAACTCGGCATCCGATCGCGGCGCAGGACCTTTCGATGGCGGATCGGGACATGTGCAGGGGGTAGGCGATCCGCCGTGGAGATTTCGGCGTTCGGCAGCGAGAACACAGGTCAATCTGTGAGGTCATCCCAATGTCCCCGGCGCGACTCAGAGTTCACTCCCGGTCGCGCGACTGCACTGTCTCCTCTTGGCCACCGGCGCCAATAACACAAACGTAACCCGCAGCCATTGAACTATGAACTATTAACCTATACGTTTGACGGGTGTGACGAGCCCCACGTTACTAGGCCAGGGGTCCGTTGACCCGTATCTCCACTTCCAAAGGAAGACGTCAGTGACCTCACTACCTACCTCGCCGTCCGGTGACAGCCAGTCGAGCGAAAGCAACTCCTTGAACGACAATGCTCAGGTTGCTGCGCTCAGGTTGGAGACCGAATTCAAACGTGAGATGAGCTTGTCGGCAAACTTGTCCCCGGACTCACCTAGTTCCCGCCGGTCGGAAGATGTGCGCTGTTCACCTACGCGCTGGCAACTACTGGTTCGCGGATGATCTGGAGTCCGCTGATCGCCGACGTGGGGCAGTTTCTGATCGCGCTGGTCGCCAGTGAGGCCGTTGCGCATTTCCCGGTCACACAGCCGGTTCACTTGACATAAGCCCGTAAACGGAAAGTAGAAATCGATGATTGGTCAGGCTTCTTCGGAATCCACCGCACCCATTCTGGCCCAAACCCAGACTCGGGTCGTCATGTACGGCTTGGGTTCGATGGGATCGCTCGTTGCGCGGATGCTCGACGAACACGGGGCAGAACTGGTTGGAGCAGTTGCTCGTAGTCCGCAAAAGATCGGCCGAGACATCGGCGATGTCGCATGCCTTGGAAAGCAGCTCGGCGTCACAGTCGCAAAGGACATCGAATTAGTACTCGCGGATACGCGACCGGATCTCGTGGTCATGACAATTGCCTCGTACATGGAAGACATGTTCGAGCCGGCGATGGCATGTCTTGTTGCTGGAGCGAATGTGATCACGCTCTCTGAGGAGCTGATGTTCTCGCGACGGACGTCGCCTGATGAAACCGAACTATTGGACAAGGCAGCACGTGAAGCCGGCGTGACGATCACCGGCACTGGCCACCAGGACGGGTACTGGGTCAATCTGGTGTCGGTACTCATGGGAACCGCGCACCGGATCCAGCGCGTCGTCGGTAAAGCAAGTTGGAACGTAGACGATTTCGGAGCTGAGCTCGCCCGAGACCAACAGGTTGGGTCCAGCATGGCAGAGTTCGAGCAGTGGTTGGCCGGTGCCTCCCGTCCACCAACATTCGGGCGCAATGCCCTTGAGCAACTTGCGGTTGTGGCTGGACTAAATCCGCGCGACGCCAGCGGCGAAACGAAACCTGTGATCGCAGATGCCGACACCGAGTGCAGGGCTTTGAATACTGTAATTCGCAAGGGCTCGGTTCTTGGCTTCACCGATATTGACACCCTGAGCACCGACGAGGGTGTCGTGCTCACGATCGAGATGACTGGGATGGTTTATGGCCCTGATAATGCGGATTATAACGACTGGACGATTTTCGGTGAACCCGAGCTGAACCTGCGCAACGAGAAAGTGCCGACGAGTTGGACTACATGCGCCACGCTCGTCAATCGTATTCCCGATGTACTTTCCGCGCCTCCGGGTTACGTGACTCTGGAGGCACTTCCACAACTGCGGTATCGACATCCCCGGCGAGTTTCGACCGATACAACATCGGTTCCATCCGCCGAAGCTTTCCGCGGTCGAACAAATGGATTGCGGTAGCGACTCTCAGATCTGAGGTACAACGTGGGTGCGGGACGCAGTGCGGCCGACGAGGACATCGTGACGTTGGGGGACAGTCTTCGCCGGGTGCCTGCCGTGCAAGCGTGTTTGGAGCTGATCCATCGATTCGCGATCGCCCGAGCACAGCGAACGGAGTCGAGGCGGACGATTGCTGGATGCCTGTTATGTACCAACGTTGTTGAACCGGTCGAGTTGGGTGCCTGACTTCAGTCACCGGGGAGGATTTACAGAACCGCATATCCAAGCAGTCGGTAGGGAACGCATCGGCACCGGGGCAGATTGAGGTGTTCACACCGGCGTCGCCACATTGAGTTGTGCGCCAGGATCTCTGTCGCACAGATGAGAGAGGAAGTCACAGTATGTCCAACTTTGCACTGTCCGGAGTCACGCTGATCGATGGACGTGGAGGTACTCCGGCCGAGAACACGACCGTTGTCGTCGAGGACGGCTCGATTACCCGCATCGTCCCATCGTCGCAGTACGACACCAGCGCGGGACCGCAAGTCATTGATGCCGCCGGCAAATGGTTGCTCCCTGGCTACATTAACGGAAACATCCACCTCCTCGACGGCATCATGATGATGGGCATAGGCGGTGTGGAGTACCTTTCCCGATATGAGGGGTCGTTCGTGAAGGTCATCGAGGAGGGGGCTCAACTGACCCTCCGCAACGGTGTGACGACTGTGTTCGACACCTGGGACGCTCGTAATCCGGTGCTCGAAGCCCGGGATCGGATCAACGCAGGTGCAACGATCGGTTCCCGGATCTTCGCGGCCGGGAACATCGTAGGCATGGGTGGGCCCTTCAGTCCTGATTTCAATTTCGCTGCACGGCAGTCAATCTCGCCGACATTCGCAAATCGAATTGACGAGCTCTTCGCCGCCGGTGTCGGTGCCGACCTGACACTGCTGCAAGAACGCGAGTTCCGCGCACGGTTCCGGGACTATGTTCAATCCGGTGTCGACATGGTCAAGGTCGCCATCAGCGACCACCTCACCGCGCACCTCAACCCCGTGGCGTTGAGAACCTACCACACCTTCCCCGAGAAGTGGGTCCGGATGATGGCGGAGGACACCCGTGCTGCCGGTCTGCCCTTCCTTTCGCACACCCTAGCTGTCCCCGCCCTTGAGTTGGCGACCGATGTCGATGTCGACGTCATGATCCATCCAACCTGGACGTACAACCAGGTGATACCGGACGAATTGGTGCGGCGAATCGCGGAAAAGAGGATCGGTGTGGGAATCCAGCCCCTTACCGATGACTACTCCGGCCGGCTTCTTGCTCACGGCAACTTCTTTGGAGCGATGAACAGTCCCGAACATCAGAAGAACGAGCGAAACTTCATCGACGCAGGAGCCAACGTAATGGTTGCTACCGACGCTGGCTGTACATCTCACGACGTGATGCAGGATCTGGGTGAAGAGCTGCACGAGGACAGGCCTTGGACGCTGGGGGCCGACCACTTCACCTGGGTCAAAGCCTTGCGTACAAGGGGGCTGAGCGCCATGGGAGCCATTCAGGCTCTCACCCACAACGTCGCCGACGCCTACAACAAGCTCGACACGATCGGTACAGTCGAGGTGGGCAAGGTCGCCGACCTCGTGCTTCTGAATGCGGATCCACTTGTCGACAGCGAGAATCTAAGCGATATCGCGGCGATCTACAAAGAAGGTCTCGCTGTCGACCGGTCCGCGCTGCCGAATCCGCGTGTCGTGACCGCACCGACGGGAGCACCTGTTCCGAACTGACCAATGCGATTGGGCTGCTCGGTGGTAGGCGATGGACCGCCACTGTCGGCGGAGTAGGCGATCACCCTGTCGCCGAGTGCGGCGTCTGAAGAGCCCTGGTTCGGTTTCGGATAGTATCCAAGGTCTTCTCGGACGCTGGGCGTGGTCATGTCGTGGTGCGGTGGAGGCGACGACTTGCGCTTGCGGGTGATACAGCGGAGCCGGTCACACAGCTTCGTGTGCCCGGCTCACTCCAGTGGCCTCGGCACGGGACGTGACATCCGCCCGGGTAATCAGCACGTCGGTCGACCTTTCCGTGTTTGATCGCCTCAACGACGCCGTCGAGACCGTAGGCGGTCGCGTGCAGCTTATCGTCGACTCGACTACCTCCTCGTGGCATTCGGTACGCAATCTGCAGTGTCTGGCTCGGCTCGTGAAGTAACACCGAGAGGAGGTCGCTGGGGCTCGAGGGACTTGGGCAAACCCGTGACTGACGCGATCGACGTGGATATGCGCGTGGTCGTCCAGGCTTTCGGTTTCTATGTTGAGGCAATCGATAAGCGCTATGACGAAGTCGCTCCGAGCGACCACCGCACGCTGGCAACGACTACCCGGGACCCACTCGGTGTGGTCGGTGCCGTCGTGCCGTGAAACTTCCCACTGAATCGCATGGAAGCTCAATTCGGCACTGGCGGTTGAAGACAGTTCGTCGTCAAACCCGTCGAGCAGTCCTCTCTGACTGCACTCCAGTTCACCGAGCTCGCCAGTGAGGCCGGTCTTCCCAATGGAGTGCTGAACATCGTGGCCGGATTCGGCGGCAGCCGGTGCCGCACTCGGTCTTCATGGGGATATCGACGCCGTGTCCTTCACACGGGCTCGGGACCGGCGGGACGGCACTTCCTGCGTTATGCCGCCGACAGCAACATCAATCGGGTCTCACTTGGGCTCGGGGTGAGAGTCCCCAGATCGTGATGAGCGAGGCGCACGATGTTGAGCAGATGTGGATGCGATCGCATCCGGGCTTTTCTTCAACCAGGGACAGATCTGCTCCGGCCGCTCACGCCTGATAGTGCACCGCTCCCGCCGAGACGAACTTGGAAGCGGTTGTGCGCCGAGCGAAAGCCCTCACGCACGCCGATCCGCTCGATTCTGCAACGACATTGGGGGCGATGGTTGAGGAGAATGCCCTGCAGCGGGTACTCGGATACGTTGACGCCGCGGTCGCCCAGGGCGCGGTTGCGGTCGCTGCTGCTCGCGCGCATTGGTCGAGATTGGCGGCGACTACATGGGACCCCCCCGTTCTCGACGGGGGTGTCCCCGGACGCGGTGCGGCGCAGCCGGAGATCTTCGGTCCTGTCCTGGTGTTCCTTCCGTTCGACACCGTGGAAGAGGCCGTCACCATTACCAATGGAATTCCGTTCGGGTCGGCGGCGTCGATGTGGACCGAGGACCCGTCCACTGCGCACTTGACTGCAAAGGGCATTCGGACGGGCACGGTGGGGTCAACTGCTATGAGGCCTCAGATGTCACGTCGATCGGGCGCTGAAACCGAACCGAATTGCGGCCGGCGGCCGCCGTCGTCGGTGAGAACCAGATCTTCATCGAGCTACGGGTGGCAAACAAGGCCGCCCTGTACGAATGGTTCTCCACGTCGGCGATCCTCGCGAAGGCGACGTCCGTCGAAACCGCCCTGATCCTGCAATCCTCAAACAGAGCGATGTCCTGTGGCCGCCGCTGGCATGAAGCGAATACTGCACGCGCGCCCACCGGCTCCCCTGTAGGCGGCGGCTCCCCCAGGACTGCCGCGGCCGGGGCGGAACACGACTAGAGCGAGCCGGACTGGATGCTCGACATCCTGCGGCGCGCACTGTCAACGGAGCTGCCACACTCGGATTGTGTTTCTTCCGAACCGTGTCGATGAACTAGATCAGACTTGGCGTGCACCTTCGCGGTCGAGTCACAGCCGGGCACGGCACACTTTCCGCATGGCGTCGACCGTGGCAGGAGACAGCTCCCCCGTTTCCCCGACCGTCAGGAGCATGAGGACACGCTGGAAGAAAGCATGGGCCTTGAGGTCGAACGCGTGAAGATCTCCTCATCACTACCGCCTCCGTACAGATGCCACGACCGGACGAAATCGATCATCGCGGCGTCGTCGACTCTGGTGTCGACCTCCGTCTCAATTGCTCCTTCGCAACCCTTGGGGAGAGCGCAGCACGATTGCCTGCCCTTGGCCGCCGCCACGACACAGTGCCGCCACGCCACGCCACGCCACGGCGCGAGAGCTCGAGCGCGAGATGCAAGACGACGCGGGCGTCGGACATCCCCAGCGGGTGGCCGATGGCAATCGCGCCACTGTTGACGTTGACCACCGCGGGAGCGAGCCCCAATTCCCGGGTGGCGGCGATACCGACGGCGGCGAACGCCTCGTTGATTTCGACCAGGTCCAGTTCGGCCGGCGTGAGACCCGCGGCCGAGCGGGTGGCCTTGATGGCTTCCGCCGGGTGGGACTGCAAGGTCGAGTCGGGTCTCGCGACGAGACCGTGGCCGGTGATTTCGGCGAGCCAGCGCAGCCCCCGGCGTTCGGCGACGGCGTTGTTCATCACCACTACTGCACAGGCACCGTCGGACAGTTGCGAGGCGCTTCCGGCGGTGACCGTGCCGGAGTGATGGAAGGCCGGCCGGAGCGCGCCAAGCGAGTCGACACTGGCCTCGGCCCGCACACCTTCGTCCTGCGTCACTTCGTACGTCTGGCCTTTCCGGGTGAGGGTGACCGGCACAATTTCGTCATCGAGAAAACACCGTCCTTGGTCGCGCGGGCGGCTTTGGTGTGCGAATCGACGGCGAAGCTGTCCTGCTCTTGCCTGGAGATCTTGTCGAGTGCTTGATTGTGCGCTTCGGTCAGGGCTCCCATGGGCTGGTCGGTGAGGCTGTCCCAGAGGTCATCCCACTCGAGATGGTCGAGCAGCTTTGCGGCGCCGTACTTGTGACCGGTCCGGCTCTTCGGGAGCAGATGCGGCGCGTTGGTCATCGATTCCTGTCCCCCGGCCACGACGACGTGGAAAATGCCCGCGCGAATGAGCATGTCTGCCATCACGATCGAGTCGATTCTGGACAGACACACCTTATTGACGTTGACGGCGGACACCGACATCGGAAGGCCGGCTGCGGTCGCGGCCCGGCGAGCCGGTATCTGACCGGTCCCGGCGGTGAGAACTTGCCGCATGACGACGTAATCAATGTCCGCAGCGGCTACTCCGGTGCGCTCGAGCACCGCCTTGATGGCCAGAGCTCGGAGGTCGGCGCCGCTGAAATTTTGGAGCGAGCCCATGAACCGGCCGACCGGCGTCCGTGCTCCGCCGACGATGACCGACTGATTCGGTTGGCTGGCATGGTTCTCCCTCTGTTCGACATTATCAGGGTGGCTTCATCGCATAGGTTGCCTGTCGGGACCAGCGGGGACGAACCGGCTGTCCGCGTGGATCACGCTCCGTCGTCTGAGGACAGTGTCATATAGTTAAACTATGCTATCAATGTTTTAATGTATGGAGCGGTATCTACCCGTCCGATTGACGGTGCCGGGTCGCCATCGCCCGGAGGGCGTTCGGTAGCAGATCAGCCCTAGAATCGCCGGGGCGAGTAGTTGCCTGACCGTGCTCGACGGGTACCGGAGGAGCGAGTGACACCGTGACGCTCACAGTGCGTCGACTGACCCAACACAGCGACCTGGGGTTGTCACTCGTGGCAGGCCGAGAGGGTGCCGATCGTGTGATCGATTGGGCACATCCCATCGAACTCGCCGATCCGACGCCGTGGATCTCCGGTGGGGAGCTGGTCATGACGACCGGCCTGAAGATCGGCCCCACAGCAGAGGAGCAATTTAACTACGTGGCCCGACTGGTGCAAGCCGGTACCGTCGCCCTGGCATTCGACACCGGCACGACCTTCGAGCGGGTACCCGATGGCGTCCTGACCGCCGGCGACGCCTTCGGCCTGCCGATCCTCGCGGTACCGGCCTCGACACCGTTCATCGCCATCACCCGGGCGGTGATCGACGAGTTGACCGCCGATCAACTTCGCGGCGTTCAACGGGTGGTCGACCACCAGGAGAAGCTCGCCCGCGCGACGCTGCGCGGTGGCATACCCGCGGTCATCTCGATGCTCGGTCGGGTCCTGTCCTCGACCGTTGCCGTCATCGACTCCGACAGTCAGGTCCTGGCCGTGCACGGTGCGGATTCGGTGCGGGTAATCCGTCACGCCCGGGAGGTGGCCAGTACGGCGCGGTCGACGCCGGGCCGGAGGCGTCCGACGAGCAAGGTCGTCGCCGACGATCACGGATACTGCACGGTGCAGACCGTCTCGGCCGCACAGGATCTCCACGGCTACCTCGCTGTCAGCTCCGATGACCTCCTGTCTGCGTCCGACCGACTGCTCGTCGCCCATGCGGTGTCCTTGGTATCGATCGAATTGGGCAAGCCCGCCAAGGTCGTCGATGCCGAACAGCGACTCCGGGCGGCTGTGACCCGAGCTCTGCTCGATCTCGGCGGCGACCTCGATGTCAGCTTGCTCCGATACTTCGGGTTCGACACAGACTCACAGGTGGTCGCGCTCATACTGACCAACGTCGGCCCGCTGCTCGCTGCCGAACGGCAAATAGCCGCGGCACTGACCGGGCAGTCCACGCCGTACCTGATGGTGCCGACCGAGAACGATCTGATCGTGATCGTCCCGGAAGAACGCTCCCACGAGGTGGGGCTGCACCTACAGCAGCAGGTAGGTGCACAGCTGGAACGCCCACTGGGCGGTGGGCGGGGTCTGCCCACGCCGATCTTCACCGCCGCGTTGAGCGTGCGGCAGGCGACCGCCGCGGCCCGTGCCGGGCGTCTGCAGACCGATCGGATCACCGACTTCGCCGAACTCGGCACCTTCTCCTTGCTCCTCGGCAGCCAGAGCCCCGCCGAACTGCGCGCGTTGGAACAGTCCATGCTCGCCGCTGTGGACACCTACGATGCCGCACACCCGGCGTCGAGCAGTTTGGTGTCCACCCTCACCGCGTTCCTCGAGCACAACGGCCACACCGAGACGGCCGCGGCGGCGCTCGGCGTTCATCGCCACACCTTGCGTAATCGGCTCGTCAAGATCGCCGAACTGACTGGGCGGGAGCTCGACTCAGCGTACGTCCGAGCCGAACTGTGGGTTGCCGTCCAGGCGCGCGAACTCCTCCGAACCATGGGGGAGGAAGGACGCTGACGTCGCTCGGGCGTGTGTCAGGGGACGAACCGGTAACCCTTGCGGGCCTGGGTCACGAGGTGCCGCGGGTGGTTCGGGTCGCGCTCGAGCTTCTGCCGGAGGCGGTGCAGATATATGCGCACGTAGTGCGCTTCGTGGGTATACGCAGGCCCCCATACGGCGCAGAGCAGGGTGCGGGAGCTCACGGTCGTCCCCCGGTGCCTGAGCAGAACTTCGAGGAGTTTCCATTCCGTGGCGGTCAGTTCAACGCGCTGTCCGTCTCTGGTCACGGTCTGTGCGCCGATGTCGACCGAGAACGAGGCGGCGTCGATGACGGGGTCTACCGGTGGGCGGGGTGGGCGACGGCGGTACGCAGCGTGCAGGCGGGCAACAAGTTCGCTGATTGCGCACGGCTTGGTCATGTAGTCGTAGGCGCCGTGATCGAACGCGTCGACCATGGCGCCGACCTCGTCGTTGTCGGAGAGAACAACGACCGGCGCCCGGGTCCAGGCTCGCAGTTGTTCGAGCTGGCCCAATGCGATTCGGTCGGTGGAACTCCAGTCCAGCAGGATGACATCGGGATGCAGGGAGGTCACGGCCCGGACAGCGTGGTCTCCCGGTACGGAGGTCGCCAGATTGTGGCCATGGTGACCCAGTGCCTGGTGCAGGTATCGAAGGAATTCGGATCTCGCGCCGATCGCCATGATGTTGGTCACGCGAATTCCGTTCGGTTGGAGCGGTGTCCGTGCATTTCACCATTTCATAAACTGGCTTGGTGTGGGCGGCATGGTGCTGGGGGCGGTGTCGGTGGGGTAGGGGATGCACGCCGACGACGGTGGCGGCGTGCATCCCCGGCCGGAACTCGGTTCTACAACTTCATCCAGGTGCTCTTGAGCGTGGTGTACTTGTCGAGCGCGTGGAGCGATTTGTCGTGGGCACCGAACCCCGACTGCTTGTATCCCCCGAACGGGACGGTGATGTCGCTGCCGTCGTAGTTGTTGACCCACACCGTTCCCGCGCACAGCGCGCGAGAGACGAGGTGCGCGTTCGACAGGCTGGTGGTCCAGACCGCCGCGGCGAGGCCGTATTGCGTACTGTTCGCGATCCGCACACCCTCGTCGATGTCGTCGAAGGTCAGGACGGAGAGCACCGGGCCGAACACTTCCTCGTTTGCAATCGTCATCTCCGGGGTGACGTTGTCGAAGATCGTCGGTTCGACGTAGTACCCACCGGAATCGATGCGTGCCTGCGCGCCGCCGGTGAGGGTGGTCGCGCCCTCGTCGGTGGCTGTTGCAATGTATCCGAGGACGCGGTGCAGGTGCTTTTCCTCCACCAGTGCGCCGACGGACGTCCGCGGGTCCAGGGGATCACCGACTGTCATCTTGGCGGAGGCCCGGAGCAGGTGCTCGATGAGTTCGTCCTTGCGGGAGCGATGAACGACGAGCCGGGACCCGGCCGAGCAGACTTCCCCTTGGTTGAAGAAGATCCCACTCGCAACGGATGCTGCGATGTTGTCGAGTTCGGTGGCGTCCTCGAGAACCAATTGGGCGCTCTTCCCGCCGAGTTCGAGGGAGACCTCTTTCAGGTTCGAATCGGCGGACGCGCGCAGCAGGGTCCGCCCGACCGGACCGGAGCCGGTGAAGGTGATCGCATCGATGTCGGGATGAAGACCGAGCGCGGCCCCGGCGGTGGCACCGAAACCGGGGACTACGTTGAGGACGCCGTCGGGCAGGCCGGCCTCGGCGGCGAGCTCGGCGAGCCTGATCGCGGTCAGCGACGACGCTTCGGCCGGTTTGAGGACAACGCTGTTGCCGACCGCGAGGGCGGGGGCGAGTTTCCAGGCCGCGAGCATGAGCGGGAAGTTCCACGGCACGATCGCGGCGACCACACCGTAGGGCTCGCGGGTGATGGTCGCGAAGGTGGTGCTGTCGGTCGGGGCGACCTCGTCGTAGCGCTTGTCGATCGCTTCGGCGTAGAAGTCGAAGCACTGCACCGTGACCCGGATGTCGACGGCGCGGGCGTCGGCGACCGGCTTGCCCATGTCCAGCGACTCGAGCAGGGCGAGTTCGTCGGCGTGCTGCTCGATCAGCCGCGCGAGGGCCTGCAGCACTCGGCGGCGGTCGCGGGGATGTTGCTTGGCCCAGCGGCCGTCTTCGAAGGCGCGACGCGCGGACCGGACGGCACGGTCGATGTCCTCGCGGTCGCCTTCGGCGATGGTGGTCAGGACCCGGCCGTCGCGGGGTGAGATGCAGTCGAAGCGTCTGCCGGCGAGGGCGGGCACGAATGTGCCGTCGATGAAGGCATCGGTTCGCAGAGTCAGGCTCCGGGCCGTCTCGAGCAGGCGGTCCACCTCGGTGGGCACGGTGGCGGTCATGGTCAGTTCTCCTTCGTTCGGACGAGGGCGTGGCCGAGTTCGTCGCGTCGTGCCTGGGCGAGTCGCGCGCGCTCGACCGTGGCGTCGAACAGTGCTTGCTGGTGCGGTGCGGTGTCGGCGTTGTCTTCGGGGTGCCACTGCACGCCGAGCATCGGGGCACTTTCGTGCTCGAGTACCTCGATGCAGCCGTCCTCGGCGCGTCCCACGACCTGCAGCCCGGCTCCGAGCCTGTCGACAGCCTGGTGGTGATAGGAAGAGACCTCGACGACGTTCCCGCCCATCGCTTGTGCGACCGCCGAGCCCGATTCCATCCAGACCTGGTGCATGCATTCGCGATGCCAGATGTGGCTGTCGGGTAGGTGCTGGTCCAGGGTGCCGCCGAGCGCCACGTTGACCACTTGCATGCCGCGGCAGATCGCGAGGAAGGGCAGTTCAAGCTCGATCACTGCCCGCGCCGTGGTCAGATCGAATTCATCCTGCACCGGATCCGATGCCTCCGTGCGGGGGTCACGTTCGGCGCCGTAGGTGGCAGGGTCGAGGTCGGCGCCGCCGGGCAGGACCACACCGTCGAAGGGTGCCAGACGGTGGGTGATTCCGGGCCCCGGGGGCACGATGACCGGGTCGCCCCCGGCCCGGAAGATCGCCTCGAGGATCTTGTCGGCGGCGACCGTTCCGGAGCGTCGCAGACCGGCAATGGAGGCGGAGCGAATGCCGGGGACGGCGATCAGCGGCCGGGCGTGGCCGTCGGTCTCACTCATCGGCGGCGAGCGGGAAGGGCAGCGTGGGCATCCACCGTGCCCACTGCGCCGCGAGCGAGCCGTCGGCGATGACCTTGTTCAGGGCGGCGTCGAGGTCGGTCCGGAGCGCGTCGTTGCCCTTGGCGACCGAGACACCCCACCGGTTGCGGGTGGCGACGGTAAACGCGACCGACAGATCGGCCTGCTCCCCGAGCGGTACGAGGGCGACATCGTCGTCGACGACGGCGTCGACCTCGCCGTTGCGCAGGGCCTGGACCATGTCCCCGAGCACATCGTCGGTGGCGCCGCCGAAGGGCACGGTGGTGACGTCGGGGAAGGTTTCGGCGAGGGCGAGGTTCGTGCTGCCGGCAATCGCCCCGACTCGCTTTCCGGCCAGGTCGCGTTCGGAGCCGATGCCGCTGTCCGCGAGAACGAGTACCGATTCGTCAAAGATGGCGTAGGGGCGGGTGAAGTCGACCAACTCCGCCCGACTGGGGGTGATGCCCTGGCCGCACCAGATGCCGTCGCCCCGGCCTTCCTGCAGGGCGGGAACCATGTCGCTCCAGGAGGTGACGACCCAGCGCACCGTCTTACCGAGCACGCCGGCGACCAGTTCGGCGGCTGAGGGTTCGTAACCGGTGCGGGTGCCGTCGGAGGCCGCCTTGTCGAACAGCGGGGGTGCGGGCAGGTCGACGCAGATCAGTCTCAGTTCGTTGGTCACAGGAACTCCAGGTACATGTCGCGGTCGAAGTCGGTCACGGCGCCGCAGGCGCGGGCCCATTCGTCGAATTTCACGGCCGAGTACTGGTCGGCCAGTTCGGGGGCGAGGCTGCCTCGGATGACGTCGTTGTCGTTGAAGGCCTTCACCGCGTCTCCGAGTGTGAGTGGCAACGTTTCGTAGGTGTTGTCGCCGTAGCTGCTACCGACCTGGGGGTCGCCCGGGTCAGTGGCGTTGTCGATGCCGTCCTTGATGGCGGCGAGCAGCACGGTGTGGGAGAGGTAGGGGTTGACGCTGGCGTCGGGGATCTTGTACTCGAGCCGGCCGACGGCGGAGAGCCGGACGGTGCAGGTCTTGTTGTCCATGCCCCAGTTCACGGCGGTCGGGGCGAACTGGCCGCCGTCCCAGAATCGCTTGTAGGAGTTGACCGTCGAGGCCATGATCGCGATCGATCCGGAGGCGTGGGCGAGCATGCCTCCGAGGGCGTGCTGGCCGATCTTGCTCAGGTGCAGTTCGCGGCGACCCGGCTCTTCGAGGACGTTCTCGTCGCCGTTCCACAGGCTGACGTTGTGGTGGCAGCCGTTGCCCATGGAGCCGGTCGCGGGCTTGGGCATGAAGCTGGCGATCACCCCGTGTTCTTTGGCGACCTGGTGGCAGATCTGCCGGTAGGTGATCAGGCGATCGGCGGTGTCGGTGCACCGGTCGAATTGCCAGTTCAGCTCGAGCTGCCCGGGATCTTCGTAGTCTCCCTCGATCATGTCGAACCCGAGGGCGTGGGCGTAGGTCATGATGCTCTGGTAGATCGGGCGCATCAGTTCGAGGTTCGCGGTCTGGTAGGCGGCGCTGCCGCCCGGCCGGACCTTGACCTCGACACTTTCCCCGAGCCAGGTCATTTCCGGTTCGCAGCCGCTCTTGAGGACCAGACCGGTGTCGGCGGTGAACTGGTTGTGTGCCCGGATGAGGGTGCTGCGGGTGTCGGTGGCGAGGTAGTCGCCACCGACCTCGGGGATGTGGTCGGGTTCGTAGGTGGTGCAGAAGAACCGGGCGACGGTGGTGTCCCAGGGCAGTACCGCGAAAGTGTCCAGATCTGGGATCGCGGTGAACTCGGCCGCGTCGACACCGCCACCGAGCAGCTGTCCGGTGCGGTCAGTGTGCAGGTCGACCATGGCGGTGCGGTGGAACTGCACGCCCTTGACCAGGTTGCGGCGCAGGTGCCGGGCGGGGACCACCTTGGCGACGGTGCGGCCGGTGAGGGTCACGACCTGGTAGTAGATGTATTCGACACCGGCAGAGGTCATCTGCTTTTCGATGTCTGCGATGCGGGCATCCGACGAATTGAGTTCTCGGTGCTGATCCAATGACGTCATCGGATGTCTCCTCGTGGTGTAAGTAGGTCGCGGGGTCAAGCTGTGAGGACGGTGGTGCGGGAGGTTTCGACGGCCTCGCGATACTTGCGGGCGGTGACCGGCGAGGGCGAGAGCATGACCACTCCGACCAGCCGGCTGCCCTGGTAGTAGCCGACCACAGTGCCGTCCAAGGCGGACGGATCCTGATCGACCGGCGCCGCCAGGTCCCCCTCGAGCACCGAGATGTGGTCGGCGTCGCCGGGTGAGCCGTAGCCCTGCAGCCGGAGCCCGAACTGGTCGCTCCAGAATGAAGGCAGCGGGGAGAAGGGGGCGTCCGGGCCCGGTTCGTCGCTCAGATGTGCGATGAGGGTGGCGGCGGCGCGTTTGGCGGTGTCGGTGGGGATGCACCAGTGTTCGATGCGCCGCGGGATGTTCCCGGTGGCGGGGTCGGGGAACCGGGCGATGTCGCCGACGGCGACGACGTCGGGGCGGGATTCGACGCGCATGTGGTTGTCGCACAGGACACCGTTGCTCAGATCGAGGTCGTTGCCGTCGAGCCATTCGACGTTCGGGTGCGAGCCGACCGATTCGATCAGCACGTCGGCGCCGAGCCGGGTGCCGTCGGTCAGGATCACCGCGGACAATCGGCTGGGATCATCGGCGCCGCCCACCGTTTCTTCGACCGACACCCCGGTGTGGACGTGCACGCCTGAAGCTTCGTGGACTCTGCGCAGTGCATTGCCGAATTCCTCCCCGAGGGGGCGGATCATCGGGACGGCCATCGGCTCGACGATGTGCACCTCGCACCCGAGCTTGCGGGCGGTTGCTGCGGTCTCGCAGCCGATGAATCCGCCGCCGACGACGATCACCCGGGTTCCCGGTTGCAGCTCGGCGCGCAGTCCGATGGCGTCGTCGAGGGTGCGGATGACGTGTCGCCCAGACTGTGGGCCGGGCAGGTCCAGACGCCGGGGGCGCAGGCCCGTGGCGACGACCAATCCGTCGTAGTGCAGTACCTCACCGTCGGCGAGGGTGACGGTCTTGGCCGTCAGGTCGCTGGAGACGGCGGGGGATCCGAGTCGCCAGCGAACGTCGGCGATGCTCTTGCGCTGTCGGAAGGCAACCGAGGAATGCCAGTGGTCGAGGGTGGAGTTCTGTTCGTCTCGTTCGGCGGCGAGCACGTCCTTCGACAGGGGCGGGCGGTTGTACGGCATGTGCTTTTCGTCGCCGACGATGGTGACGATTCCGTCGAACTTGTTCGCGATCAGTTGTTCGGCTGCGCGGAGACCGCCCATCGATCCACCGACGATGACAACGTGCGAAGGCATCGGTTCAGCTCTCGTCGAGGAAGATCGCTTGCACGGGGCAGACGTCGGCGGCCTCTTCCACCTCGTCGCGCTGGGAGTCGTCGGGGTGCTTGTCGTACACAAGCTTCCCGTCGTCATCCATCTGGAAGACCTTGGGCGCGGCGATGGCGCACTGCCCGTGGTCCTGGCACATTCCGTAGTCGACGCGAACGTCCATTTCTTTTACCTCTCTTACCGAAAACGAAGTGATGGTGGTGCGTGTCAACCGCGCTCGAACGCGATCGGCAGGAAGATCGGGCCGGTGTTGCCGCTGAGCGGCAGCCAGGTGGCGATACCGTCGATGGTCGGGTTCTTCAGCCGCTGGGCCAGCAGGGGCAGTGCCTCGCTCATGTCGGAGCGGGCGACGAAGTGGCCGAGGCAGTGATGCGCGCCGCCACCGAAACCGAAGTGCGGCACCCGCTCCGCGGTCAGGTCGAAGGGCTCGCCCTCGATCACTCGCGGGTCGGTACCGGCGGATTCGGACAGCAGGTGGATGGTGGTGCCGGCCTTGATCTCGAGGCCCTGGTACTCGAAGTCTTCGAGCGCCTCACGGGTCACCCAGGTGACGGTCGGGTTGACGCGCATGACCTCTTCCACCGCCGCCTTGCCGAGTTCGGGGCGTTCGGCGAGCAGCTTCCACTGGTCCGGGTACTTCATGAACGTCTGCAACGCCAAGCCCAGCTGGTTGCGGGTGGTGTCCATCCCGCCGAAGATCAGCAGGACCAGCGACACGCGCAGCTCGTCGTGGCTGAGGTGTTCACCGTCGCGTTCGGCGAGGACGAGTCGGCTGACGAAGTCGTCGCCCGGGTTCTTGCGCCGGTCGGCGATCAGTTCGTCGGCGTACTCGTAGAGCCCTTCGAGTGCGGCCTCGACCTTGGCGAGGTCCTGCTTGAGTGTGACGCCCAGGGCCAGCCCGATGTCGTTGGACCAGGCGGCGATCTTCTTCCATTCACCCTCGGGGATACCGAGCATGATCGCGATGACGCGGGCCGCGTAGGGCTCGGCGAACTCGGAGGCGAAGTCGCAGCGGCCGCGCTCGTGGAATCCGTCGATCAGCTCGTTCGCAAGCGCCTGGAACCTAGGAACCAGGCCGCCGATGAGTTTCGGGGAGAAGGCGGGGTTCATCAGCCGACGCAGGCGATGGTGGTCGTCGCCTTCGAGGTTGAGCAGGGCACTCGACCACCAGTGCGCGAACGGGCCTTCGTTGACTCCGTTGTGCGCCGGCCACGCCCAGCTTCCCTGCCGCAGGCGCCGGTCCTTCATCAGCTTGCTGACCTCGTCGTACCGCAGGACGGCGAGTCCGTAGCTGGTGTGGGCGAACCAGCTGGCCTCGCGCGCCTGACGGACGGCATCGGACTGCACCGAGAAGGTGGGGTCGGCCAGGTTCAGAAACGGCGCGTCGGTCAGTTGATCAGTGGACATCGGTGGCTCCTGCGGGTTCGGGCTGCGGTTCGGGAGAAGTCGCGTGAGTGGGACTGGGGCGCTTGCGGATCGCGTCGCCGAAGGGCGCGGTTCCGTTGTTGTGGGAACGGGCGAGGACCATGTAGAGCAGGCCGGATCCGATGACCGCGGCACACAACAGGGCGACGATGTAGTTGTCGTACCAGGCGGCGTCGGGAGTGCGCGGCCAGCTGATGTTGATGATGGCGGCGACGCCGTAGACGAGGGCGCCGATGTTGACCGGCATGGCCCACTTGCCGAGCTGGTATTTCCCGTTCGGGATCCAGCCCTTGATGCGGGCCCGCAGTGCGGCGAAGACCACCATTTGGAAGGCGATGTAGATGCCGATGGCGCCGAAGCTGATCAGCTTGGTCAGGGCGTCGGTGGACACTGCCGACCCGACGATCAAGATGCCGGGGACGACGGCGGCGAACAGCAGCGCGTAGGGCGGGACGGCGCGGTGGTGGTCGAACTTCGACCAGAGCCGGCTGCCGACGATCATTCCGTCGCGGGCGTAGGAGTAGATCAACCGGCTTGCCGCCGCCTGCAGGCTCAGTGCGCAGGAGACGAACGAGATCAGCACGACGACGACGACGATCTTCGAGCCGATCGGTCCGAACGCGTCGCTGAGGATGGTCGCGACCGGATCCGGGTCGTCGCCGCTGATGACGGCGCCGAAGTCGACCACGGACAGGATCAGGCTCAGGCACACGAAGGTTGCCGCGGCGCCACCGATGTAGATGGTGCGGCGCATGGACTTCGGGATCTGAATGCCAGGATTCTTGACTTCCTCGGCGACGTCGCCGCAGGCCTCGAAACCGTAGTACTGGAAGACGCCGATCAGGCTGGCGGCGAGGAACGCGTACAGGAAGCTGTGTGAGCCTTGCGCCCCGAAGCTGTCGAAGAGAACCCCCAGGCCGTGGTGGCGTTCGGCGACCAGCAGCCAGATGCCGACGATGAGGGCGCCCACCAGTTCGGCGGCAAAGCCGAAGATCGCGGCGTAACCCAGGATCTTGGTGCCACCGAAGTTGATGACCGTGGCAAGGATCAGCACCGCGAGGGCGCAGACGATGGTGGTGGTCACCGAGGGGGTGAACCCGACCACGGTGGCGACGAACGGACCTGCACCGTAGGCGACGCCGGCGATCGTGGCGAGCAGGGCGAATAGGTACACCCAGCCGGTCATCCATGCCCACTTCCGGCCCCACAAACGGCGGGCCCAGGGGTACACACCGCCGGCGACGGGGAACTGTGCGACGACCTCGCTGAAGACCAGGGCCACCAGGAACTGGCCGACACCGGCGATCAGCAGGCTCCAGATCATCGGCGGTCCGGCAGCGACCAGCGCGATCGCGAAGACGGTGTAGATGCCGACGACCGGGGACAGATAGGTGAAGCCGAGGGAGAAGTTGGCCCACAGGCTCATGTCTCGTTTGAACTCGGACTCGAAGCCGAGGGCGGCGAGTTGGGCGTCGTCGTCGGAAATAGCGTCGTCAGGACGCTGGGGAAGTTTCTGGGACACGGGACTCGTTCTTTCGGTCGGGGGGTACCGCGGGCCGTGAGGGTTGAATGTCCGGTTTTGTGGGGCCGGTCACATCCACCCCTTAAACATATAGAGTGATAGTTCATAGTTCAAGGCGTCAGGGTTACGATCGTGTTTAGCTCTACGACCTCAGGGGGTAAGCGGTGGCGATCGACCAGCTTGGAGGCTTGACTGCCCTCGGTGCTGTTCTTGCCCCACTCGACGGCGGTGGCCCTCGCACGGATGCCGTTGTGCAGCGCATTTCCGCAGCTATCGGGCTCGGTGTGATGGTCGACGGTGAGCAGTTGCCCCCCGAATTGGACCTCGCCGGTCAGCTCGGGGTGTCCACGGTGACCCTGCGTGAGGCGCTGGCGGTGCTCCGCAACGAGGGGCTCGTGTACACCAAGCGTGGGCGCGGCGGTGGCAGTTTCGTCAAGGCATCGGCCGACGTAGTCCAGAGCAACTCGCTGACCAGGCTGCAGCAGCTGAGCGTGGAAGAACTGCGAGACATCGGCGACGAACACTTCGCGGTCTCCGGCGCAGCCGCCGCCCTGGCGGCCCGCCGCAGCCTGACCGCCGATGTGACCCGGTTGCGGGCGCTGGTGACCAGGATGCGGGAGACGGCAGACCCCTTCGAGTGCCGACGCGCCGACAGCCGCTTCCACATCGAGGTCGCCGTGAGCTCGCAGTCCTCGCGGTTGACCCGAACCGAGGTCGGATTGCAAGCTGAGTTGTCGGCAATGATCTGGCTTCCGCAGGTAGCGGTCGATCCGGCCGCGGAAGCCAACACCCACCACGCTCTGGTGGATGCGATCGAAGTCGAGAATCCGGATCTGGCACGGGAACTGGCAGAATCACACAGCGCTGCCCATATTCGCCGGCTGATCAAATTACGTATGGAGCTGAGGAACGAATGAGCCCTGTCGATGACTCTCGGCTGCCGGCGGCGGTCGACTCGGTCGGGGAAGCGACGACGGACCTCGTCGAGCTGATCTACGGTTCGCTCGTCTCGATCGGCGACGCGTTGATCGAGCTGTGGACCAGGTTGCAGGCCGACGGAACGTCACCGCGGTCGTCGGATCTCGAGTCACTCAAGAGCGCCGTGGTCGGCGAACTCGACGCCCGGGGCCCGCTGTTCAACGGCGCGGGAGTGGTCATGGCCGACGGCAGCCTCGCCGATCGACAGCACTACCTCGAATGGTGGCGCGCAGACGGGGGCGACCGCCCCGTTTCACAGCGGCTCGTTCTCGACCTCAATCCGCGCAGTGAGTACTACTACGACTACTCCGACATGGAATGGTTCACTATTCCCCGCGATCGGAACGAGAAATGGGTCTACGGACCGTATCTCGACTACACCGGCGTCGACCTGTACGTGTGCACCTTCGCCGTGCCCATCCGGCTCGCCGACGGGACCTTCCTCGGTATTGCCGGCGCCGATGTCCCCGTGTCGAGTATCGAATCGAGGTTGTGGCCGCAGCTTCGCCTCGCGGGATCCGGCCTGGTCCTGGTCAATGCCGACGGCCGGGTCATCGTGGGAAACGACCCGGAATACATCACCGGATCCAAAGTCCCCTCCCGTGCCCGGTCGGGCGTGGCAGTGCCGGTGCGGGCCACTCCCTGGGCGCTGGTACCGCTTCACCGGGCGGACTAGACCCGACACGCCAATCGCAATGCGGGGTGGGCGCCCCGGGGCATCGGACACCGACCGTGGTGATCCCGCCAGGTAGCGACAGCAGTCCCCCACTGCGATGGCGGACAGCCAGGCGCGGCGAAACCGTCAACCCCGCAGATTCTTCGGTCCAGGTGCGCACGAGTGAGGCCGGGCGCGCTGATCGAGCGTCGCCCGGCCTCAACCAGGGATCCAGTTGTGCTGGAGTTCCTTACACCGCGGAACCGGCTCGGTTTCGCCTTTGGGTCTCAGCGTGCGCCGTTGAACGCTGGACGAATGCGCGGAACAGGGCTGTGCGGTCCTCGGCCGATCCGTCGGTGTCCTCGGGGTGCCATTGCACACCCACGATCCATTTGCTCTCGTGTTCGACTGCCTCGACGACACCGTCGAGGCCCCGGGCGGTCACTCGCAGTCCCTCCCCGACCTCGCCGACCGCTTGGTGGTGTCCGTTGCGGACGATCACCTGGGATCGGGACAGGATCTGTTCGAGCCGAGAGCCTTCGGCGACGATCACCGTGTCGTCGAGGAACATCGGCTCCCCGTCCCCGCCCCGGTGCGGATTGTCCTCCCCCAGATCCGGGATCAGTGTTCCACCGCAGGCGAGGTTGATCATCTGGGAGCCGCGGCAGATGCCGAGCATCGGTGCCTCGAGCTTGAACCCGAGGTCGATCGCAGAGAGGGTGCGTTCATCGGTTCCGCGGTCGACGCCGTAGAGGTTGCCGACGTACTCGGTGTGCCCGTAGAGGGTGGGATCGACATCTCCCCCACCGAGCAGCATCACCCCGTCGGTCTCCTCGTCGATGGAGAAGGGTGCGTCGCGGGAGATGTCGATGACGGTGACCCGAGCTCCCAGCTCCACCAGCGTGGTCAGCGCAGAGCTGGTGAAACGCACGATCAGGTCGCGGGCCTCGGTCGTCAGGCCGGGAAAGTTCAGAGGCACCACAACGGTGATCAGTGGGCCCATCCCCTGCTGGGCCCCGTCGGGGAGCACATCGGTGAGCGTGACCGGATCGATGTTCATGCGCGAATCTCCTGACCGCTTCCGAGACGTGGTGGCGCACTGCGGTATTGCACCGGTGTGCGGGACAGGGAGATCGGGTTGGCAACCTGGGGGGTGCTGCTGCCGGGGACGTCGACGACGGTGTCGAGGCCGAGGTGCTTGGCGAAGTCGAATGCTTCGGCGATGTCGTTGATCGGCCCGGCGGGCACTCCCCGGGCGCTCAGGGTGTGGAACCAATGGTCGGCGCCATGGGCCGCGAAGCGGGCGCTGACGACGTCGAACAGTTGCGCTCGGTGGGCCACCCGTGCGGTGTTGGTCTCGAATCTCTCGTCGGTCGCCAGTTCCGGGACACCGAGGGCGGCGCAGAGCTGGGTGAATTGTTTGTCGTTGCCGACGGCGAGCGCGATCGGGCGGTCGGCGGTCGGGAAGACCTCGTACGGGGCGATGCTGGGATGCCGATTGCCCAGAATCGTGGGGATCTTGTCGGCACCGAGGTAGCCGGACGCCTGGTTGACCAGCGACGACAGCAGTACTGAGAGCAGGTTGGTGTCGACGCGCTGGCCTTCACCGGTCGCGGTGCGGTGATGCAGGGCAGCGAGAATGCCGGTTGAGGCATGCAGCCCGGTGAGCACGTCGACCAGAGCGACACCGACCTTGGTCGGGGCGCCCGGTTCGGGGCCGGTCATGCTCATCAGGCCGCCGACCGCCTGGACGAGCAGGTCGTAGCCGGACAGCGCGGCGCCGCCCTGATTGCCGAACCCGGTGATCGAGCAATAGATCAGGTCCGGCTTGACCTCTCGCAGGTCGTCATAGCCGAGGCCGAGCCGCTCCATGGTCCCGGCCCGGAAGTTTTCGACCACGACATCGGCGCGGCGGACCAGATCGCGGGCGCGGGCGCGGTCGTCATCGTTGCCCAGGTCCAGCACCACCGAGGTCTTGTTGCGGTTGACCGAGTTGAAGTAGGTGGCGTTGCCTTCGTGGTCGAAGGGCGGGCCCCACGCGCGGGTGTCGTCGCCGGTGCCCGGGCGTTCGATCTTGATGATCTCGGCACCGAGGTCACCGAGGAGCATCGTGGCGTAGGGGCCGGCGAGGACCCGGCTGAAGTCGGCGACGACGATGCCGTCGAGTGCGCCGGGGCTCATATCCGGGCCTGCCCGCCGCGCAGGTACACCGTGGTGGTGTGGGTGAAGAATTCCCGGGCCGAGCGGCCCTGTTCCTTCGGACCGTATCCGCTCTTCTTCGCCCCGCCGAACGGGACGTGGGGGTCGGCGCCGGCGGATTCGGAGTTGATGTGCAAGATGCCGACATCGATGTCGTCGATGGCGTCCAGTGTGCGGGTGAGGTCCTGGGTGAAGATGGCGGCGGAGAGACCGAATTCGCTGTCGTTCGCCAGGGCGAAGGCCTCGTCGACGGTGCGTACTCGCCGGACCGCCAGTACGGGGCCGAACAGTTCCTCCCGCCAGACGTCGGGCGACTGCGAAGGCAGCTCGAGGATGGTCGGGGGAACGAAAAACCCTGTTGCCAAGGTGCCCTCGGCGTATGCGTGGCCGCCGGCGATGCGCCGCGCGCCCTGTTCGAAGGCGCGATCGATGCCCGCTTGGATCGAGGTGCGGGCGGCGGCGTTCACCACCGGTCCCATCTCGGTGCCGTCCTGAACGGGGTTGCCGACGTTCATCGCGTCGGCGCGTTTGCCGAGTTCGGCGAGGAAATCCTCGGCGATGTCGTCGGTGACGATCAGCCGGGAGGTGGCGGTGCACTTCTGCCCGGTCGAGCGGAAGGCCCCGAACATTACCTGTTCGGCGGCCAGTTCGAGATCGGCGTCGCCGAGGACGACGGCGGCGTTCTTGCCGCCCATCTCCGCCTGCACCGGGGCCCCGCGGGCGGCGCCGGCGGCGGCGATCTTGCGGCCGACCCCGGTGGAGCCGGTGAAGGTGATCGCGTCGATGCCGGGGTGTTCGACGATGCCGTTGCCGACGGCGCCGTTCCCGATCACCAGGTTCAGCACACCGCCGGGCAGGCCGGCGTCGGTGAGGGCCTGGGCCAGGCGCATCGCCAGCAGCGGCACGGTGCTGGCCGGTTTCCAGACCACGGTGTTGCCGTAGGTCAGGGCCGGGGCGATCTTCCAGGTCGGGATGGCGATCGGGAAGTTGAAGGGGGTGATGACACCGACCACGCCGATGGGTTTGCGGGTGACCAGGATGCGCTCGCCCCGTCGCGGCGAGGAGAAGACCTCGCCAGCGTCGCGGTCGGCGTCGTTACCGTAGTAGCGCAGGATCTGGGCCGCGCGCAGTACCTCGCCGATGCCTTCGGGTTTGGTCTTGCCTTCTTCGCGGGCGAGTTCGGTGCCCCAGTCCTGGGCCGCGTTCTCCACGATGGTCGCGGCACGCACGAGGATCGCGCCCCGCTCGTGCGCGGGGGTGCGCGCCCACTCTCGCTTGACCCGTTGGGCTGCCGCCACGGCGCCGTCGAGTTCCGTGGTCTCGGCCAGTCGTCCCTGGGCGACGACGACGTTCGGCTCGGCCGGGTTGGTGCTGGCGACGGTGTCGCCGCCGCCGTCGAGCCACTGTCCGTCGACGAGATGGCGCAGTTGCGTGGGTGTGGTCATGTCGATTTCACCTCTGGTGCGGGATTGGTTTGCGAGAGTGGGCGCGCGGCTGGTCAGCGGAAGGCTGCTTGCCCGGTCAGTGCCTTGCCGATCGAGAGCATGTGCATCTCGCTGGTGCCCTCGTAGGTGAGGACAGACTCGAGGTTGTTGGCGTGCCGCAGCGGCGGGTATTCGAGGGTGATGCCGCTGCCGCCGAGCACCGTGCGGCACTCGCGGGCGATGGCGATGGACTCGCGGACGTTGTTGAGCTTGCCGAGGCTGATCTGCTCCGGCAGTACTCCGCCGTTGTCCTTCATCCGGCCCAGGTGCAGTGCCAGCAACAGGCCCTTACCGAGCTCGAGGGTCATGTTGGCGAACTTCTCCTGGGTGAGCTGGAAGCTCGAGAGCGGCTTGTCGAACACCTCGCGGGAGCCGGCGTAGTCGATCGCGGCTTCGAGGCTGTCCCGGGCTGCGCCCAGGGCCCCGAACACGATGCCGAAGCGGGCCTCGTTCAGGCACGACAGCGGTGCGCTCAGGCCGCGGGCCTCGGGCAGCTGTGCGGACTCGGGGAGCCGCACGTTGTCGAGCACGAGCTCGGAGGTCACCGAGGCGCGCAGCGACAGCTTCTTGTGGATGTTGTTGGCGGTGAATCCCTTCGTGTCGGTCGGCACCAGGAATCCGCGGACACCCTCATCGGTCTGCGCCCAGATCGTGGCGACGTCCGCGAGGCCGCCGTTGGTGATCCACATCTTGGTGCCGTTGAGCACCCAGTCGCTGCCGTCGCGGCGGGCCCGGGTGCGCATGCCGGCGGGGTTGGAGCCGAAGTCGGGCTCGGTCAGACCGAAGCAGCCGATCGCCTCGCCGGCGGCCAGTCGCGGCAGCCACTCCTGCTTCTGCTCTTCCGAGCCGTAGCGGTAGATCGAGAACATCGATAGCGAGCCCTGTACCGAGACGAAGCTGCGGAAGCCGCTGTCCCCGGCTTCGAGCTCGAGGCAGGCGAGGCCGTAGCTGACGGCATTGGTTCCGGCGCAGCCGTATCCGTCCAGGTGCATACCCAGCACACCGAGCTGCCCGAACTCCTTGGCCAGTTCCTTCGGAAGCGTGGCGGATTCGAACCAGTCTTCGACATTCGGCTTCAGACGGGTGTCGACGAACTTGCGCACTGTGGCGGCGATGTCGCGTTCGTCCTTGTCGAGGAGGTGGTCGGTGCCGAACAGCTCGAGGGGGCGCAGCGGGCCGGTCTTCCGGGGCGCGGTCAAGGTGGTCATGGGATGGTGTTCCTTCTTCGGGTGCGGGGTACTACAAAGCGGCGAACGCGTCGCGGAGAACCGAGAAGCCTTCGAGGAGGAGTTCGTCCGAGATCGACAGCGGGGGAAGGAAGCGCAGGACGTTGCCGAAGGTGCCCGCGGTCAGGGTGAGCAGGCCGTGGGCGAGGCAGTACCGGTTGATCGCGGCGACGGCCTCACGGTTGGGGGTCTTGGTGCCGGGCTGGACGAGCTCGATCGCCACCATGGCGCCGCGGCCGCGGATGTCTCCGATGATGTCGGTGGTGGCGGCGATGTCGCGCAGTTCGCGGAACATGAGGTCGCCGATGGTCTGCGCCCGCTCGAGCAGGTGGTCTTCCTCGATGGTCTCGAAGACGCCGAGCGCGGCTTCGCAGGCGGCGGGGTTGCCGCTGTAGGTGCCGCCGATCCCGCCGGCGTGCGCGGTGTCCATGATGTCGGCGCGACCGGTGACCGCGGCGAGCGGCATCCCGCCGGCCAGGCCCTTCGCGGTCACGACCAGGTCGGGCACGACGCCCTCGTGCTCGGAGGCGAACCAGGTACCGGTGCGGGCGATGCCGGCCTGCACCTCGTCCGCGACGAACAGGATCCCGCGGTCCCGGCAGAAGTCCGCGATCCGCCGCAGGAAGCCCTCGGCGGGGACGATGAATCCGCCCTCGCCCTGGATCGGTTCGACCACGACGCAGGCCACCGCGTCGGCGCCGATCTGCGAATCGACGAGCATCTCGAACTGGGTGAACGCCTCGTCGGCCGCGTTCTCGGCGCCGCTCGGCCACCGGTACGGGTAGGCCATCGGTGCGCGGTACACCTCGGGCGCGAACGGGCCGAAGGTGCTCTTGTACGGCTGGTTCTTCGCCGTCATCGTCATCGTCATCAGGGTGCGGCCGTGGAACGCGTGATCGAAGGTGACCACCGCGGGCCGGCCGGTGGCCGCCCGCGCGTACTTGACGGCGTTCTCCACCGCCTCGCTGCCGGTGTTGAACAACGCGGTGCGCTTCTCGTGATCACCGGGGGTGAGCCGGTTGAGCGCCTCGGCCACCGCGATGTACGGCTCGTACGGGATGGCGAGGAAACAGGTGTGCGTGTACTTCGCCAGCTGCCGGGAAGCCCGCTCGACCACCCGCGGGGCGGCGTTGCCGACGGTGGTCACGGCGATACCGCTGCCGAAGTCGATGAACGAGTTGCCGTCGACGTCGACGAGCACTCCCCCGCCGGCGGCCTCGGTGTAGATGCCCGCGCCGCTGGTCAACCCCGCCGGAAGGGCGGCGGATCGGCGGGCAGCGAGTTCCTCGGAGCGGGGTCCGGGTACCTCGGTGACGATGCGGCGTACCTGCTCGAGCTGCGGTCCGCCGACGGGTGTGTGCACAGCAGTCATGTCGTGTCCTTCAGTCGGGTTACCGAGGACTGTATGAGCGACACCACACCGACGAACATGGCCGAGTTGTACAAATCGGAGCGAGCGATTGTCCCAGTGGGCTAACTCGGTTTTGGCGCCGCTCGCCGCACACTTGCAGCATCGACCGAGTTGGAAGGAAGCTGCAATGGGCAATGGCGCCTCAACGGCAGATCAACTGACCTCACCACTGGCTGTGGACGTCAACGAAGCGATCGGACGGCTGTTGCTCACCAGCAGCGACCGCTCCGACACACCGCGAATGGTCTTCCTGTGCGACCTTGCTCGCGATGGCACCGTCGAAGCGGTGATCCTCTGGCCCGGGACGACGCCGCTGCTGGCCGACGTCGCCACGATGTTCGAGCACTTCGGGCTCCGTGTCGCCGACCGGGAGACATTGCCGCTTCCTGCGGATCTGTCCGGCAGTGCGGCGTTGCACAAGTTCACTTTTCGGGCGCCGCAGGTGTGGCAGAGCCGGTCACTGAGCCTGGTGTCGGAGGCATTCGAAGCGCATGCGCTGCACGGGTTCGAGATCGACGACTACGCGAAGCTGATCCTCACGGCCGGGTTGTCCTGGCGCGACATCGTGCTCGTCCGGGCGGCCAGCCGGTTCGTCCGCCAGGCCGGGCTGGGGTTGTCCGAGCACTATGTCACCGACACCCTGCTGCGGCACACCGAGTTCGTCGAGTCCCTCGTGCGCTATTTCGGGGCACGGTTCGATCCCGAGCTGGACGACCGGGATGCGGTGATCGCCGATGCCGCTGCCGACGTGCACGAACACCTCGATGCGGCAACGACCTTGGACGAAGACCGGATCATGCGGTCGCTGGAGTCGTTTGTCACCGCATGCCTGCGCACCAACTGGTACCAACTCGACGGTGCCGGCACCCCGAAGCCGTATTCCTCGTTCAAGCTGGACTCGAGCAAACTCGCGCTGACCGGACCGGTCGTTCCCTACCGGGAGATCTACGTCTACGCCAACGATGTCGAGGGCATCCATCTGCGCAGCGGGGCCGTCGCGCGCGGTGGGCTGCGGTTCTCCGACCGCCCCGAGGACTACCGCACCGAAGTGCTGGGATTGATGAAGACCCAGACGGTGAAGAACTCCCCGATCGTCCCGGTCGGGGCCAAGGGGGCCTTCGTTCGCAAGAACCCGGATATCAGCCCCGCAGAGGCGTATACGACGTTCATCCGCGGCCTGTTGGATGTCACCGACAACATCGTCGATGGTCGCACCGTCGCACCGCAGCGCACTGTCACCTACGACGGCCCCGACACCTACCTCGTGGTGGCCGCCGATAAGGGAACCGCGTCGTTTTCGGACCTAGCCAACAACATTGCCCTCGACGCCGGGTACTGGCTCGGTGACGCGTTCGCCTCCGGCGGCTCGAGTGGGTACGACCACAAGGCGATGGGCATCACCGCGCGCGGAGCCTGGGTCTCGGTGCGCCGGCACTTCGACGATATCGGCGTGGATGTGGACGCCGATCCCCTCTCTGTCGTCGGGATCGGCGACATGTCCGGTGATGTGTTCGGCAACGGGATGTTGTTGTCGGGCTCTCTCAAGCTGGTCGCCGCGTTCGACCATCGGCACATTTTCATCGACCCTGACCCGGATCCGGCACGCTCGTTCGCCGAGCGCCAACGCCTGTTCGCCCTCCCCGGAACCACGTGGGATCACTACGACCGCGGCGCCCTGTCTCCCGGCGCCGGCATCTGGCCGCGCACCGCCAAACGGATCTCGCTCTCGCCCCAAGCCCAGGAATTACTCGGTGTGCAGCAGAATATGATCTCACCGAACGACCTGATCAAGGCAATCCTGACCGTCCGTGTCGACCTGTTGTGGAACGGCGGAATCGGCACATACGTCAAAGGGTCCACCGAAACCCACTCCGACGCCGCCGATCCGGTCAACGACTCGGTGCGAGTGGATGCCGCGCAGCTGCACGCCTCGGTAATCGGGGAGGGCGGCAACCTCGGTCTCACCCAGCGGGCACGCATCGAGTACGCGCTCGGAGGCGGCCGCATCAATGCCGACTTCATCGATAACGCTGCCGGTGTCGCCACTTCAGACCTCGAGGTCAACCTCAAGATCGCACTCGATGTCGCCGTACACAGCGGGCGAATCAACCACTCCGAACGCAACGCCCTCCTGTCCGCCTCCCGCCCGGATGTCGCCGATGCGGTGCTCTGCAACAGCGAAAGCCAGACGTTGGCCATCAGTCTCGCCGCCTCGCAGGCACCGCAACTGTTGAACCGTCACGAGCGGCTCATCGACAATCTCGAACACAACAACGGCATCAACCGTGCCACCGAGGTACTACCGACGAAGAAAGAGTTGGTATCGCGGACGCAGGCCGGGCTCGGGCTCACCCGCCCCGAGATCGCGGTCCTGCTCGCCCAGTCGAAGAACGTCGTGCAACAGGACCTGCTCAATTCCTCGGTTCCCGACGAACCGGTCTTCGCATCCGCCTTGTCGGCGTATTTCCCACCCCAGATCCGGGAGCAGCTCTCCCAGGAAATCCGTGACCATCGGTTGGCCCGGGAGGTCGTGGCGACGAAGATTGCCGACGACCTGATCAACCACGTCGGCCCCGGCCTGATCTACCAGCTCGACGAACGCCTGGGCGTCAAAACCCCGGCCGTCGCACGGGCCTACGCTGTGGTCCGGGCCGTGTTCGACGTCGACGAGCTGTGGACGGATGCCGAACAGCGCACCGACGTCACCGCCGTCGAGCGTTGGAATCTTCTGCACACCCTGCAGCACTTCATCGAGCACACCGCCTCGTGGATTCTGCGCCGCCGGCCCGCACCGTTGGATGTCGAGTCGGAGATCGCCCGGTACCGTCCCAGCGTTCGCGAGTTGTTAGCCAGTCGTCCCCGCCCGACCACGATCGCCGAGACCACCGAGCGGCTGCGGTTCCTCGGCGAGGTCTTCGACCTGATCGAGACTGCCCAGCATCGCGGCTGCCCCGTCGAGACGGCTGCGGCCATTCACACCCGGTCGGATTCCGAACTCGGACTGACCTGGTTGACCGGCCGGCTCGACGATCACGTCACCACAAACTGGTGGGATGCGATGGCCGCCGCCACCGTGCGCGACGACCTGGCCGAGCGGCACCACGAGCTGGTCGGGGCAATCCTCGACCTCGACACGGGCGGCGAGGACCAGATCCGCGTGTGGCAGGCCCGGGCGGCCGACGCCATCAGCCGCTTCTCCCGAATGACCGCCGAACTCCGACGCGACGGCGTGGTGGACGTCTCCCGCGCCTGCACCGCCAGCGCCGAGCTGAAGCTGCTGGTCCGGAGCACCGGTGTCGGCGGGGCCGAGGACACCGCTGCATGAGCGAGCCCGTTTTGCTGAGCATCGGTGTTCTGCTCGGCGATGGGATCGGGCCCGAGGTCGTGCCCGCGGCTGCGAGCGTCATCGATGCGGCGGTGGCGGTGCACCCCGAGGTGGCGATTACCTGGCAGCGGTTGCCGATCGGCCACGAGGCCATCGCCACATATGGGGAACCGATACCCCCGACGACACTGGCCGCCCTCGACGACCTCGATGCATGGATCCTCGGTCCACACGACAGCGCCTCCTACCCGCAGCCGTGGCGCAGCCAGCTCACCCCCGGTGGCACCATCCGCAAACGGTTCGACATGTTCGCCAACATCCGCCCGGCTCGGGCCCTGACCGGAACCACCGCGGTGTCACCGACGATGGACCTGGTCGTGGTGCGCGAGAACACCGAGGGTCTTTACGCCGACCGGAACATGCACGTCGGGTCCGGTGAGTTCATGCCCACCCCAGATGTCGCGATGGCGGTCGGTGTCGTCACTCGCCGTGCGTGCGAGCGGATCGCCCACGAGGCGTTCCGCATCGCCCGCAGCCGCCGGCGTTCGGTGACGATCGCGCACAAGGCCAACGTGCTGACCATGACCACGGGACTGTTCCGCGACGTCTGCCTCGAGGTCGCAGAACAGTACCCCGAGGTTTCCGTCGACCATCAGCACATCGACGCGCTCGCCGCCCACCTCGTCCGGCGCGGAGACAGTTTCGATGTGATCGTTGCCGAGAACATGTTTGGCGACCTCCTGTCCGACCTGACCGGGGAACTGGCCGGCTCGATCGGGATCGCTCCCTCACTGAACTCCTCGGAAACGCGGGCCATGGCCCAAGCCGCGCATGGCGCCGCACCCGATACCGCCGGGCTCGGTATTGCGAACCCGATCGCGACGATCCTCTCCTCAATGATGCTGCTGCGCTGGCTGAGCATCAAGCATGACCGTTCCGTCTGCGCCGAGATTGCGTCGACGATCGAGGATGCTGCATCACCCGGCAAACATCGTGTCACCGTGAACCGCACGGCGTCGTAGGGTCGATTCTCCCGAGCCGACCGGTGTCCTCTACGTGAATGACACTGCAAACCAGCAGAAGTGAGTCCGCGACGGCGACGAACCGAAACCCTTGCGCTCAGACTCGCAGCACGCCCGCCGAACAGCACCCCGAGGACATGCGCCCGCCGCGGCTAACGCGGCTGGCTCAGGGTCCGAGCGCCGCGTTGTGCGGGGTGAGGATCGCACCCAACAGGTAGTGCCCGTCGGCGGAGTCGAGCGCGATCACGCCTCCGACGGCGGTGACGGCGGGGTGAGTGTGCGCGGCCGGGTCATCGGCCAGCATCCAGGCGAGAGTGTTCTCGTCGTGCCGCGGCCGGTATTGCACGCCATCGACATCGGGGTTCGCGGCGAGGATCGCGGCGACCCATCGGCGGGTGTGCAGATACCCGGAGGGGTCGCACTTGGACAACCAGGCGCCGGCGTTGATCCGGGACGCCCCGGTCCCGGTCAGATCCACGACCTTTACCGTGCGGGTGGTCCGCACTTCACTCAGGACCCGGCCGGCGATATTCGCCCGCGGGATCAGCCGCGGGGACTGGTCGACAGGAAGGTTGCGGCAGAGCGTCTCGGCGACCGCCGCGGCCGGACTGTCACCGAGGTACAGGTATCCGTAGGAGCCGTCGAGACTGTCGAACCGGCCCCCAACCCTGACGCGGGGCCGGGCGGTGGGGTTCAACTCCGCGGCGCCGCGGGTGGCGCTGTGAATGCGCCACAGCGAGGTATCGGCGGGGATCGTGGTGATCAGGGCAGCGGGCAACGGTGTGGGTGGATCCGGGTAGGTCACGCGGGTTCAGTCCTGCGTCAGGTCGTCGGCCATGTCCCGCAGATCCTGCTCGTGCCCACCGTCGACGGCCAGGGCCGCCGGGGATCGTGGGTCGTCGGCGAAGTCGGTCGGGCTGAGCCACCAGGACGCCACACCCCACGGGTCGTCCTTCGCGCCGAGGGCCCGGTTGATCTCGGCGACGATCGGGCGGACCTGCCGGCGGTCGGCGTCGAACTGGAAGGCGGGGTAGAGCTTGTGCCCCGATACCGGCAGTGCGATCACCGTGCCGGCCGTCGACAGCCGGCTGGCGGTGTTGCGGCTGGTAGCCGCCCTCCCCAGGACACGGCTGACGGCGGTGGAGTCGAGCATCTCGTGCTGGTCGACGATCGAGTTCAGCACGGACGCGACGATCCGCGTGCGGGCCACCGCCGCGGCGGCCGGGTTGGCGACCGCACGCTCCTGTTGACGTGCCAGCGCGGGGCTCATCGACAGCAGCGCCGTCACGTCGTCACGGACGGGACGCAGGGCCGGTCGGCGGGAGAACTCCTCGACCAGCAGCTCGACGAGGTCCGGGTCCGACAGGGCATGGATCGAGTCGCGTGCCCGATCTCGGTCGACGAGCATGTCCATCACCTCCGCTTGTGCCGATAGTGTACCGCGTACCATACGTGTCAGGGTAGAGGGGTGTGGAACGACTCGACACGGGTGCCTCTCGCTCATTCTTCGACGGCCTGTCGGCCGACGGGGAACGAGCGCCCTATGGCGCGGTGCCGCCAGATGTCGTCGCACTCTCCGACTGTTGCACCAGCACGCACTGGGCCTCGACGATTACCCACAGGCCGAGTGAGTCCGGCGGGAGATGCGCTACGCGGCGGATGTCAGGAGCGGCAGAATTGTAGGAAATTGCCTGCGGCTGGGACCACCTCAGTCTGCCACCACGCCCCGTCCGCAATGCGGCGCACCACGGCGACCGTGGCCCCGTGGCCGGCGCACCCCACGATCGGTCAGCGTGGCGCCTGTTTCCGCGGTCAGTATGGCTCGCAGCTCCCGCACCCGGAGACCGGACATCTCGTCGAACAGGTGCGCCCGCACCCCGCCGGACCGCAGACCCTGCAATGTCCCGGATTCGTCGTCGACGAGCGCCGACAACCACCGCCCGACCGCCCGACAATGCCCGGCCTTGTCCTCGGCAGCCGCACGATGATCGCCATGAGCACGGCACAGCAACGCCCGCCCCGGCGGAAACTCGTTCTCCCCCAGCCCCAACCGGGTCTGCCCCGCGCACGAGACCGGCCGGGTCGCCAAATACACCACAACGAACCCCAGACCGGCCACCGCCTCAACCACATCCCGTCCCGGCTCGATGACCGCCACCTGCCCGAGATGCTCGAAGAACCGCTGCCACGCCTGCCGGCGGTTCCCACCCGAGTCACCGACGGTCAAGTGGTGAGCGAATGCCGACAGGTCCGCCAAACCACCATCGACGTCGAAATCACCACGCGCTCGGTACCGCTCACCTCCCCGACCCAAGCCACCGGGTCGGCAGACATGCCGGAGCCACGCCCACCCTGACACTCACTGGGACGTCACCGCACCGTGCTCACCAGAGAGCCGTAGAAAACACAACAACTGCCCTTCCGCGCGCTACAGGCGGGCGAACTCCTGAATCGACATATCGTCCAGTTCGACGCAGCGGTAGGCGTGCAGACCCCGCTAGGGATCTGCCCCCGATACCGCGGGTGGGGTGTTTCCACTTGTCCCGCTGAGCATGACGGTGCGAGGCGCAGAAATGGTGTGGGGCAGCCAAAGAGCCTGTACCGGTACCAGCGGGGGTCCTTGAGGTCGAGCACCTGCACTTGTCCCGCCAGCGCAGTTCCCCGGGGGGCGGTAACGAAGGCGACGTAGTCGTTATCGACCACGGCGGTCACCGGGGGTGTCCCCTGTGTCTTGTTGACGGCCAGGGTGGGTTCGAAACCTGCTCGGCGGCAAGCGGACACGAGAAAGTCCGTGTAGAACGAGACTCCTGGGGGCGCCCACACCACGAGCGTTTGGTCGGCGATGTCGCCGAGGTCGATCTGGACGCGTTCAGCGAGCGGATGGCCGGTTCGAACCGCGATCCGTAACGGATCGTAGGAAATCGTGGCCGCCGCCAGATCGTCCGGGGTGGTGGCCCCGCGGCGAAGTCCCACATCGATTGTTCCGTCGATCAATGCTTGATGCAGGGCATCGGGATACATCTGCCGGGCGGTAATCGACATCTGCGGCAGGGCCGCACGCACGGGTCCGACGAGGGTGAAGACCTCCTCGGACGTGACCGCCGGGGTATGCGCGACTACGAATTCCTCCGCCGCGCCCGCGGCGACGCGACGTGTTTCGGCAGTCAACGCCCGGGCTGCGGCGAGAAGGGGACCGGCGCCGTCCTTCAGTGCCTTCCCGGCCGGGGCCAACGCCAGATGGCGACCACGCCGGTCGAAGAGCACGACTCCCAGATCTCGTTCGAGTTGGCGCATGGCGCTGCTGAGAGCTTGCTGGGTCAAGAACATCTGCGCCGCTGCTTGGGTGAGGTTCTGATGCTCGGCCACCGCCATGAACTGTGTCAGCCGCCGCAGGTCGAGGGGTGACACGCTCTGTTCGCTCGCGGACGATGCCCCACCCGGTTCCGACTTCGCCATCGCCATCGCCATCACCTCCATGTACAACGTTCGCTTGTAGATTCACCACCAATGTGCGTTTTCCAATTGTAGAAGGCGGGTCTAGCGTCGAATGCGCACAGAGCAATTCCCCAAACTCAGGGAGCAACCAATGACCGTATCGCTACAGGGCAAGTCTGCAGTCGTCGCCGCCGGCGCGAAGAATCTCGGCGGACTGATCAGCACCACGCTCGCCGAACAGGGTGTGAACATCGCCGTCCATTACAACAGCGACGGCACCGAGTCGGATGCCGACAAGACGGTGGCAGCGGTGGAGGCCGCCGGTGTCAAGGCGGTGAAGTTCCAGGGCGATCTGACGAAGCCGCAGAACATCGAGCGCCTGTTCGACACCGCGATCGATGCGTTCGGCGGTGTTGACATCGCCGTCAATACGGTGGGCAAGGTCTTGCGGAAGCCGATCATCGAGACCTCCGAAGACGAGTACGACTCGATGTTCGACATCAATTCTAAGGCTGCGTATTTCTTCATCAAGGAAGCGGGCAAGCGACTCAACGACGACGGCAAGCTCATCTCCATCGTCACGTCGCTGTTGGCTGCGTTCACCGACGGCTACTCCACCTACGCCGGTGGCAAGAGCCCGGTCGAGCACTTCGCCCGTGCGGCGGCGAAGGAACCTGCACCGCGGGGCATTTCGGTGAACAACATCGCTCCCGGGCCGATGGACACGCCGTTCTTTTATGGGCAGGAAACCGACGAGCGGGTGGCGTTCCACAAGTCGCAGGCCATGAAGAACCAGCTCACCAAGATCGAAGACATCGCGCCGATCGTGTCCTTCCTTGCCGGGGACGGTTGGTGGATCACCGGCCAGACCATCTTCGCCAACGGCGGTTACACCACTCGTTGACCCGACCGATCGAACATCGGAGAACACGATGACCGACACAGTCCCAGAACCGGTCGCGCAACTGATCGCTGCCACCAATTCCCCTGACCTGGAGACATTCCTGGACACGTTCACCAGCGACGGAGTAGTCGACGACTGGGGACGCACCTTCCTCGGGCGCCCAGAAATACGGCACTGGAGCGACAACGAATACCTCGGCAAGCAGGTCACACTCGAGGTTACGTCGGTTCAGAACACACCGACCGGAGCCATTGTCGTGGCGCAGGTCGGTGGCAACGGATTCAACGGGCCCAGCACATTCTCGTTCCTCCTCAGTGGAAACAAGATTCAGCGGATGACGATCCGGGAATGAGCGGGTGCGCCGAACAGAAGGTAGGCAGCGAGTTGGCGCCCACAAGAGTAGGACGGGCCATTGTGCTTCGCTTCGCGCCCCACGGCGGGAACGTTGTCGTCAATTACTCCAGAGACACCGCCGCCGCAGGTGGCGTCGGCACGGCGGCTCGAGCGACGGGTTCGAGCCGCAGTGTCCGTCGCGCAGGAGATCGACTCCCTCTTCGCTGAGGCTCTCCAAGAGAGCCCTACTTTGTGCGGCAGGCTGCCGCAAATCCGATGGGAGCGGATCCTCGATACCCTCGTCGAGTGCGGCCTCCAGCCCCGGCCCGGGCCGGGCTGGAGGGGGACCGGCAAGTCCGCACGAAGTACCTCGTTCGGGTACTCGCCCAGGAGATCGGCCATCGTAAGGTCACCGTCGATTCCCCGGTCCCTGGACCGATCGTTGGCGCGGTAGTCCTCGCCGACAGCGCTGACGACGATTCCTACCAGAAGCGTCTGCTCGACACCGTACCGATGGGCAGGCTTGCGACGGCGCTGAGGTGGCGGGATTCTTTGCCGGAGAACGGTCTTCTTACTCATCGGTGCGGAGATCCTCATGAGTGGTGGTTCGAGCACCTGATCGACGTGGGGGCCACGGTGTTGTGATGGGCGCACCGGTCGATTCGTCGACGAGATCCCGGCGGGTGACCACTGCGTGGTTGCGCGTCATCGACGACGCTGTCGGTGTTCGATCCGGCGCGACAGTCGTCGTCGTCGGCTCACGGACTGACGCGGAACCGGCGGGGTGAATTAGCGATGTCGAGGTCCTATCCCGGATCGCTCGAACATCTGATCAGCATGTCGGGGTGGCGCCCATGCCATGCGAGTGCGGGTGCCGCGGCCCCACGCATGTCGGTCACCCGGACTCGGTGGCGACGCGGAAGCTATCGCGACGACGGTAGGCACGGTGGGAACGGGGCGGATCGTCGCGTCGGTACCCACCGTGCCGTGAGAACTGTGGCGCACTGTTCTGGTTCTCACTGCCCGGTGCACATCGCATCAAACCGGGGTGCGCCGCCCGAGCCTAGCGTTCCCGGTAGCCGGCAAGGTCGGGCGCTGCGCGCCGGGCGGTGGCGATCAAGTCCGCTCCCAGACTTTCGACCGCGGAGCCGGGCATCCGGGTGACCGGTGCCGCGATCGAGAGCGCCCCGACCGCCTCGCCCCGCTCGTTGTGGAGGGCGATCCCGACCGCGCGGACCCCCGGTTCGGTATCGGGGACGTTCAGGGCCAGCAATCCCCGATTAAGCAGAGCGAGCATCAATTCTCGCTGCCGACAACCCCAATGCGACACACCGCCGGAAACAAGCGTTGGCAGACGATCGACTAGGACGCTCAGCTCAAATCTGCGCCTCACGATCATCATCACGAAGCAGCCCGTCCTGTGAGGATAAAAGAAACGATAATGTCCAAACAACCGGAATTGAACAGCCGTTCGGAAAATCCCGAACGCAACACACCCACCCGAAACCACACGTCTATGTCCGCAGATTCCATCACCGACCAGCTGAGCGCCTACCGCCGCCAGCGCCGCCGCGCACGAATGTCCGAGGAACTGCGCCGAGCGCGACACCGTGACGTTCCACGAGGTGACTCCCGATCTCACCCGCACTCGGGTTCGTCCTCGTCCTCCGGCTCGGGTTCGTCCTCGTCCTCGGCGGTCTCGTCCTCCGACTCCTCCTAGCCGCGGCGGCGTCGTCCCCGGACGGCCGCAGCGAAGTGCCTTCGTTCCCGCCGACTACCCCGGGCCGGCGACACTCAATCTGCGCGAAGCCCTCGAGTTCCGGGAGGGCTTCGCGCAGGCGAACTCGCCGTCATAGTCGGCGAGCAGTTCGTTTCGTCATGCGTCACGATCAGACAGGACCGCACCGAATGACCGCGGGGTCTGCCAGCCCTCGGAATACCCACGTAACGCAGTTGTCTGTGGGTACCCAGTGAACACGCTGCCCGCGCCGCGAAGACGGACCGGGCAGCCAGCCCCGCTCCGGCCGCCGAACCCCTTCGGCCGGCGGGGCGCCCCGCCGCGAGCGGACCGAGGTCGAGTGCTCGCCCACCCCGACCTCGGCCGCGCGCGACCCCGACCCTCTCACGTCGTGGATCACGCAAATACACACGAGAAGCACATGCGCCGACTTTGACGTCACCCCCATTTCCTAAATCGATTGCCCAGCAACATCATGGGCGGTTGGCAATTTCATAGTGCGAGAAATTCGCTTTCGCGAAACGCTCCTCGTCCCCGAGCGCGATAGGCATCGCACGCAAGGATCGACGATCCCGTGGATTCAACACCAGGAAAGGCGTGGATTCTGATGGGTTTGTAGGAATCGATTCACCCGTCGCGTTCGAGGTAGTGGCTGAGCGCCGCCTTCGACGGTGGCATCGGACCGAGTTATCAGGCCGCGGTGGCCCGGCTCACCTGGGGGCAGCCGGGCCACCGCCCTGATCAGCACGATCACCGGCCAGGTCCCCCTGCCCCGACCGCCATCCTCGGCCGTGAGGTGAGGCTCGGTCTACGGAGGTGCTCGGTCGGCGGGCGACCGCGCAGTCGAGTCGACATTACCTCCCCGAAATCGGGCCGGTCGAACACGGAATAGCCTTGCGCGAAGCGTGGTTCGAGAATGTGGGTCTCATGTCTACACAAGTTTTGCCAACATCGGAAATCCGAGAGTCCCGTGTCTGCATATTCATCTCACCGTGCACGAGGGTGACCGGTCTCGGAAATTCCCGGCCGCATGGACAAAGGAGGTGAACACCGAGTCTTCGAATCCTGCACGCCGGAGATCTTCCGTCAGTCCTCCGGCTTTGGTCTCACCACAAAGTCGTAGGGGGCCACGGGCGGGGCAACAACCTCAACCACACCTACTACCGGCGCGGCGCGTCGGTACCCCTCATCGCAGGTGAGGATTCCGCAAGGCGTACATGCCCATCGTACTGAACTCGATTGGCCACCAACATGAACCACCGTGCAGCTGTTGGGTGATCAGGTGCCCAGCCAGAGCCGTCGACGAGCGACCGTGGTCACCCGCTCGATCAGCACCGGCCGCAGCGGTGCCGGCGCAGCAACGTCGGAGGTACCCGGTGTCCGGAAGAACGCCGCGGTGTCCATCCCGAAATCGGCCCTGATGGCCTCGGCCGGGCCGCCGCCGTGGGCGCACCACCGCAATGCGAAGGCCACCATCCGGCTCAACTCGGTCGTGTCCGCGATCACCACCGCCCCTGGCGGTGCTGTGCACCGGTCGCCGCACAACGGGCCCGGGCCCACGTCTGTCGCGAACTCGGATACCCGGTGGCGGCGGCATCGCCGGCGACGGCCACCGGATCGAGGTGGGCACTCCGTCGGGTGGATCCTGGGCGTCGGACCCTATCCGTGACCGTGCGTCGTGGTGCGTCCTTCTTCGACTCCGCCACATCCTTCGGGATGGTTCCGCGGCGGCAAGATCGACGCTGCCATCCTTGGCGCGATGCAGGTGTCCCTGGTCGGGGACATCGCCAACTGAATGATCCCCGGCAAGATGGTCAAGGGAATGGGTGGTGCCATGGACCTTGTCCACGGGGCCAAGCGCGTCATCGTGCTCATGGAGCACGTCGCGAAGGACGGGGCGTTGAAGATCGTCAACGAGTGCTCTTTGCCGCTAACCGGCCGGCGGGTGGTCGAGCGGATCATCACGAACCTCGCCGTCATCGACATCACTGCGACGGACCTCACGCTGGTCGATCTCGCACCCGGCGTCCTTCCGACGAGGTGCGGGCGAAGACGGAGCCAGACCTGGTGCAGGCATGACTCCGGCATCAAGCGCAGTGAGCCGCCTTCGCTGCGGCCCAGGCGGATCCGGGATTGGCGCGGTTCGGGTGCTTGTCGAGGAGCGCGGCGTAGAGCTCCTCGGGAGTTGTCGTCGCCTCGCGCAGCGCGTCGAAGTCTTCAAGGTAGGACAACGTCTCGACAATGTCAGACGGGTCGTCGGGATAGTCGCTGTGCTTATGTCCTGCCACCGCAACTCGGGCATCGAGCTGTGACAGTCGCTCGAGGGCGGATCGCCAGTTGTCCCGCGATTGCGGAGTGGTCTCGGCGAGGTAGGGATGCGTGTGGTTGTAGACGACGTCGCCGCCGACGATCAAGCTCAGGTCAGGCACCCACACGACCGTCGTGCCCTCGGTGTCCGTGAAGCCCGTTGGGAGGATCTGGAGCTCATGACCGTCGAGCTCCAGCGCCGCCGACTCGATGACGTCGGGCACGTGCAGTGGTGACGGGATCTCACCGGGGAACAGCCTGTTCCAGAACGCGTCCACCATCTCAGGCGAGGCATGCTTCTCGGCTTGTGCGACGGTGCCGGCGGTTGCGACGGCAGTGGCGCCCTCGAACCGGTTGAGCAGTTGTCCGATGCCGAAGAAGTGGTCCCCATGTCCGTGGGTGGAATAGATCTGAGTCAGATTGCGATCGAAGGAGGCGACCCACTCGACCAGTTCCTCGTTCTGCGCCGCCGTCGTGAAGGTGTCGATCAAGATCGCGTCGCGGGGCCCATAGACGAGGGTTGACGTGTTCGTCACCCACTGGAGGTCGGCCGGCCCGTATGGGAGGTCACGAGTCAGGGAGGGGCGGCGGTTGACGAGGACGGCGTAGTTCAGGCCCTCGGCATCGCTGGGCGGCTGGTGGCTCATCGTTGTTCTCCTCTTCGGACGGCGGTCTGTTTGACTGTCATGAGGTACGCGAGCTCGACTCGCCACTTCGCATCGACATATGCATTAATCTTACATATATGTTGCTTGATCGGCGCCTTCACCGTCTCCTCGGCAGGGAGCGGCACGGCCAGCACCCCTTGTGGTACATAGCCAAACCTATTACGGTTATGTTGTCAATCGATCCAGATGCACGATGGCGTGTGCTCGGAAACGGTCCCACCCGCCGCATCAAGACATATCCATAGGGAGTTTTCATGGCCGACGCGGCGGTTGTGCAAGTCATCGACACTGCGGTTACCAGGCGCGGTGACGGTCAGTTCATGGCGGTCTTCGTCCACGGCTTCCTCGACGACCGGCACGTCTGGGATAACGTCGTCTCGCAACTGGACGCACCGCAATTCGAGTTCGTCCAAATCGATCTCGCCGGCAGCGGCGCACGGGCCGATGCCGAGGGGCCGTTCGACTACGACCACTTCGCGGCCGACGTCGGAGCGGTCGTGGACCACATCGGCAAGCCCTTCGTCATGATCGGGCACAGCATGGGATCGGCCATCGCAGAGCTGGTCGCCGCCGCCCGCCCGAACCGCGCCATGGGTCTCCTCCTGCTGGCTCCGGTGCCGCTGGCGGGAGTCGGCATGCCCGCCGAGGCCATCGAGTCGTTCCGCGGGCTCGGCGGGGACAAGGAGGGGCAATGCGCCTTGCGCAAGCAGCTCTCCGCCGGGATGCCTGGCCCGGAACTCGAACGGATTGTCACCGCCGGCGCGCAACTACGGCCCGATGTCGTTGCGGCGTTGGCAGATTGCTGGAACGGTGGGCACCCGGACGGTGTCAGCCCGTCTCGCTACGCGGGCGCGGGGCTCGTTCTGACGGGTGCCGCGGACCCGTTCGTCACCGCCGACGTCGTATCGGCGGGCGTGACGTCGCGGTTGCCGCAGGCCACCACGGCCGTGGTCGAGGGCGCCGGGCACTGGCCGCACATGGAACAAGCCTCCGCGGTCGCCGCTCAGACCAGTGAATTCCTCGAACGAACCGCCGCCGAGTTCCTGGCCGAAGCCCGGGAGCAGGGATGGACGCAAGCCTTCGCGGACAAGACCGAGTCCAGCTTCGCCGAGAAGTTCACCGAAGACGTCGTGCTCGAGGCTAGCGCATTGCAACGGCCGGCGGAGGGCCGCGACCTGGTGAAGGTCATTCTGGCAACAGCCAGCGGGATCTACGAGTCATTGACGTTCACCCACGAAGCCAGCCACGGCTCGCGCACCTACCTCGAATGGGAAGCGACTGCGTTCGGCGGGCTGAAGCTGTTCGGAATCACGGTTCTGAGCAAGAACGAGGACGGCAAGATCGCGCGCGCGGCGATTCACCATCGGCCGCTCGGCGCCCTGCAGAAGTTCTCCGGTGAGCTACGTCAGCGACTCGACGGCACGGTCGATTCGAGCTACTTCCACGGCGACTGACCGGCTCTACCACCGGCGCGCGACGAGCTCGGTTCAGTCCTCGCCGCGCGCCGGCACCGACTCGGGCTTGCGCCTGCGCGCGCGGGAGGCACGCAAATTGACCGCGTTGCCGCACAAGCGCGCGTCATGCCACACGGCACTGGTGTTGCGCGAACGGTCGTAGAACGCCCCACCGCACCGCTCGTTGCGGCAGATTTTGAACCTGCGCCAGATGTCCTGTTGCTGGGCAACGAACGCCTCGATCAGGACGATCGCGGCAACCCGCCGCCACCCTTCTGCACGCGGCTCCAATTTCACCGTGCCGTCCGGATCCACCCGGGCGCCCATCGTGGCCGAGTGCATCCGCGCCGCGGCGAGGCTCGGATCGGCGCGCGTGGCGAGGAGGGCATGAAGGTCGGCTCGCAGGTCACGCAGGGGTTCGAGATCGCGTTCCCGGATGACGATCCGATCTTGCGCGGCGTCGTTCATCGCGGACCATGACTCCAGGGCTGCGTCCAGCCACCTCTGAGCGCTGTCGAGATCACCCAGCAGGTCGGCCTGCCGTGGGCGGCCGATCGGCCTCGTGTTGAGCAGGTCTTGGACGAAACCGAGACCGCCGGGAGCGCCCATCAGCTCGTAACGCTCTGTTGCTGGCCATGTCATAGTCGCTACCCTACCCGGATTCACGCCCTCCTTCGCTGTAACCGTTGTCACTACGGTTCTGTCTACGGATACCCGGAAACGAATCGATGCCCACCTACTAGACAAGGGTGTACGGATTATGGTTATGTCATGGGTGTCAGGTGCATCTTCCTGATGCTTATGTCACAGCCCCCTCCGCGAGCGTTGATGCCGCGGCGGAGGTCAACCGAACGATTGGACGGTACATCGTGGTGTACGGCTCCTCATTGGAACAACAGCGAGGCCCGTTCGGGGTCGAACGCGAGGACGACCTGGCGATGACCACCAGGGACGGAGTCGTGCTTCGGGCCGACGTGTACCGTCCCGAGAAGCCGGGCCGATATCCAGTGCTGGTGCGCCGCACGCCCTACGGGAAACGCGTGAACGACCTCGCCGCAGACTTCAGCGAGGCCCACTACTTCGCATCACACGGTTATGTGGTGGTTGTCCAGGACACCCGTGGGCGCTTCGCCTCCGAAGGTGCCTGGTACCCGTTCATCTACGAGGCACAGGACGGCTACGACACGATCGAATGGGCCGCAGCCCTGCCCGGTACGACGGGGGCTGCCGGGACCTTCGGCCAGTCCTACGGCGCGATCAGCCAATACCTCGCGGCTACCCAGCGACCACCACACCTACGGACCTGCATCCCGGTCTCGGCGTATCAACTCGCGTTCGAGAACTACTGGTACAACGGCGGCGCGCTCGAACTCGGCTGGATGCTCAGCTATTTCGTGAACATGGCGGAGGCCGTGCTCGCCGCTGGGGGTGACGACGAGGCGATCGACGAGCTGACGAAGCTGAAGGTCGATCCGGCAGTGCGGTTCTCCGCGCTGACCGAGGACACGCTGCGACACCTGCCGCTGAGCGATTGGGCGGACCGCCTCGGCCGGGGTGCGCCGTTCCTGAACGATATCCTCGCGCACCCGGCCGACGGCCCGTACTGGTGGGCGACGGACCTCAGCCGGCAGTTGTTCAACATCGACGTGCCGATGCTGCACGTCGGTTCCTGGTACGACATCGCCAACCGGGACACGCCGAAATTCTTCACCGGCCTACGTGAGTCCGCGCTGGACGCGCGGAACGGTCATGCACTGATCATGGGCCCGTGGGCGCACCAGCTGCCGTTCAACCAGCCGACCTCCGGGGGCACCGGTGACATCGACTTCGGGCCCGAAGCCGCCATCTCCCTCGTCGACATCGAGCGCCGTTGGTTCGACCGCTACCTCAAGGACGACACCACCGAACTGCCGAGCCCGCCCGTCCGGATCTTCGTCATGGGCGAGAACCGATGGCGCGACGAACAGGAGTGGCCGCTCGCGCGCACCGCGTACACGCCGTACTACCTCCACAGCGACGGCTCGGCGAACACGCTGAACGGCGATGGGATCGTGTCCACCGACCTACCCGCGGACGAGCCCGCGGATCGCTACCGGTACGACCCAGACGACCCCGTTCCGACGGCGGGCGGCCGGTTCGTCGGTGGCGGAGTGGCCGACCAGCGGAAGAACCAGTCCCGCGCCGACGTGCTGGTCTACACCGGAGCGGAACTGACCGAGGAGCTCGAAATCACGGGTCCCATCACCGTCTGCCTGCACGCGATGACGACCGCCCAGGACGCAGACTTCGTCGCGGTGCTCTCCGATGTCCGTCCCGACGGCTATGCCCAGAATCTCGCCGAAGGCATCGCGCGCGGCCAATTCCGCGAATCCTTCATCAATCCAACGCCATTGGAGCCCGGCACACCCTACGAGTTCACGATCCAGCTCTGGAACATCAGCCACGTATTCCATGCCGGCCATCGCATCCGGCTCCACATCACCTCCAGCGACTTCCCCCGGTGGGACCGCAATGCCGGTACCGGCGCCCCGATCGGCACCGACACCACCTTGCGCATCGCCGAGCAAACCGTCCTGCACGACAGCCGGCACCCCTCCCGAATCGTGCTTCCCGTCGTGCCCCGCCCAAACAAGAAGGATTGAACTGCTGTGGACAAAGTTGTCGAATCGGCCGAGGAGGCCGTTCGCGATGTCGGCGATGGAGCGTCCCTCGCGGTAGGCGGCTTCGGACTGTGCGGCATTCCGAGCGTGTTGATCGCGGCGCTGTTGCGGCGAGGGGTGACCGACCTCGAGGTGGTCTCCAACAACTGCGGCGTGGACGACTGGGGTCTCGGCCTTCTCCTGCGCGAACACCGCATCCGCCGGATGACCTCGTCCTACGTCGGGGAGAACAAGGAGTTCGCGCGCCAGTACCTCGCCGGCGAGCTCGAAGTCGAGCTGACGCCGCAGGGCACTCTCGCCGAGCGGTTGCGTGCCGGGGGTTCCGGCATCGCCGCGTTCTACACCCGAACCGGTGTCGGCACCTCGGTCGCCGAGGGTGGGCTCGCGTGGCGATATGACTCGGCGGGCGGCGTAGCGATTGCCTCCCCCGCCAAGGAAACGAGGAATTTCGGCTCGGATGAGCACGGTTTCGAGGGCGAATTCGTCCTCGAAACCGGCATACGCAGCGACTTCGGGCTCGTCCGCGCCTGGCGCGGAGATCGGCACGGCAATCTGGTCTTTCGGGCATCGGCCCGCAACTTCAACCCGCTGTGCGCCATGGCGGGCCAGGTCACGATCGCCGAAGTGGAGCAATTGTGCGAGCCGGGCGAAATCGACCCGGACGACGTCCATCTCCCCGGCGCCTTCGTCCAGCGCGTCGTGCCTTTGTCCGCCGAGGAAGCAGCGGACAAGCGCATCGAGAAACTTGTCACACGGAAGGCCCCCGAATGAGCTGGACGCGAGATCAGATGGCGGCCCGGGCAGCACGGGAACTCTCGGACGGCGACTACGTCAATCTGGGCATCGGGGCACCGGCCCGTGTTCCCGCGCATATCCCGGCGGATATCGAGGTGGCACTCCAATCGGAAAACGGAGTACTCGGCACCGGTGACTACCCCGAGCCTGGGGAGGCTGACCCCGACTTGGTCAATGCCAGTAAGGAGACCGTCACCCTGCGACCTGGCGCCTCCTTCTGCGATTCCGCCACGAGCTTCGGGATGATCCGCAGCGGGAAGATCGACGCCGCCATCCTCGGCGGCATGCAGGTCTCCGAGTCGGGTGACCTCGCCAACTGGATCGTTCCCGGGAAGATGGTCGAGGGAATGGGCGGGGCCATGGATCTGGTGCATGGCGCGCGGCAGGTCATCGTGCTGATGGATCACGTCGCCAAGGATGGCTCACGCAAGATCGTTCGGCGCTGCACGCTCCCCCTGACCGGTCGCCGCGTCGTGCACCGGATCATCACCGATCTCGCCGTGATCGACGTCGAAGAAGAGGGCCTGCGCCTGGTCGAACTGGCCCCCGGGGTGACAGCCGATGACGTCCGCGCCGCGACCGAGCCACCTCTCGCCATCGCGACAGACCTTGCCGGTGACCGACAGTGGTGACCGAACCACCATCCACCCCTCGAGAAAGGGATACAGAAGTGGCCCACCTCAGCTGCACGATCGACGGCGACCTCGCGATCATGTGCCTGCACAACCCATCCCAGAACCGCATCGGTGTCGAGATGATCGACGAAATGCGGCAGGCGCTGCACACGATCGAAATCAGCGACGCCCGTGCAGTCCTACTCCGAGCGAACGGTCCCGACTTCAGCTACGGAGGTGACATCGAGCCGTGGCCCGAGTGGACAGAGCGCGAAATGCGCACCCGGTTCGAGACCTTCATGTGGACGTTCAACCAGTTCGAGCGATTGCCGGTGCCGACCGTGACCGCGGTACAGGGCCTGTGCTTCGGCGGCGGCTTCGAGTTGGCCCTCCGCAGCGACGTCATCTTCGCGGGCGAGAGTGCCCGGTTCGGCCATTCGGAACAATCCATCGCCATCGTCACCCTACTGGGCGGCGTCTACCGGGTCGCGGAGCGCGCAGGGCGATCCCGTGCCATGGAGTGGGCGATGACCTCTGAACAGGTTCCGGCCGCGGAGATGGAGCGCTTCGGGGTGGTCAACAAAATCGTGCCGGACGACGAACTCGACCACGCCGCAACATCTTTCGCACGCAAGCTCGCGCAGGGACCGACGAAGGCACACGCGGCGCACAAGGCGCTGCTGCGCACCTGGGCGATCGGCGGCGTCGCAGCGGCCGACGAAACCATGTTCGACATCGCACTGCCCCTGTTCCGAACCGACGACACCCGCGTGGCGATTCCCGCCGCGATCAACGCGTTGCGATCCGGCGCGCCACGCCCCGCGATGCCGTTCCAGGGCCGCTGAGAGGACTCCACCATGCCGACACTGTCCTACGACGTCCACGTCGCCCCGTCCATCCCGACCGCGATCCCCGATCTTCCCCCCGGCCTCGACCGCCGGTGGTGGTCACCGATCACCTCGACACTCATCAGCGGCGAATCCGACGCCGTCCTCGTCGACCCCTTGATGACCGTCGAGCAGGCACGCCACCTGGCGGACTGGGTGGCGGCCAGCGGCAAGAACCTCACGACGATCTACGTCACCCACGGCCACGGTGACCACTGGTTCGGACTGTCCACCCTCCTCGAGCGCTTCCCCCGAGCTCGCGCGATCGCCACCCCCGCCGTCGTGGCGCACGCTCGGCAACAGTGCGCGCCGGAGTTCGTCGAGTCGTTCTGGAGGTCCCGGTTCCCGGGGCAGATCCCGGATCGATTCGTCTTGCCCGAGCCCGTAGCCGGGACCACCTTCGAGCTCGAGGGCGAGGAGATCCAAATCATCGAACTCGGCCACACCGACACCGACGACACGACCGCGTTGTACGTGCCGTCGATCGGATTGGTGGTGGCCGGCGACGCCGCATACAACGACGTGCATCTCTACCTCGCCGAGTCGCCGGCCGAAGGGCGAAAAGCGTGGATTGCCGCGCTGGACGCCCTAGCCGCCTTGGAACCCGTCTCCGTCGTGGCCGGCCACAAGAATCCCGCTCGCGGCGACGGCCCGGAGATCATCGAGCAGACGAAACGATACATCCGGGATTTCGAGGAACTGGCCGCAATCGCCTCGACCACGCCGGAGCTCTACCAACTCTTGCTCGAGAAGTATCCGGACCGGGTGAACCCCGGAGCCGCGTGGGGATCGGCACGCTCAGCAAAAGGGTGAGCCGGGAAATGCCCGGACCCCTGGACAGGTCACAGCCCTAGGTACAGCGAATCCGACGATAGGAATTATTGATGATCATCGACGGGTCCACTTTGGACCCCACAGCCGCCTACAAGCTCTTGATCGGCAGCATCCTGCCCCGCGCGATCGGCTGGGTGAGCACGGTTTCCACCGATGGCGTCGCGAATCTGGCACCCATCTCGTTCTTCACCGCCGTCGGCCGCAAGCCACCGATGGTATCGCTGTCCATGCAGGCCCGCTCCGATGGCCATCTCAAGGACACCTTCGTGAACATTCGCGACACCGGCGAGTTCTGCACGAACCTGGTGTCCTTGCCGCATGCACACCAGATGCATCGCACCGCGGCGGAATTCCCCAGCAACGTAGATGAATTCGACGCGGTCGGACTGGAGAAGGCGCCATCCCAACTGGTGAAGCCTCCCCGGGTCGCGGGCGCCCCGATCTCCTTCGAGTGCACCCTCGAACGGATCATTCCCATCGGCGACCTCGACGATCACATCGTCTTCGGTGTCGTCGAACGATTCCACATCCGTGACGATCTGTACCTCGACCGCGGGCGCATCGATACGGCGGCCCTCAACCCCGTCGGACGGTTGGCGGCGGAGTACACCCTGGTCGAGAACGTGTTCACTACGCCACTCGAGGACCACATCCTTGAAGCCCGCCGAGAAGCGCGCATGAGGCGACTCGATGACAAGGACACCGACTTCTCGCCGATCGACACCAGCTCGTGGTCCGCGTCGGGTTCCATTCGAGACTGACCCGCACAACGGAAGAAACCAATGCCCATTGAACTCAGCCCCGATCCGGTCGCGGCTCAACTCGCCAACCGGACCGCAGAATTCATCCGCGCCATAGTGCTCGCCGTCGAGGACGAGCACCGCGGTGTAGCGAACTCGGAGGCCGTACGAGCGCAGCTGCAGCACGCCGCGAAAAGTACTGCTGCCGTTCATCAGCCGGCACAGCCCATCGGGACGCCTCGCGCATGCAACATGAACTCGACGCCGCCGTGGTGTTCCTTGCCAGCCCCGCCTCCTCCTCCTACAGCACCGGCACCACGCTCCGTGCACGGTGGCATGTCCGGACACTGAGCTCAGCCAGTTCGGCTCCCCGCTCACCCGGACCGCACTCGACGGCGGCTGAGCCAGACAACATCGAGGCCGACGCACGTCGCCCGGCCTCCCACACGCCCGCGGTGTGACACACCACCGCAGTGCCGGATCGAATAGAGACCAGCCCATGAAGACGATGATGCTTCCCGCGACCGGCATGGAACCCGCGCTCGAAATCGTGCACGCCCCCGCGACCGGTGTCGCCGACCGTTCACCGCTGCTCTTCGTGCATGGCCTCGGACACGGCGCATGGTGCTGGCACAACTGGCTGGAAGCAGCAGCCGCCGCCGGTCACCAGGCCTACGCGCTCTCCTTCCGAGGCCACGGTGGTAGCGAAGGCAGCGTCGCCGGGGCGCGGCTGCGCGATTATGTCGCTGACACGGTCCGCGCCGCGACGTCGATCGCGGACGGGAAGGGCGTCCTCATCGGACATTCGCTCGGCGGTCTCATCGTCCAGCACGCCCTGCCCGTGATCAAGCCCGCGGCCGCGGTCCTGCTCGCGAGCATCTCAGCCCACCCCGCCATTGGAACGGCCATATCCGTGGTACGACACGATCCGATCCAGGGACTGCGCCTCGTCGCAGGCCTTCCCCTCCATCTGGGCCCCGACATGCTCTTCACCGGACTGGACGCGGCGTCAGCAGCAGCAGCAATGGTGCGGATGACCCCGGAATCGGCGCTGGTGCAGTACCAGCTCCTGGCACGCACCCCGGCGCCGCTGCCGTCGCCGTCCATCCCGGTGCTGTCGGTTGCGACCACCGATGACCGTGTCGTCCCGATCCGCGCCACGCGGGCGACCGCCCGCCGGTACGGTGCCACCATCCGCGAGCTGGAAGGGATCGGCCACGACATGATGCTCGACGCCGGCTGGCAGACAGCGTGGGACGTCGTCGATCAATGGCTGCACTCGCAGGCAGTGGCCCCTACTTAGATAAGAGGTCTGCGTCACTGGCACCGGTGAACCAGCAGCGGCGAAACACGCCGCTCTGCAGGCGCTCCGGCCCGGAGGAGATTTCAAGGACAGCATCTGCACCGCGCTGACGATCGAACTACTGTCCTGGATCGCCACCTCGGCGGCGGATTTTCATACCGCCCCGCCCTCTCGAGTGCCGCGGCCGCAGTCTGGGCGTGGCTGGGGACCGGCGTCGAGGCGTTCGGCCCGCACCTTCAGGAGGATTCGATCTACTCAGCGCAGACCGCGGCAGAGGCCCTCGGAGAAAAGGAAGTCGCGGCCGTAGCCCGGCGGAACGCAACGATGACACTCGATGCGGCCGTCGCACTAGCACTCGGCGGGGAAGGTCGGTCCGAAAAGCCCCAGCGCACCCGCAAGATCACTCCTGTACGAAGCGAGAAAATGAGATCGCGAACCTAGTGGCAGAAGGATCGAGCAACCGTGCCATTGTCGAATCCGTGGTGCTGTCTCCACGCACCATCGACGGCCGCGTCGAACGCATCCTCACCAACTCGACTTCACATCACGCACCCAAATCGCCTCAGGGGACGCATCCCAGAAGAGATGACGCTCAACCGTTTCGCACTAGTGGGGCACTGTCACGTTGATCGAAAGAATAGGCGGCGAGAGTGTGATTACCCGCGGATGGGTTTCGGGAGCTGCGCCGCGCGGGGGTTACGGAAGGAGCCCGAGTCGGCGGGCGCGAGACACCGCCTCGACCCGGGAGCGGGCATCCAGCTTGCCCATCGCTTCACGCAGATAGTGCTTCACTGTCTCGGGTTTGATCGACAGTCGTTGCGCGGCTGCGGCATTGGTACAGCCGAGAGCAACATAGGTGAGGACGTCGACCTCACGACCGGACAATGTGATATCGGTGGCGGGAAGGTCGCCGCCACGGGATAGAACGGCGAGTTTGTCTGCGAGACCGTGCAGAGTTGTCGCGAGTGCTGAGTCCGGGGCGGTGCGCATCAGTGCCCGCAGGTCGGAGTGGATCTCGCGGATACCTTCGGTCAGCGCCGTTGCTGTGGGTGCCTGCCCACCATCGACAAGTGTGTCGATCAACTCGACCCGTCGGTCGACTTCGTCTCGAATTTTGATTTCGGTGGCGAGTCGGTCACCGGCTCGGGTCAGTATGTCGAGAATTCGACCCCCGCTCGGGGTGGCCTGACGAAGTGCGGCGTACATGATGGCGCGCGCTGCGCCGCCGACAACCACCGGTACCGCGATGATGGATCGCAGTCCTTCGTTGATGACGGGTCGGTCGTAGTCGTGGGTAATGGTCTGTGCCGTCGCGTAGTCCTCGACCCACTGGGGCCGAAGCAAGGTGATCGCGCGCCCGCCAAGTCCCAACATCGGTGAAATCAGCAGGCCGCGCAGCCCGACAGTTCTGGTGCCGAGTGTCTCGGAGATCTTCAGGGTTCCCGCGGAGACGGGGCCGCCGAATACCACCGGGGGTGTCGCGAAGCCCGCTGCGATGACGCGTAGCTCGGCGCGAAGGGCATCGTCATCGCGCGGTCGGAGCAACCGCGCTGAACCTTCTGCGTCTGACACTGCCACCTCTACCTCCTCCTGGCGTGCGCCCCGTGATACGTGACACGAGAAGCCTAGTCGTCCATCATCATTCAACCTGTAAGGACGGGCTGCAGGTGCAGCGCGTACTGCGGAACAGTGCAATTGATGCGCTGCACCCGGTGTGCTGTTCAGCGGGTGTAGATCGATTTCGGCGAGACGTAGGCGTCCAAACCTTCCGGTCCGAGTTCACGGCCGAGCCCACTGGCTTTGACTCCGCCGAACGGGGCGCCGATGTCGAGATCGAAGAAGTTCACACCCACGCTGCCGGTCTCGATCCGACGGGCCAGGTCGAGGCCTTTGTCGGGGTCGGAGGTCCAGACCGTTCCGCCCAGCCCATACTCGGAGTCGTTGGCGATTGCGACGGCGTCGTCGAGGTCGTCATAGGGCAGGACGGTCAGGACCGGTCCGAAAATCTCTTCCCGCGCGACGGTTGCCGAGTTGTCGAGGTCGGCGAACACGGTCGGTTCGACGAACCATCCCCGGTCGAGGTGTTTCGGCCGGCCGCCTCCGGCGGCGACGGTGGCTCCTTCTCGTTTACCCGTGTCGATGTAGGCCTCGACGCTGCGCCGTTGGCGCTCGGACACCAAGGGTCCCACCCGGGTGGCGGGGTCGGATGGATCCCCGACCACGAGCTCCGACGCGAGGTGTGCGACCGCGTCGACTGTTTCGCGGTAACGGGATCGGGGGGCGAGGATTCGAGAGGACAGATGGCAGGTCTGGCCGTTGTTGAGCAGGCTCGCCCACGACAGTCCCCTGGCGACACTCACCAGGTCCGCGTCGTCGAGGATGATGGCGGCGCTCTTGCCTCCCAGTTCCAGGGTCACCGGTCGCAGCAGTCGACCGCAGGTCCCGCCGATCACCCTGCCCGCGGCGGTCGACCCGGTGAAAGCGACTTTGTTCACTTCGGGGTGGCTAACCAGGTAGGCACCGATCTCTCGGCCGCCGGTCACGATGTTCAGCACACCGCCGGGCAGCCCGGCTTCTTCGGCCGCGTCGGCGAGTTGGAAGGCGTCGAGCACGGTTTCGGGTGCGGGTTTGAGGACCACGGTGCATCCGGAAGCGAGTGCCGGGGCAAGCTTGAACATGGTCAGCGACTGGGGGAAGTTCCACGGAATGATCGCGGCAACAACGCCGATCGGCTCGCGACGCACGATCGTGGTGGACCTACCGTTTGCGGCGATCCGCGGGGTCTCGACGGGTGTCTTCTCGGTGAGATCGGCATAGTACCGGAGCGTTGCTGCCGGGCCGCTACCCTCCGCCGCCAGAGCTATCGCTGCCGGCATGCCGTTCTCGTCGGTCACGATGGCGGCTGTGTCCTTCCCCCGGCGGTCGAGCGCATCGGCAAATCGCCTTAGGACGTCGGCACGTTCGGCCGGCTCCAGCGCGGACCACTGGGGTGCACGCAAGGCGCGGCGGGCTGCGTGGACCGCGGCGTCGACGTCCGTGGGGGTACTGTCCGGCGCCGACCCGACGGGTTCCTCGGTGGTCGGCGAGATGACCGTGATGCGGTCGGAGGTGGACGGCGTGTGCCATCGGCCGTCGATGAACAGCTGCGAGCGGGTGTACTTCATGTGGGGTACCTCGGTCGTCGTGGTGCGCGGTCAGGGATGCGGGAGGAGGACCGGTTTGATGGTCGCGCCGCTGGCGGCGTCCGCCTCGGCGGCGGTGATCTCGGAGAACGGGTAGGTGCGGATCAGCCGGTCGAACGGGAACCGGTCCTGGCGCCAGAGTTCGATCAGGCGGGGCAGCAGCAGCTGCGGGACGGCGTCGCCTTCGAGGATTCCCATGATGTTCTTCCCGGCTGCCAGCGCGGCCGGGGCGAGGACCAGTTCGCGGGTTGCGGCGCCGACGAGACCGACGGTTCCGGTGGGCCGGAGACTGTCGATCGCCGACGCGATGACCTGCGGGGCCCCGGTGGTGTCGAGGGCGGCGTGCACGCCGCCACCGGTCAACTTCCGGATCTGGCGGGCCACGTCGTCCGCTGCCCCCTCGATCACGTCCGTCGCGCCGAGTTCGAGGGCGAGGTCGAGTCGGTTCGTGTGCAGGTCGACCGCGACGATCCGGGAGGCGCCGGCGACCCGGGCGGCCATGACTGCGGACAGACCCACCGCTCCGGCCCCGAAGACGGCGAACGTGTGCCCCGTACCGACTTTCAGGGCGATCAGCGCGGACCCGGCGCCGGTCTGGATCCCGCAGCCGAGCGGCCCCATCAGGTGCAGGGGCAGATCCTTGTCGACAACTACGACGTTCCGAGCACTGACGACCGCGTGGGTGGCCAGGGAGGACTGACCGAACCACCGTGACGCAATGGCGTTGCCGCTCAGGTCGGTGAGAGGGCCGGGGCCATCGGGGCCACGGCCTGACAGATTGCGCGCGAAGAACGCGAAGCAATACGCCGGGTGCCCATCCACACAGTTCTCGCACAGCCCACAGGAATCGAAAGACAACAGAACATGATCGCCGACCTCGATGCCGGTGACACCAGCGCCGACTTCCTCGACGACTCCGGCCCCCTCGTGGCCGACCACGATCGGCGGCTGAGCCAGGAACGACGGGTCCCTGGGTAGAACGTCGGTGTGACAGAACCCGACACCGGTGATGCGAACCCGTAGTTGGCCACCGGTCGGGTCGGCCAACTCCACCGTCTCTATCTCGAACGGTGCGTCGTGGTGGCGCAGCACTGCGGCTTCGATGCGCATCGGAAAGCTCCCTCTGTTCGGTGCGGTAACCAGAACGTACAGCTGACCGCCTGTACGGTCAATAGCAATTGGCGAGCTCGCTAGACCAGGTCCATGCGTTTCGATATCGTGCGGAACTACGAGGACGCGTCGAGCACCTCCTCAACGAATCCGCGATGAGGGACGCCCAGGAGATCTCGGCGCGAGCCCATCCCCCATCGTCGTCACGACACCCACTGCGGCCGTCACGTAAAGCAGTTGAGCAACACTATGATTCGGAGTTCGTCGGACATGTGGTCATCACTTTTCGACCACCGGGGCGCTACCCTGCTCCATCGCGTGCTGCACGTCTCATTACGCGAGTAGTTCTGCAACCGCCTCGATCGAGGAGTAACCGAGGCCTTGAAGCAGCAGCGTTTTGACCGCCGTCTTCTCCCATCGAACGAGGTCTTCTTTGATCTTGTCTCGTGATCCGACAAGGGCGACATCCTCGACCATGGCCAGGGGCACCGATGCTATTGCTTCAGATTTGCGCCCCTCCAGGTAAAGACGCTGAATGTGCGCGCATTCCGCTTCGTAACCCATGCGCACAAACACTTGATTGTGAAAGTTGGCTTCCTTGGCACCCATTCCACCGACATAGAGAGCGATGTTGGGCCGGACAACGTCGGCTGCCTTCTCGATGTCGTCGTCGATGACGATGGGGACCGTCGCGGCAATGTCGAAATCGTTCAGAGATCGGCGGGCCCCGGGTTTCGAGAATCCTTCCTCGAGCGCTGCTCGATAGAAGTCGTCCATTCGGGGCGAGTAGAAGATCGGCAGCCACCCATCGGCGATCTCGGCGGCGAGTGCGATGTTCTTGGGCCCCTCGGCCCCGAGATAGATCGGGATCTCGGGACGAATGGGGTGGATCATGGACCGAAGTGGCTTTCCAAGGCCGGAGCCACCTTGCAGCGGGAGTTGGTAGAACAAACCATCGTGACTCACGGGTTCGTCTCGTCGCACGAACTTACGGACGAGTTCGACGTATTCTCTTGTGCGAGCGAGTGGTCGAGGATACGGCTGCCCGTACCATCCCTCGACGACCTGTGGCCCCGAGACGCCCAGACCCAGGATGAAGCGGCCTCGAGACAGGTGGTCCAGTGTCATCGCCGCCATGGCGGTCGCCGCTGGGGTCCGCGCCGACATTTGCAGGATGTTGGTGCCCAACTTCACGGTACTGGTTGAGGCGCCGTACCACGCCAAGGGGGTTAAGCAGTCGGATCCGTAGGTCTCGGCAGTCCAGACCGAGTCGTAGCCGAGACTCTCCGCAAGGGAGAATGCCGCTCGTTCGTCGTCTGAGGGCGCGGTAGACCAATAGCCCAGGTGAAATCCCAATTTCATCGTTTGCTTGTCCTTACTTCGTCGTCATGGGTGTGGTTCGTTGTCGAGGTATGTGAATCCGGTCGTCGCGTCTACCGAGACGGGGGAAGCACGCTGTCACCCGTCCGGGTGGTCCGGAGGTCGTTGACCGCCAGCTCGTCGGCGTCGTAGCGGCGGCGCAGGTCCTTCTTGTCGAGCTTGCCGACGCTGGTCTTGGGGAGGGCGTCGACGAAGGCCCACCGTTCGGGGAGCCACCAGCGTGCGACCTTGCCGTCGAGGAAGGCGAGAAGTTCGGGTGCGGTGGCGGTCGCGCCGGGGGCCAGGGTGACACAGACGAAGGGGCGTTCCTCCCATTTCGGGTCAGGTACGCCGATCACAGCAACCTCGATGATGGCGTCGTGCTCGAGCAGGGCATCTTCGAGTTCGACCGTGGAGATCCATTCTCCGCCGCTCTTGATGCCGTCCTTGAGTCGGTCCTTGAGCTGGATCCACCCACCATCGTGCAAGACCCCGAGGTCGCCGGTGCGCAACCAGCCGTCGTCGAACTTGTCCGGTGCTGCGGCGCGAAAATAGGTGCCCGCGATCGTCGCGCCGCGCAACTGGACTTCGCCGACGGACCGGCCGTCCCATGGCAACTCGTCGCCCGTTTCGCTGACGATGCGTGCCTGCACTCCGGGGACGATGCGCCCCGTCAGGCTCGCCCACTGTGCGAGGTCGGTGTCGGGTGTGTTGCGGGGTGGGCGGGAGAAGGTGAGCAGTGGGCTGGTCTCGGTCATGCCCCACCCTTGCGTCAACGCGACGCCGTGGTGGGTCGCCATGCTCCGTACCAGTGCGGCCGAGAGAGGTGAGCCACCGGACACGGCGAGCCGCAGGCTGGTGAGGTCGGCTGCGTTCGTGCGGGCGTATTCGTCGAGGCCGGTCCACAGTGTCGGCACGGCCGCGGCAGCCGTGGGCGCGAGGTCGGTGATGATGCGGGCCAGGTGGTTGATCTGGAGGTACCGGTCGTTGAGGATGATGTCGGCCCCGCTTGTCCAGGCGGCGTGCGGCCAGCCCCAGGCGTTGGCGTGGAACATCGGCACGATCGGCAGGACCCGGTCGGCGTCGGAGAATCCGAAGGCGCTGCCGGTGGAGATCTGCAGGCTGTGTAGGTAAATCGACCGGTGGCTGTAGGCAACGCCTTTCGGGTCGCCGGTGGTGCCGGTGGTGTAGCAGAGCGCGGCGGCGCTGCGTTCAGGCAGGCGCGGCCACCGGAAGTCGGTCTCGGTATCCAGCACGTCGTCGAGGCAGTGCAGTTGCACACCGGCGGGAACGGTCAGGTCCGCCTCGCCCGCGATGATCACGTGCTCCACGGTGGGGAGGCGGTCGATGATCCGCTGCAACTGGGGTACCAGATCGGCATCGACGAGGATCACCTTGTCCGCCGCGTGATTGGCGATGTAGACGATCTGATCATCGTGCAGTCGCAGATTCAGTGTGTGCAACACCGCCCCCATTCCCGGAACCGCGAAATAGGCAGCCAGATGCGCCGGGCTGTTCCAGCACAACGTAGCAACCACATCGTCCCCGGACACGCCGAGGCGGCGCAGACCTGCCGCGAGAGAAGTTACCTTGGAACCGAATTCGCGAAAAGACAGACGCAGCACCTCGCCGCCCTGATAGTGCAGAACCGAACTCTCCGGATGCGTGCGAAGCCCGTGCAGGAACAAATCCGACACGAGAAGGTCGACATCTTGCATGGTGCTGTGCATGGCAGGTCCGTCCTGGCGGTGAGGGAATCAGTGTCGTTCCGCTGCGCCGTCGGCCGAACTGCGGAACCGAGCCGGTCTTGACCCACGGACAGCTACTCCCTACCATAGACCGTACGTACGGTCAGTCAAGTACTGATTCCTGCTCGTCCATCCCTTCCTCCCTGCCCCGAAGGAAACGCCATGACGTTATCGGCCCTGCACACCGATCTCGGAAGTCCCGACGCGTACATTCACGGAGTTCCCCATGAGGTCTTCGCCGACCTCCGTCGCCACGAGCCGGTGGCGTGGATCGAGGAGCCTGCCGGTGAGGGTTTCGCCGGCGGCCCCGGTTTCTGGGCAGTCACCCGCTACGACGACGTGATGACGGTCTCGAAGAATCCGGACATCTTCTCCTCGCACAAGGGCGCGTCGTTCCTGCGTGATCAGCGGCCCCAGGATCTTGCGGCCCTGCAGCAGATGATGCTCAACCTCGATCCCCCGGACCACTCGCAGATGCGGTCGATCGTCAGCAAGGTGTTCACTCCGAAGATGGTGCGCGGGATGCTCGACAGCATCGCTGATCACGCCCGCGCCATCGTTGATGCGTTGCCCGACGACGGTGAGATCGACCTCGTCGAGCATGTCTCGGCGGAGATGCCGCTGCGGGTCCTCGCCGACGTCCTCGGTGTGCCGTCGGAAGATCGGCACCTGCTTTACGACTGGACCAATCGGATGGTCGGGCTCGACGACCCCTCCTATGGAGGGCGCGAGGCTTTCCTCTCTGCGTTCATCGAAATGTTCAAGTATTCCAACGCACACACCAAGGCCAAGCGCGCCGAACCCGGCTCCGATGTGTGGTCACTGATCGTCAATGCCGAAGTCGATGGTGCCCGCCTGTCGACCGAAGAGCTCAACCGCTTCTTCCAATTGCTGGTCATCGCTGGAAACGAAACGACGCGCAACCTGCTGACCGGTTTTGTCCTCACGCTGAGTGAGCACCCGGACGAGCGCAGCAAGCTGGCCACCGACCCGGCGTTGCTGCCGAAGGCCATCGAAGAAGTGCTGCGGTTCCACTCCCCCGTCATGCAATTCCGGCGCACGGTGACCCGGGAGACCGAACTCGGCGGCAAACAGCTGCACGAGGGACAGAAGGTGGTCATGTTCTACGTCTCGGCCAACCGGGACGAAGCACAATTCGACGACCCGGACACGTTCCGCATCGACCGCGGCGCTGCCAATCACCTTGCCTTCGGCGCCGGCACCCATTTCTGCCTGGGTAACAGCCTCGCGCGCCTCGAGGCGAAGGTGCTGCTCGAAACTCTGTTCGCGCGGTTCCCGCACTGGCAGGTCACCGGGCCGCCGGACCGTTTCCGGTCGAACTTCATCAATGGGATCAAGAAGCTTCCCGTTCACCTCGGAAAGGCCACGTCATGAAGCTTTGCGTCGACCGCACCAAGTGCACCGGCCTCGGAATCTGCGAATCCCTCGCCCCGGACTACTTCGAAATCGACGATGCCGGCCAATTGCTGGTGCTGCGCGAGCACACCGATGACCGCGACATCGATGATGTCCGTGCCGCCATCGAAGGGTGCCCGACCGAGGCACTCGCCCTTGTCGAGGACTGAGACCATGCCCGAGCAGAATCTCGTGGTGGTCGGGGCGTCGTTGGCGGGTCTGCGTGCCGCCGAGGCAGCCCGCAAGGCGGGATTCACCGGATCGGTGACCCTCGTCGGCGCCGAGGAACACCTGCCCTACGACCGCCCCCCGTTGTCGAAGGCGTACCTCGACCCTGGACCAACCCCTCCGGACACCACCTTCCGTGCCCGCAGCGCCCTCGACGACGCGGGAATCGACCTGCGTCTCGGCACCGTCGCCACCCGGCTCGACCCGAGCGAGAAAGTGATTCACACCTCGCACGGCTCACTGCCCTACGACATCGCCGTCATCGCGACCGGATCGTCGGCGCGGATGCTGCCGGGCACGGCCGCGATGGCCGGCGTCGTCACGCTACGCACACTCGACGACGCGGTCACCGTCCGCGCCGCCCTCGACAACCGGGCTCGCACAGTGGTCGTCGGTGCCGGATTCATCGGCTCCGAGGTTGCCTCGGGGGCACGAAAACGAGGCCTGGATGTCACCGTGGTGGAGTCGCTGCCGGTTCCCCTGGTGCGCGCGATCGGTACGGACATGGGCCGTGCGTGCGCGGACCTTCACCGGCGCAACGGAACGGATCTGCGCTGCGGCGTCGGGGTCGAGAAGGTGCTCGGCAACGGACATGTCGAGGCGGTGCAATTGTCGGATGGATCAACTCTCGAGGCAGATCTGGTCGTGGTCGGCGTCGGTGCGGACCCCGCCACCGAGTGGCTCGAGACCTCGGGTATCACTCTCGACCGCGGTGTCGTCTGCGACGAAACCATGGCGACCTCGCTGCCGGGGGTCTACGCCGCCGGCGACGTCGCCCGCTGGCACAATCCGCTCTTCGAGGCATCCATGCGGCTCGAGCACTGGACCAGTGCCGCCGAGCAGGGAGCCCTCGCCGTCCGCAACGCACTCGACCCACGAGCCGCGAAGCCGTACAGCACCGTGCCGTATTTTTGGTCCGACTGGTACGACACCCGAATTCAGTTCGTGGGAGTGCCCGAGGCCGACGAAATACGCGTTGTTACCGGACATCTCGACGACGGCCAGTTCGTGGCGCTCTACCGGCGCGGCGACCGGGTCGTGGGCGCGCTGGCCCTCGACCACCAGACCCACATCATGAAATATCGTGCCCTGATCGCCAAGAGTGCGAGCTGGGAGCAAGCGCTCGACTACGCGCGCACTCGCCAGCACAAGGACGCGGCGCTCGACGCGGGCCGCTGACACAAGGGCACCCGGACACACTGCAGAAAAGAGGGTCGATGCCAGAGCGCAACGCCACCATCGTCGGATACGGCCTCACCGAAGTGGGCAAGGTGTTCGGGAAGACCGCGCGTGGTTTCGCCGCGGAGGCGGTCCGGTTGGCTGTCGCCGACGCCGGACTGTCCCTCGGCGACGTCGACGGACTGCTGGTCAACGCCCGCGCGGGCACCGATCTGAATTTGACCCTCGCCCGCACTCTGGGGCTCGAGAACTTGCGACTATTGAGCGAGATCAATGCTTTCGGCGCCTCGGCCGCCATCATGATCGCCCAGGCCTCGAAGGCGGTGCTGTCCGGCGAAGCCGAGACGGTGGTGTGTGTGTTCGCCGACGACCCCAAGAAGCAGAACACCGGCGGAGCGCACGCGTACCGGGCAAGCTCCCTGACGGCGACGGGGTTCCGCAGCGCGGAGACCGCAGCCGGGTTCACCAGCGTCAATCACCGCTACGCACTGGCCGCTCGCCGCTACATGGACCACTACGGGCTCACCTCCTCCCACCTCGGCGCCGTGGCGGTGTCTCAGCGGGCGTGGGCACTCGACAATCCGGTGGCCCAGATGCGGTCACCGTTGACCCTGGACGAGTACCACCAGTCGCGATGGGTGGTCGAACCGCTACATCTGCTCGACTGCTGCCTCGTCTCCAACGGTGGTGCCGCAGTCGTGGTGACCACCCCGGAGCGAGCCCGGGATCTACCGAATACCCCGGTGTACGTCCGCGGGTGGGGCCAAGCCCACCCGGGATACGTCCTCGAACGTGACAGCGATTTCGGCCTCGTGACCGGCGCCGCCATATCCGGGCCGGCGGCGTTGAGGATGGCCGGAATGACCGTCGACGACATTGACCTGCGGGAAATCTACGATTGCTACACCTACACCCTCCTGGTGACGCTCGAGGACTACGGATTCTGCGGTAAGGGCGAAGCCGGGGAACTAGCCGCCAGCGGGGCACTCGCCCCCGGCGGCACCCTGCCCACCAACACGGGCGGCGGGCAACTGTCCTCTTTCTATCTGTGGGGCATGACCCCGTTGATAGAAGCCCTCACGCAACTGCGAGGAGAAGGCGGCCGACGGCAGATCCGTGAGCACGCCACCGCCATCGTCAGCGGCAACGGCGGCATTCTCGACCACCACGGCACCCTGGTTCTCGCCACCAACTCGGCGTGAACACCAGCAACGGAGAAGGAACACGATGAAATTTTCCGCCGTCCGGGACGAGACCTCGGCACCGTACTTCGATGCCCTCCGGGAGGGCAGGTTGATCTTGCGGTCATGCACCCGTTGTGGGCATATCGGCCGGCCCGACACCCTCAGCTGCAGCTCATGCCACAGCGACGAGCTCACGTGGGTCGGCTCCACTGGTGACGGGGTGGTGGTGTCCGCAGTCGTCGACCACGCGAGTGCGCCCGAGCCCACCGTCCTTGCGCTGGTCGAGCTCCGAGAAGGACCGTGGCTTGCCAGCCGCATCCTCGACGTCGCCACCGCGTCCGACGTCCCGGTATGCACACCGGTGCGGTTGCGCATCACCGAATTTGTCGACGGTGAAGCGATTCCCATGTTCGTTCTCGCCACCTGACCATCACATCGACGGTGCGCCGAATCCACGACTGATCACACAGCGCTTAGACTGACTGCACAATCAGGACCGTGAACGAGGTGGAGGTAGCGCGATGGCAAAGGCCGGTACCCGGCTGGCCGGAAAAGCCAACGAGATCCTCGAGGTCTTCACGCACAACGTCGCGCAGTTCGGCTACGACGGGACGAACCTGAGCGACATTGCCAACGAGTTGTCGATCTCCAAGGGCACGATCGTCCATCATTACGGCACCAAGGATCGCCTGCTCGCCGCCCTGCACACGTCCTACATGCGCCGCCGCCTCACCGAAGCGAAGCTACTGATCGGCAAACTCGATCATCCCGAGCAGCAACTCGCGGGACTGCTGTTCGCGTTCATCCTCTACCAAGAGCACGACCGCGACGCCACGATCGCGTTCCAGCGCGAGGTCATGCGCCTGGCAGCGCTCGATATCGACACCGAGGGACTCGAACTACGCGCCGAATACATCCAGTTGGTGCGTGACGTGATCGAAGCCGGAATCGCCGCGGGACGGCTTCGAAAAACGGATCTGCGGATTCAGTCACTGCTGATGTTCGGATCCGCGCAATGGGCCTACACCTGGTTCGACCCGAGCGGTGACGAATCCGCCGAAGAGGTCGGGGCAGCACTGGTCGATCTCGTGCTGGGCAGCCTCCTGGTCCGTCGCGCAGCGCTTCCGGCGTTGGCGGATCCGAAGGGCCTGGCCGCCCAGACTGCGCGGCAGTGCCTGCTCGAAGCGTCCGCCGAATCCGGCAGCGGGCTCCCTGCATCCTGACCACTACACCGCGTCGCGGCGAGACCAACGCTCGCGCCACGACGACGGTGGACCACGCCCGCCAGTTCAGCGGCACCTAGCGGGGAAAAGGGGCATCGGTCACCACTCGGTGCTGGGCCCATCCGTGTCGAGACTCTCTCCCGCCACGCGGAACTCCTGCACCGGGTCGGGTCGCTGAATACCAGGGCCATGAGTAGTCAGGCGGCCGCGCATATGCATGCGCACCGACCCTGGGATCAACGCGCATACGATCCGGACCTCTTTGCGTGGCAAGGATTTACGAACAGAAATCACATTCCTTCCGATAAGTGTCCCCACTGGGCACTCGGCACAGCGCCCCGACTGGATAGCCCCGGAGGCGAGAGCTCTCCATATTCGGTTCTTCCGGCCAAATTCTTCGGTGACCCCTTGTGCTGCACGTCACGATTCTGCTTTACTGACCGTGCGTACGGTCACTAGTTGAGCCGGGCGAAATGGACTGAACAATCCCCCTCGAGAGGTGCCTGATGGCTTCACCCATCCACCATGTCTTCGACCCGATCACATACTGGGTATCGCAGGATCCCACCCGAGTCGCGCTGCGATTCGAGGAAGAGTCGTGGACGTGGCAACAGTTGTCGGACCGGGTGCGGCGTAACGCCGCAGCACAGTCCGCACTCGGGCTGGCGCCCGGTGACCGGGTCGCGTTCCTGGACAAGAATCACCCCGCCAGCCTCGAGACCACGCTGGCGTGCGCCGTGGCCGGAACGGTGAACGCGGTACTGAACTACCGCCTCGCACCGTCCGAATTGGCCTACGTCATCAACGACAGCCGTGCCGAACTGCTGATCCTCGGCGCCGAATTCGTCGATGTCATCGACACGATCAAGCCGAACCTCGACCACGTGCGCACCATCATCGTGCTCGGTGGTGAGGCGGACGAGTACGAGGCATGGCTCGGCAAGGCCCCGCCGCGCGAGACTGCTCATCCAACCCATCCGGAGGATTGCTTCCTGCAGCTCTACACCTCCGGCACCACCGGGCACCCGAAAGGGGCCATGCTGACGCACCGTTCCGTGGGCGCGCACAGCATTGCGGCCAGCGCTGCCTTCGGCTTCGCCCGGGACAGCGTGAACATGGTGGCCATGCCGCTGTTTCATGTGGGCGGCACCAGTTGGGCGCTGGCCGCGATGTCGCAGGGCGCGGAGACGGTCCTCGTGCGTGAGGTCGTTCCCGCGATGGTTCTGGATCAGATCATCCGCCAGTCGGTCACCCATGCGTTCTTCGTCCCCGCTGTCATCCGGTTCTTCCTGCAGGTTCCGGGTGTGTCCGCACTGGACTTCCGGTCGCTGCGCTGCCTCGGATACGGCGGATCACCCATGCCCGAAGCCCTGCTCCGAGAGGCGATGAGCACCTTCGACGTCGACTTCTACCAGGTCTACGGCATGACCGAGGCGTCCGGAGTGTTCTGTGTACTCGGGCCGCAGCACCACCGCGATTCCGCCCGGCCCGAACGCCTCCGCGCAGCAGGCCAACCGATCGAGGGTGTCGAGGTCCGGGTGGTGGATCCGGCCTTCGGGGACGAAGTGCCCGTCGGTGAGGTCGGCGAATTCCAGATCCGCGGACCGCAGGTGATGACGGGATACTGGCAGCGCGAGTCGGACACCGCCGCCAGTTTCGATGGTGAGTGGTTCAAGACCGGCGACGCCGGCCGACGGGACCCCGATGGGTTCTACTACGTCGAAGACCGCGTCAAGGACGTCATCATCTCCGGCGGCGAGAACATCTATCCCGCCGAGGTGGAGCGCGTGGTCAGTGAGTTTCCCGGCGTCGCGGAAGTCGCCGTCATCGGCGTCCCCGACGACAAATGGGGCGAAGCGGTCCGCGCGGTCGTGGTCGCGGACAGCGGCACCGACATCGACGAAGACAAACTGCTCGACTTCTGTGCCGCTCATCTGGCCGGGTACAAGCGGCCCCGCACCATCGACATCGTTCCGAGCCTGCCGCGCAACGCGACAGGAAAGATCCTCAAACGCGATCTACGCGCACCCCATTGGGCGGGCCGCAGCCGATCGGTCTGACTCCAATCCGGTCAGCACACACCACTACCCATCCGAAAGGGACACCACCATGAGCTACTTCACCGACGCCGCCGAGGTCTACCGCTACCTGGGTGGAGTCTTCCGCGCAGCCAACGACGAACCGACCGCCGGCCCGGCGCTCAAGGAAGCCGACATCATCCTCCGACTCGACTACACCAACCCCGATTCGTCGATCACCGTCGCACTGAAGCCAGAAGGCATCGAGGTGATCGAAGGCGAAAACGACCTCATCCCGGACGTCCGGTTGGCGATGTCCGCCGACAACGGCAACAAGTTCTGGCGCGGTGAGTACAACGTGGCGGTGGGGTTGGCCAAGGGCCAGGTCAAGGCCAAGGGCCCGGTGTCGAAGATCCTCAAGCTGATTCCGATCTCCAAGCCGCTGTTCCCGATCTACAAGAACCTGGTCGCCGAGAAAGACGCCCAGCACAGCTGATCCCCCGGCACCCGAGCAAGGACATCGCATGACAGCCACACCGCACTACACCCAGTTCATCGACGGTCATTGGGTCGATACCGACCGCACGTTCGACATCATCGACCCCGCGAACGGCGAACTGGTCGCCACCGCCGCCCGCGGCTCCGTCGAGAACCTCGACCAGGCGGTCGCCGCAGCCCAAGCCGCCCACGCCCGGGGCGAGTGGCGCTCGAAGACGCCGGACGAACGCGCCGACATCCTGTCGGCGATGGTCGCCGACCTGTCCGAGCGCATGGACGAACTGGTCGCTCTGCACGTCAAGGAGAACGGCGTCACCATCCGCCAGGCAATGGCCTTCCACGTCGGGTATTCGATCTCGCACCTGCAGTACTTCGCCGACCTGGCCCGCACCTACGAATTCGAACGATCCGGTCCGCAATTGTCCTACCCCACACTGGCATCCGGGATCGTGCGCCGGGAACCGATCGGTGTGGTCGGCGGCATCGTGCCGTGGAACTTCCCGCTGCTGCTTGCTGTGTGGAAACTCGGTCCCGCCCTGGCGGCCGGCAACACCATCGTGCTCAAGCCCGACGAAAAGACGCCCCTCACCCTGCTCGAACTGGCCAAGTCCGCAGAACGAGCCGGGCTGCCGAAAGGTGTCCTCAACATCGTCACCGGTGCCGGTGAAGAAGTCGGAGCCCGTCTCGCCGCCCACCCGGACGTACGCAAGATCGCCTTCACCGGGTCGACGGCGGTCGGCCGGGAGATCAGCAAGCTCGCCGCGGAGAACATCAAGAAGGTCACCCTCGAGCTCGGCGGCAAGGGACCGAACATCGTGCTCGCCGACGCCGACATCGCCTCCGCGGTCGACGGGGCACTCTTCGCCTGCTTCCTCTACGCCGGTCAGGCGTGCGAGTCGGGAACCCGGTTGCTGCTGCCCGAGAGCCTGCACGACGAATTCGTCGACCGCCTGGTTCAGCGGGCGGCGACCATCAAGGTCGGCGACCCGTCTGAGTTCGACACCGACATCGGCCCGGTCATCTCCGCGGAGCAACATGCCCGGATTCTGGACTACATCGAAATCGGCCAGAAGGAGGGCGCAACCCTCGCGTTCGGCGGTGAACCGCCCACCGGAGCGCAGTTCGAGCAGGGGAACTGGGTGCGCCCGACGATCTTCACCGATGTCACGCCCGACATGCGCATCGCCCGTGAGGAGATCTTCGGTCCCGTCCTGTCGGTTCTGAAGTACCGCACCGTCGACGACGCCGTCGCGATCGCCAACGACTCCGAGTACGGATTGTCGGCCGGGGTGTGGAGCGAAGACCTCGAGGCTGCACTCGACGTCGCGGCGCGAATCGAGTCGGGCACCGTCTGGATCAACGACTGGCACATGGTCAACGCTCTCTACCCCTTCGGCGGTTACAAGCAGAGCGGGAACGGCCGCGAACTCGGACCCCACGCGCTCGACGAGTACACCGAGGAGAAGTTCGTCCACGTCGACCTCTCACGCTCCCTCGATCGCAAGGTGTACGACCTCGTCCTGCCCGCGGCCCAGTCGGCGGTGGACCGATGACCCACGCACGTGTCGCGCTGTTCGAGGCGCCGGACGAGAAGCTCACGGTTGTCGATGTGCAGGTCGGTCCGCTCGCCGAGGACGAGATCCGGATCCGCGTCGCCGGCGTCGGGATCTGCCACACGGACCTCACCGCTCTGCGTGGCGGTGTTCCCCTGCCCTTGCCGGCGGTGGTCGGCCACGAAGCATCCGGGATCGTCGAAGAGGTCGGGGCCGAGGTGACGACCCTCGTACCCGGTGACCACGTCGTGGTCAGCTTCGACTCCTGCCGAACGTGCACTCAATGCACCTCGGGTCGGCCGGCCTACTGCGAGCTGTTCGCGGCGCTGAACTACTTCGGCACACGCCTGGACGGCTCGACCACCATGAGCCGGGACGGCGAACCGGTCCACGGCAACTGGTTCGGCCAATCCTCATTCGGAACCCACGCCGTCGCGAGCGTACGCAACGCCGTCAAGGTCGACGAATCCTTGCCCCTACACCTGTTGGGGCCCCTCGGCTGCAGCCTGCAGACCGGGGCCGGCACCGTGATGAGTGTCCTGCGGGCAAAACCCGGGCAGAGCATTGCGGTGTTCGGTCTCGGCGCTGTCGGGCTCAGCGCTCTCATGGCGGCCAAAGCGCTCGGCTGCACACCGATCATCGCAATCGATCCGAATCCGGAACGTCTGAACCTGGCCACCGAACTCGGCGCCACCCACACCCTCGACCCCAATGCGATCGACGACCTCGCGTGGGCCGTCACCGACATCAGCGCCAACGGTGTCGATTTCAGCGTCGACGCCGTGGGGCTCGAGTCCGTCGTGCAACAGGCGCTGGCAGTGCTGCGCTCCCCAGGCATCTGCGCCACCCTCGGACTACAAGGCCTCGAAAACGACATCGTGATCGACCAAGGCCACCTACTACTCGGTCGCACACTCACCGGCGTCATCGAAGGCGACGTCGACCCCCACCAGTTCATCCCCCAGTTGGTCGACCTGTGGAAAAACGGACAGTTCCCCTTCGACAAACTGATCGAGACCTACACCCTGCCGGACATCAACGAGGCCATCGCGGCAGCCGCCGCGGGTTCGGTCATCAAACCGGTGATCGTATTCGACTGAACACAAGATACCGGGAAACATGCTCGATCATCGTGGCGAGAGTGTCCCGCCTGTCTGTGACGCCGCGTGGGCGGTCCGCAACGGGACCGCCCACGCCACCTCGCACCGACCGGCGCAGTGCCTTTCCGGGCTCAGGACCACGCCCCAACCATTGGTACACAAACCCCATCCATTAACACATCACCGTGTTCAATCATGAAGGATCTGACTCGATGTCTATCGACACCCCTGCTGTCACTTCTGATTTCATAGAGAATTTCTTTGCCTACGTCGATGCGCACGATTTCGACCGGGTCGAATCGATGCTTGATCCCGAGTGCGAGATTGTCGCTCCTGGATTCACTCAGGTCGGTGCCCCCTATGTGTGCCTGTGGATGGCGGGGTTCTTCGCGACGTTTCCCGACCTCCGCCATCATCCACGCCGCGTTGTGGTCGATGGCGACGAGATCGCCTTCGAACTGCACGTGACCGGGACGCACACGGAAGACCTCCCGCTGCCCGACGGCTCGAGCATCCCACCGACGGGGCGGTCCCTCGACATCACCCTGGGAGAATTTTGGACACTCGCCGAAGGTCGGGTGAAGAACTACACCGTCTACTACGACCACCACGACTTCCTCACCCAACTGTCTGCACTGGATTGAACCTCCGGCCAGGAATCACATCGGGGAAATCCCGGATCGGGGCCAAACAGCTCCGCCGATTGTTCCTGCTCTGCAGGTGGGAACACCGCGGAATGCTCAGCATCCGTGGCCATCTCATCCCCGAAAGCTACCGAAAAATGCTGACCTCATCGCGGCATACCTGGAGCCGCGGCGCATCGCTTGCTCAGCAGACGTTCATCCACGCAACCTCCGTTCGGGGGGTGGTGGTGCTACAGCGAGGATTGCCAGAGTCATGATCCACAACATCACTGATATCCCTAGGAGAGTTCGGATGAATCGTCATCGTTTTCGCGCCGTGACCGCCGCAGCAGTCACGCTCGCTGCGGTGGCCATGTTCGGGTCGGCTGGACAAGTGGTGGCGGAACCGGCAACCGCAGCCGCGGCGGATTTCTATCTCCCACCGAATCCGCTGCCCGCCGGTAACAGCGGGGATCTGATCCGCAGCGAACCCTTCCGCCCGCTGGGTGGTTCCCCGTTGGCGACTCTGGTGCCGGCAGCGTCCGCCACCCGAATCATGTATCTCTCCTCCGACACCGTCGGCGCACCGGTCGCGGTCACCGGAACGATTCTGGAGCCGACCGCAGCGTGGTCTGGATCCGGGCCACGCCCCCTCGTCAGCTATACCTTCGGCACCATCGGCGCGGGCGACAATTGCGCCCCCTCGAAACTGATCGCCGACGGCATCACTACCGATGGTGCCGGAACACCGATGCCCAACCTATACATTCTCGACGTCGTGTCGCTGCTGGCACGCGGCATCACCGTCGTGGTCACCGACTATGAGGGGCTGGGCACCCCGGGCGCACACACTTACCTGCAACCGGTACCCGAAGCGCACGCCGTCCTTGACGCAACACGCGCCGCCATTCGCTCCGGCGCAGCGACACCGCATGCGCCGGTGGGAATTTGGGGATACTCACAAGGCGGCTCGGCAGCCGGTGGCGCCGCCCAACTCGCCCGCAGCTACGCTCCGGATCTCAACCTCGCGGGCACCGTTGTCGGCGCACCGCCGGCGAACGTCGCCTCTACCCTGTCGAACCTCGACGGCAAAGCGCTCACCGATGCGATCGGGTTCTTCCTCAACGGCCTGCTGGCCAGCCACCCGGAATTCACGGATGCGGTCACCACGATGCTCAACTCCGACGGGATCGACTTCCTGCACCGCACCGCAACCGAATGCGACGTGAACGCCCTGCTCCATGCCTATCAGCCCACCAGCTCGTTGACGGTCAGTGGCCGACCCATCACCGACGAACTGCAAGCCAATTCCGCGATCCGGGCTGTTCTCGACAGCTTCAACCTGGGCAAACTAGCCCCCGCTGATCCCGTTCTCCTCGCTCAGAACGTCAACGACGACGTCACCCCCGCCGCGGACACCTACGCCTTGGAGAACGCCTGGCGTGGTGCCGGCGCCGACGTGACCGTCGCACACCTCGACACGCCCCCACTGCTACCGCAACTCGGGGCCGCGGGGCATGCGGCCGGGCTTCTCCTCGACAACCCGACCGCTGTGCAATGGCTCATCGACCGGTTCAACCATTGACACCCTGGCCGATCGGCAACCGAAGCCGCGGTCCCGTAGGGCCGGTGGTCGCGGGTGACGCGGTGCTCGCCGCGACGGCGGTGTGGGCGGGGGCCAGACGATCGACATGCGTTGAGGACACTTCGAGCTGGCGGCCACGTTCGACCGCGGCGCGGGCCGTGTCCTCGGCTGCGGTGAGGTCAGTGGCCAGAGGCGCGTGACACGATCGGCGAGGACCTTCCGATCACGCAGAAGGTTCTTCGAGACAAACCACTCGGCACCGGCATCGACGCTGCCATCAGAGCATTTCTCCCCGAACCGCTCCACATGGAGGCCGTCAAAGATGTTGCCACCGAGCTGAAGACGACCGGATCCGCCACCTTCGGCAAACTGCTCAAGACCCTGCTCGACGAGGTGACTGACCAGCTCGGGGATATCGAACAGCAGTTCTCGAAAATCGACCAAACCTGAGCAGGGTGTTCGAGGAACACTCGGTGCCGGCCGCAATGGTGTCGGTGTGAGCGGGTGCGCCGTTGTACGTTCGCACCCGCTCACATACCCCGGCGCGCATCGTCAACTTGGCTGTGCGGGTGACCGCTGGGAGGATGGGCGACCGTGACCAGCGCAGATTCGTCGTACAAGGGCTTCCGCTACCCGAAGAATCATCAGCCACGCCGTGTGGCTGTATCACCGCTTCGCGTTGAGCCTGCGTGACGTGCAGGAACTGATGTTCGAACGCGGCGTCGTGGTCTCGCACGAGACGATCCGGCAGTGGTGCGCGAAGTTCGGCCAGTCCTATGCCAACCAGCTGCGCCGCCGCAGGCCCGCCTGTCGACAAGTGGCACCTCGATGAAGTGTTCATCCCGATCAACGGCGAGCGGATGTACTTGTGGCGTGCGGTCGACCAGGACGGTGTGGTGCTCGACATCCTCGTCCAGTCGCGTCGAAACGCCAAGGCTGCCAAGCAGTTCTTCCGTAAGCTGCTCCGCTGCCCCCGACAGCGCGGTGTCGGACAGGTTGCCGTTTTGGGGATCGACCGCAACAACGGCATGCGTGCCCGCATCCGCGGTAGGGCACCCCGGCACAACGTGGGTCTCGAATGCCGGCGCGATACGCCGCAACCGAATCACCCCGGGCCGGCCGGCCACGTCGAATGTGGCGACGACCTGCGCCCACCGAACATAGGCACACGGTTGGCAACTGACATGGTTGGTGGTGCACGGCAACGCCCGTACCACACTAAGTCCTTCCTGGTCGGTCCTCGACCACCGCAGCCGCACATGGACTCCGTCCAACATGTGCAGGGTGACGTCGCCACAGGTGAGGCCGACGAGGTCGCTGCGCCGGAACGCCCCGGCGAACCCCATCAACAGCAAGGCAGTTGGAACCTACAACAACGACGGTGTAGGTTCCAACGTCCGGTGTCAGTCGTTGATCTCGGCGACCTGGGCTTTCCAACCTTTTGCCGGAAGTTTCGTCGGATTCCTCGGCGCCTGGGCAGCGGAAACGTGTCTTGTTAGGGCCTCCTACCGACACGGAACCGTGGAACCTATTGCAGGATCCACTCCTCGGCGTCAGCCCTCTGCGCATCCGACCTGCAGGTTCTCAACATCGTGTGAGTGCGCAATTCTCACGAACTTGTCGGAATCCTCAGCCCGGTCGCTATCCCGTAAGCCGATCGGGAACCGCCACGGCGTGCTTGGCATCGGAGGGACCGGGTTTCACCAGTGCCCATTTGCCGGCGACTGCACTGGTTCGGCACGCAGCTCGGCGGCCCGTGCCGCGGACAGGTGGTCTCGTCTTGCCGCTGCGAACCAGCCTTTGCCGGCCCAGGAGTGCTCGAGGATCGTGAGAACCTGCCGGTGATCCGTTTTCACAGCTGCCGGGCAGTCAGAGCCTCGGAGTACTCAGCCAACTCCCACAAGACGTCCTCCGCGTCCTCATCGCACGCGTCACACCCGCACGCAGGGAGCGCGATGTGCGACCAACTCCACCAACTCGACTGTCCGTGACTTCGACGGCGGCGGGGCCACGGGTGACAGTCACCTCGAACCGGCGCTCGAGGTCGGGCTCATCGAGCAGCAGCACCGGTGGCTGAGTGAGCAGGGAGCGGGCGATCGCGGGCCGTTGCCGTTCGCCGCCGGACAGCCAAATCCTGTTCTCCCCGATCTGCGAATTCAGGCCGTCGGCCTCGGCCGCCGGCAGCCTTGTACTACCGCTCGGGACTGTGCCCCGGAATTTAGTAGTACCGACTGGTTTACCTAACCGTTTGGTACTGCTAGATTCGGTGTTCGCGCCGTCCCGATGACGGCGCCTCTCAGGATCGAGGTAGTCGCGATGTGGCATTACCGGATATTCGAATGTCGGCACACCCGGCCTGGCGGACGCGGCTATAAGGACCGATCGACCCGCCCGGCCCCCACGTGCACGGATAGCGCACATCGCTACGACGGCACCGAGGCTCGGGCGCACGGTTTGGTCGACCGCACCGCCCCGGCCGACGGTGTCCTCTCTTCGATACCGCGCTCGAGGTTGCCACCCTCTGTTGGGGAAGGATTCCGACACCCTGGGGACGATCAAGGCAACCGTCTTCCCCTCGGCGGTCACTGCCCTCGGCAAATTGCAGGGGGACCGGACCGCGGCACCCGGCACGGCGTCGACCGCTTTCGGCGTCCACTTTGGTCGCCTGATCACAACCGTCCCTCACCTCGCCGAAATGGAAGGTACATCCGTGAGTTTCACCAGCCCACACCCTGACGTCGTCATCCCCGAATCGAGTCTGTACGACCTTCTTTTCGGCACCTTGTCCGACGAAGAATTGCAACGGACCGCGTTCCGCGACCGGAGCTCAGATACAACCGTCGAGTATCGCGACCTGGTGGCACGCATCGATGCGGTAGCCGGCGCACTCACCGCCCAAGGCCTGACTGTCGGCGATGTGGTCGGGCTGCACGCCCCGAACTCACCGGAGTTCGCGGTCGCGTTTCACGGCATCCTGCGCGCAGGAGGGACTGCGACCCCCATCAATGCGCTCTACACCGCAGAGGACATCACCAAACAGCTGACCGACTCCTCGGCGTCGTTCCTCTTCACCACGTCGGCGCTCCTTCCTCAGGCGTGGTCCGCGGCTCGCGCTGCCGGAATCGGCGCACACCGAGTCCTGGTTCTCGATGGAACAGGCGACGAACACCCGTCACTACAACAAATGCTGGCACAACAGATTCCGGCACCCAAGGTCGATTTCGACCCGGCAACACATCTCGCAGTGCTGCCATACTCGTCCGGGACCACGGGCCGTCCGAAGGGCGTCCGGCTCACCCACCGCAACCTGGTCGCCAACCTCTGCCAAATTCAGCGATGGCTCGGAATCACTCCGCAGGAACGTGTCCTGGCCGTCCTTCCGTTCTTCCACATCTACGGATTGACCGCGGTGCTGAACGCAACACTGCATCAGCGAGCCACGCTCGTCACGATGCCTAAATTCGATCTGGTCGAGTTCCTCCGCACCGTTTCGGAAGAAGAATGCAGCTACATCTACATCGCGCCGCCCGTCGCGGTGGCCATGGCCAAGAACCCCATCGTCGATGACTACGACCTATCGAGCGTCCGAGTGATGCTGTCGGGCGCAGCCCCACTCGACGACCACCTGGCTCGAGTGATCGAGAAGCGGCTGGGATGCAAGGTCCTGCAGGGATTCGGAATGAGCGAAATGAGTCCTGCTAGCCACCTCATTCCTCTCGAGAGAGACGACATCCCCCGCAACTCAGTCGGATTGACCCTTCCCAACATGGAATGCAAGCTGATCGATCCGGCCACCGGCGAGGAGATCGCGTATCCGGCCGAGGGGGTGTCGAAGCCTGGTGAGCTGTGGTGCAAGGGCCCGAACATCATGGCCGGATATCTCGGCAACGACGAAGCAACCGCCGAGACCCTCGATGCGGACGGCTACCTACACACCGGCGACATCGCGACCGTCGATTCGGAGGGCGTGGTGACGATCGTGGACCGAATGAAGGAACTGATCAAGTACAAGGGTTATCAGGTGCCACCCGCCGAACTCGAGGCGCTGCTGCTCACACACCCGCAGATCTCCGACGCCGCCGTCATCGGAGTGTCGAACGGCGAGGGTGAAGAGGTGCCGAAGGCGTTCGTCGTCAAGCAGCAGGGCACCGAACTGGACGAGGCCGCAGTCATCGCGTTCGTCGCCGAGCGGGTGTCCCCACACAAGAAGGTCCGCAAGGTGCAGTTCATCGACATCGTGCCCAAGTCCGCGGCGGGCAAGATTCTTCGCAAAGACCTCCGGGCTTCGGAAGCCGGCTCACTTGTGCCGTGACAATCCCTTTCCGTGCAGTGACAATCACTTTCCCGAACTGACTTCCCGACAAGGAGTACCCATGAGCCTGCCCCTCATCCTGCAAGACCGGCTTCGCCTGCCCGTCGTCGCGTCGCCGATGTTCATCGTCTCGGGTCCCGACCTGGTGATCGCCCAGTCGACGTCGGGCATCGTCGGCTCCTTCCCCTCCCTGAACGCCCGCCCGCAGCCCGTCCTGCGTGAATGGCTCACCCGCATCACCGAAGCCCTCGCCAAACACGACGCCAACAACCCGGAGACACCGTCCGCGCCGTACGCGGTCAACCTGATCGTCCACAAGAGCAACGACCGCCTCGACGAGGACCTCGCGACCATCGTCGAGTTCGAGGTCCCGATCGTCATCACGTCCCTCGGCGCCCGCGCCGACGTCAACGACGCCATCCACAGCTACGGCGGCATCGTCCTCCATGACGTCATCAACAACAAATTCGCGAAGAAGGCCGTGGAGAAGGGCGCCGACGGCCTCATCGCCGTCGCGGCCGGCGCGGGCGGACACGCGGGCACCCTGTCGCCGTTCGCGTTGATCCAGGAGATCCGCGAATGGTTCGACGGGCCGGTCCTGCTGTCGGGCTCCATCGCCCACGGCCGCTCGGTCCTCGCCGCGCAGGCCGCCGGCGCCGACCTCGCCTACGTCGGCTCCGCGTTCATCGCCACCGAAGAGGCCAACGCAGACCAGGGCTACAAGCAGATGATCGTCGACTCCACCGCGTCCGACATCGTCTACTCCAACCTGTTCACCGGGGTGCACGGCAACTACCTGCGCGGCAGCATCGAGGCCGCCGGACTCGACCCGAACAACCTCGCCGTGTCGGACCCGTCCGCCATGAACTTCGGTGTCGGCGAGGACGCGGACACCGCCGCGAAGACGGAAGCCAAGCCCTGGCGCGACATCTGGGGCGCCGGACAGGGCATCGGCGCCGTCGACGCCGTCGTCCCGGCCGCGGAGATCGTCGAACGCCTCACCCGCGAGTACGCGGCCGCGAAAGATCAACTACTACAGCAGGCCTAGGGTCCTCCAGTCGAGATCGACTCCAGCTCGGCCATGCCGGGCCAGAGTCGATCTCGCCCATCGGAATCGGAGACCGCACCGATACGGCGCAGGGTCGTTACCCTTTGCCGAACCAGGGGACACGACGTGCGTGTCGGTCCTCGGTCACCGGACTCTTGGACGGGCCACCAGATCGACAGTAGATTCGAAGGCCCGATCGACCCGGTCGCGGTCCCTGGTCATGATGAGATCCAGCTGCAGACCACGCACTTGCGCCAAGACGAGCGTCGACATTGTCGAGGCTTCGTCGGGCGGCCACCCTTCTTGTCCCAACCGCTCTTCGACGGGCAGGAGCCAGTCGTTGATGATCGACTGCACGAGCCGCCCCCCACGGTCGGGGTCCCGCGCTGTGCGCCCGACAAGCTCGAACAGCAATACGAACTGGCGTTGCTCGCGCGGCTCGCACAACCGGCGCCACACGATGCGAACGAAAGCCGCTGTCGAATCCGCGGCGCGCAGTTCGGCATCGGTTCTCAGTCGTTCCTGGAAATCGGCATGAATCTTCTCCAGCACCTGCAGCAGCAACTCATCCTTCGACGAGAAGTGCCGCAGCAAAGTCGCGTGCGTCACACCGAGCGCATGCGCGATCGGACGCAAGGACACATCCCCGAAGCCGTGATCGAGAACGTACTCCGTTGCCGCCGCCAGCAACTCCGGGCGTCGGTGCTGGTAGCGAAGGGTACGACCGTCCACACGCTCTGCGTTCATCACCGAATCCTAACCTCACCGGAGAATCAAAATTATGGGTACCAAATGGTTGTGCTAACCACTTGGTACTGCTAAATTTCAGTATACAGCAGATGAACGAATTTGCCCGACGCCCCGTTCGGCCGGAAACACCTCCGCGGCGCCCGGCATCTGCGCTCCCATGACAGGTGGCTGCTCTCGACGGTGCCAGCACCCACCCCGAACCGCCTATATGGGATTACTTTCCGCCAACAGTGCCGACTGTGTGGTCCCGCTTCCGCGGGAACAGATCCGGGCAAGCGGCCCCCTGCCGTCCCGGCAACCCCTACCTAAGGACGACCATGACCGACCAACTAATCGCCAAGCTCGCTGGGCTGGGTTTGTTCACCGGGGCACCCCAGCACGACAACTTCTGTCGGCTGGCGAGTGTTCTCCCCGCTAGCGAATTGACACCATCGTCGACACCGTACGAATGGCCGGCCGGTGACACGATTGCACTGCCGGAAACGTATGAGTTCGGGGGCATGTCTAAGTCGTTCGAGGACTTTTTCGTCGAGACCGACACTGCGGCGCTGCTGGTACTTGTCGAGGGAGTCGTCCGTCACGAGCGCTACGCACTCACCGGTGGACCTGATGTTCCGTGGATCTCCATGTCAGTCGCGAAGAGTTTCATCTCGACACTGGTCGGTATTGCCGTCGCCGAGGGCCACATCAAGAACATCGACGACTCCATCAGCGCCTACGTACCCGTTGACCCGGGCTCTGCGTACGACGGCGTCCCGATCAAAGCGGTCCTACAGATGTCGTCCGGTGCGCGTTGGAACGAGGATTACCACGACCCTGAGTCGGATGTGTTTCGCCTCAACGCTGCCATGGGCGGCATAGGCACCCTCGACGAGTTCGTCGCCGGCGTCGTCCGCGAGAACGAGCCAGGCACGATCTGCCGCTACAACTCCGGCGACACTCAGGTACTGGGTTCCCTGCTGGTGCGGGCGACGAACCGCTCGATCACCGATTACATGCAGGAAAAGCTGTACGAACCGCTCGGCATGACCTCACCTGGGCACTGGTTGGTCGACTCGGCCGGCATGGAGGTCGCTTTCGCGGGCCTGAACATGACTGCCCGGGACTTCGCAAAGCTCGGCGAGCTGTACCGCAACGGCGGCACGTGGCAAGGCAAGCAGATTGTCCCGGAGGAGTGGGTACGCAATTCCGTGGTCCTGAGCGGCACGCATCTGCAGCCCGGACAGCCGATCGTCGGGACCCACCGATTTGACCTCGGCTACGGCTACCAGTGGTGGATTCCCGCCGGCAACCGTGGCGAGTTCAGCGCCATCGGCGTGTACAACCAGTTCGTGTATGTCGACCCGTCGACGAATGCCGTCATCGTCAAGCTGTCCGCCAACCGTGCCTACGGAACTACCGACAGCGAATCCACCAATCGCGAGAGTGAGACAGTCGCCTTCCTCCAATCCATCACAAGTCGCCTACGGAACTGACGATCAGGCCCGCATGGACGTCGTCGATCCGGCGACTGCGGAGGTCATGGCAACCATCCCTCGCCGCGAGGCCAGCGTTGTTGCGGTGAACGGCGAGGGAAACAACCGACAATGGCCTCAACGCGTTGCCTGCCCGACCCCGGCCCGACGTCGACGCCAATCAGTCGACAAACCACGGGGCCGGGCCCACAACCGCTGCGGCGCAGAATGTCACAGCAACAACTCGTATCTGGATGAAGCGTGAATGCTCAGACTGCGGCCTCCGCCCCTGCTATCTCGGGACGTCAACCACGGGCGATCCAGAACGCGTTAAGAATCCTCGCGGAAGTGGCTCGCGTGGGCGAAGGAGTAACAGCCAGAGACATCACAGACACACTGGCCATACCTCCCGCGACCGTATACAGGGTGCTGACGCTTCTGGTCGACGACGGATTCGTCCTTCGTCGGCCCGATCGTCCAGGCTGCTTCGCACTGGGCCACAAGGTCGCCGCGCTAGCCAACACCGCCATCAGACCAACGGTGTGCACAGCCGCCCGCGATCTCCTCACCGAGCTACGTAACGAGATCCGCTTCGGTGTCCGCCTCTACTCGTACACCGACACAGTGGTACGCCTGATCGCCCCGGATCCGGAGTACCCGTGCCGGTCCGACGAGAACTACCTCAACCAGCACCTCCACGCCAGCGCCGTCGGCAAGCTGATCCTTGCCGAGAAGGACAGGCTCGACTCGACCTTCCAGCGCGGAGGCCCCCAACCGCTCACGGTCCGGACCGTCCACGTGCGCAGCGAACTCCGCAGGCACCTCGACCTCGTCCGCGATCAGGGCTATGCCACTCAGGTCGGCGAACTGCGCAATGACTCTGCCTGCGTCTCAGTGCCAATCCGATCCGCTGCCGGCACCCTCGTCGCCGGCCTGGTTATATCCGGACACATCAACCATTTCCACCTGATGTTTCACCACATCGACGCACTGCGAAACCAAGCAGCTCACCTGTCGCTACTGCTTTCGTGACCAGTAACCACACGGCCCTGAACAAAGGTGTCGACTTCGCCGGCCCGGTCGGCACTTGTCGGCTACACCCGACGGGGCGGGGGTTGGCTACCGTTTGCCAAACCACCAGCGGGACGAGATCGCCGCCGAGCGCATGTACGGCCGCCTGCAACCCTCGTGCCGGAGCGGGATCGCTGACCGGTTAACGATCGTCACATGGTGGAACCCATCGCACGGACGGCGCAAGATCCGATCCGCCAACTTCCGGGCGTCACGAGCACACAATGGAGTGTCCGACGATCGCGTCACGATGAGCACGGAGAGACTGATCGCATGGTCCGAGTATTCATCCACCGAGCCAGCTCAGTGGCTCGCTCCTTTCGCGTATCCCCACGTCTATGACCAGGAGGGACACGCATGGATGTCGTCCGTATTCGATACTACTGTTCGAATACTGCATCCCGCTCACTACGGACAGAACCTAGTTCGATGGCATGACGTGGCGACCTTCTACGGCACCGTGCTCACACCCACGTCCAGATTCGACCAGCTCGTCGGCGACCAGCCTGCCAATGTGTTCGACAATGTCTACGACCGGTATCCGAGCCTGGGCGGCCCTCCGCACGAGGTCCTCCGACCACTCGAAGAACTACTCGCGGACGCCGCTCAGTTTGGACTGATCTGGGAAGGAATCGCCGAAGTCAGCGTCGAGTGGAAGCGTGCCGCGAACGAGAAAGGACCCGACTTCACCTATCGCACCGCGCGAGCGGATCACGACCTCCCTGACTTCCCCAATCCGTACCTATGCCCCAACTTCTGGTGGCCAGAAGACCGACATGGTGCGTCGCGACCGGAATCGACTCGGACAGCACCCTGCTTGCGACGAACGACGGGGCGATAGTCGACGCCGTTCTCTCCGATCGGCGACTCGAAACATTGAGCTTGAGAGCAGAATAGGCTGGCGAGCTGTCTTCCCTTAGGCCGAACCCTCACCGGCGCGTTCTGGAAAGGGGTGTTCACCGGCATCGGTCTGAGCTGGCGGATCGCCGTTTGACCCGTCCGGTGAAGATCGCCGGTTGGGTGCAGCGGATTCTCACTGTCGTTGCAACACAGGCCTATTGAAATCTGGGTCTTCCCAGCTCACGGGTTACGTTACCGCAGTCGGCATCGCGAGTTCCAGCGCAGTACGGCGCCGGTGAGCAGTGGCCCGTCGCTCGGCATTGAACACCGTGGCGGGAGTTGCGTACTCCAGGTTCTTCCGTGGGCGAGTGTTGAGCTCACGCGTTACCGACCGCCCCGGCTGCAGGGTCGAGGGCAGGTTGACCGCTTCCTGCGGCACCGTGTGCGGGAGGGTGACCGTGCAGTAGAGGATGTGGCCTCGGTCGTTGAACCGTTCCGCGGTCTGAATCGCCCGGTCCACACGCTGGACCTGGGACCGCATCTTCTCCTCCAGCTGCTGCGCGTCACCGCGTGCATTCGACAACGCCTCGCCGACCGTGTTCCACCGGTCCGGGTCATCGATCAGGGTCTTCACCGCGGTGTAACCGACGGCCGGCAACCGCGACTGCGCCTTGAGCTTGTTCACCGAGCGCACCTTGCGCTGACGTGAACTCGGAGGCTGGCGAATCGAATCCGGGATCGGCAGCTCGCGGCGTTTACGTTCGGAGACCTCGGGCACGGCCGCTCGCGGGAAGGCCCGCTCCAGGTCCTTCCGAGCACGGGTGAATTCGGCGTCCTCGACCATCCGGTCGAGCTCCCGCGCCGAGTCACGCTCCTGTGCGCGGTCTTTGTAGGTGTCGGCGGAACGATGGCCGGCGGGCTTCGATGCGGGCGTGGTGCTGGTGCCGGCCTCCGGGTCCAGGCGGGTCGGAGGCGCGTCCGGGCTCACGTTGTACGCCACCAGATCTCCTCCCGCTGCGTCGAACACACCCCAGATATGACGAAGCGTGGCAGGCATTAGTGTCCAATTGACGGCCTGCCACGCTCGGACCCAACCTGCAAGTCGGGTCTACCGAGAGAGAAGCATTCCGGTGACCAAACCAGTAACTCGCTCCCACGCGTGTTGCCGGCCTCTCGACCGAACGCAACTCAGACTACCGAAACCTACTGGCCCAGTTCGACCCACATCGGTCAGGACTCGGAAGACCGGAGACCTCGACCTCAGTGACTTCGGCCATCCTAGTTTCCGTACCATCGCGGCACGGGCCAAGGCGGTGCCGTGTGCAGGTCGACCCACCGCGTACGAGGAGCCGCATCGGTAAGGAGTTCTTTCAAGGCTGATTGCGGACTGAGGCGTGCGACTGTCTCGTCATCGAGTTCCTGCCGCTCGGGCCATGGGGGAACCTCGATCTTGACCGCGATCTCGTCTCCGGGCCGCTCGAACGTCGTCTTGGTGGCGGCTGCGACGACCTCGGTATTGATGCTGTCCGTTTCGGTGTGGTCGAGCCGGTACGGGCCACGATGGTGCAGTCCGGGCTTCAACATCACCAACACCTGATATGGATTCAGCGGGTAGAGGGCGACCGCACTGTTCCCAGCCACACCCGCGCGGTCCCTGGTATTCGGAGGCCCCGCGAGGAAAATGACCGGGTCATCGCAAGTGACGAGAGGCGCGTCCGTGCGGTACACGGCCCATTCTCGGAGATGAAGTCCGAGCGCCGTGACGTTCTGGACGTCCTTGATCATCAGGTCGAGGGCCTCGTGCTTCGGGTCGTCCTGCCGCTTGGACATCGATTCCTCGATCGCTTCCGGGCCGAGACCTGATTGCTTCAGGAACTCCCGCTTGGCCGCATCCGGGCCGTTGACGAGGACCAGGGTGCGCTCACGGTTACTGACCGTCCGCGTGATCTGCATGCCGAGGAATACGGCGAGGTCCTTCTTCAGGGCATCGTCCGAAACCACTCCAGCGCCCCACTTCTCAAGCGAATCCAGCCGGTGCGCGCAGGTGTCCTCAATGCGGGACAGATGCTTCTCGATCCACTTGAGCGGGGTGTCCATGGTGCTGTCGGTTGCCGGGAGGCTGTAGAAGTTCTTCTCGTGTGCCACATCTTTCGGTGGCTGGGGAGGATGCACGTCGCCGGTGTCGACCTGGACGGGTTGTACCAACTTGTTGACGGCCCATCGGCGCAAGTACATCTGCGGTACGTAGTGGTGTTTTTTCGCCGTCTCGTTTTCGGCCTGACGCTTCGATTCGGCCACGAACTCGTCGGACAGCCATTCGTGCTCGAAACGCATGGTCATGATGGCGTCCATCAACCCGGGGTACATGCGGCCGAGCCTATGCGGGTATTCTGACAATTCCATTCTTCCTTCGCCGCATACGCCGGAAGGCTGGCCGGGGCTCGAGGCCGACAAGCCTGCGAAGGTTGTCGACAGCGGGTGAGAGACTGCTTCGCGTGCATGCGTTCATCGACGAATCCAAACGGGGCGAGTACACCCTGTGCGCCGTGACCGTCGCCCCCGGCGACCTCACGAGCATCCGCAAGCAGATGAACGCGCTCCGGCCGCCCGGGCATTCGCGGATCCACATGACCGGTGTCGGAAAGAAACTGGCCCCGAAGATCGTCTCCGAAGTGGCCCGGCTCGAAGCGACCAGCCGGATCTACCTGATGACCTCGAAGAAGGTGAATGAGCGGCAGGCCCGCGACGTCACCCTGACCGCTGCCGTCCGCGACCTGGCACAAATGTCGGTGACCAACGTGGTCATCGAGTCCTGCGATCAGGACCGCGAAGACAACCGCATCATCCGCGACGAACTCGGTGGCAATCCCCCGTTCGTGTACACCCACGACCGGCCCACCAACCCGCTGCTGTGGATCCCCGACGTGCATGCGTGGGCCTGGGGGCGAAGTGGCAGCATGCGAGCGAAGATCGCGCACCGCGTCACCGTGGTGAGGCTCTGAAGAGACGAAGAAGGCCCCTCCGGATCGGAGAGGCCCCTCGTGTGAGGTGGGCGCGCAAGGCTGGAAACCGCTTGGTGGGGCTGCCTACAGGGGTACTTACGCCCCGGAGACCTCCTACACGAACCACTTCCCTCGGCTACTGCCTCGGGCACTCACATTATGTCGGTCAATGTTGCGTCGACGCAACCGCAGCACGGTTGACCTGGGCGTACGCCGCCTAGATGGTTTGTGGTCTCTAGCTTCGGCCGAGCGCTGGTTGTGCCTCGCCGGAGACAATCCCCGCCCGGATCCCGATCGCGCTGGCTTCGCCCCGGTTGGCGACGTCGAGTTTCTTGAGCACGCTCGCGACGTGGAATTTGATGGTGCTCTGGCTGATTCCGAGTTCCTCGGCGATGGCGCGGTTGCGTTTTCCCATTGCCAGGTGGGCGAGGACTTCGAGTTCGCGGGGGTTCAGGGTGGACAGCAGGTGCTCGTCCGGTCGGACGGCCGGTGGATCCAGGGGGATGGTCAGGGTGACCCGGCTTCCCCATCCGGCGATGGATTCGATGTCGATCCGGCCACGAAGGGTGTGCAGCCGGCCAGCCAGCTGGCGTGTGAGGGCTGTTCGGTCGATCTCACCGGGCCCCTGGTCGCGCACCTCGATGAGGACGTTGTCGCCGTCGCAGTCCCACGCGATCCGCATTCGGGTCAGCACCGGTTGGGCGGTGAAGGCCAGCACGATGGCGCGGACCATCGCCCGCGCCGCGTGCGCCACCTCACCAGGGAGCGGACGGCCGTCGGCGGGTGGGTCGACGTAGTCGACGTCGACGTCGACGTCGCGGTGACGTAGCAGGGGCCGAGTTCGCCCTGCAAGCGTGCGAATGCGGTGGTGACCGCCTCCTCGGAGTGGGCGCGGTCGGCGGCACCCGCCGATCGCAGGGCGATCAGTGCGGCCGATGCGGTCTCGCTCGCGGTGATGCGCGACCGACGATCGTCGAGGTCGTTCGAGCGGAGGGTTCCGAGGATCGACGACAGCGTTGCCTCGTGCACCTCCGTCAGTTCGGCGATGGTGCGGGCGCGTTCAGTGGACGCGGCTCGTGACTCGGCGAGATAGTCGGGGCTGGCCTGTGCCACCTGGTGCTGGATGGAGGGCTGAAACGCACTAATCGCCACGAGCACCACCGACGCCTCAGCACCGGTGATCGTCGGACAACGACTGCGGCGCGGTGTGTGCGGATCGCCACGAGGGGCGCACGGATGATCGCCGACGCCCTGGCCGCCGTCGACCGCCTCCGCGCAGCCTCCGCCGAATCGGTCGCGGGCACCACACCGCGATCGGGGCCGAAAGCCCTGGTCCGTGGCGCTTCGGCGTTCTACGGGCACCCCATCATCGGCGCCGCGATCCGCTCCGGCGCCGACGTGTCGGTCACTCTGCGACTGACGAAAACCGTCAAACGAGCTGTCGGGGACGCCGTCTCGGGTTCGTCGCTGCGCGTAGAAGAGATCTTTGAGGTCGGTGTGCTTGTGGGTCAGGTTGTTTCGTTTCGCCCCGGCTTCTTGTGCGAGGCTGACGATGTCGAGCTTGTCCGACGAGCGCAGCGGTGTTCCTCCGAACAGTCGTTGCATGGCCGCGGTGATGGCACGCCGGTCGTCGTCATCGGTCAATGTCCGTCTCCTCGCGGTTCGTGATGCGGGTCTGCTGATGCTGCTCGACGAGTTTGTTCAGGTGGGCGGCTCGTTGACCGAGGCGTTCCCTAGCGGCACCGGGGTGGCCGGCTCGACGATTTCTTCGCGGAGCAGGGCGATCTTGCTGCGCAGTGCGGCGATGTGGGGTGGCGGTGCGCGCGATGTTCGCTGCAGACCGGATCGCACCGGTCGATTCGATTGCTTCGTGTGGAGCCTTGACAGGCAAGTGCTCGTCTGATGTGATCACCCTCACTTAAGTCTTACATATAACAGTCAGTGGATACATCGACAAAGGATGTAACTATTAGACATTTCTGCCAGCGCCTCGTTAAGCCACAGAAAGGTAGCGATGTACCAACCCAACCTGAGATCTGCAGTTGCTGCGACTGCCCTCGTTCCCCGCTCGGAGGTCGTCGTAGTACCTCTGAACTAGAGCACAAGAGCAATCCGGAATTGGCTACACGGTGCTGACCGCAGGCACCGCGGTCAACTGCACAGGTGCAATTTCGCAGATAAGGAAGCACTATGACACGGTCCCGACCATCCACGACCGGTGAACTCCGCACGGCACCGACCCCGATCAGAGCAACTCTTGCTGCGGTGCTCGGCCATGTGGTCGAGTATTACGACTTTGCCGTATATGCGCTGTTAGCGCCCGTTCTGGCCCAGGTCTTCTTCCCATCGGACAACGAGCTGAACTCGCTCCTCGCAACATTGGGCGTGTTCGGCGTGGCATATTTTGTGCGCCCCCTCGGCGGCCTGCTCTTCGGGCACCTCGGGGATAGGATCGGCCGCAGAAATACATTGTTGGCCGTCATTCTAATGATGGCTGGCGCCACGACGGCGATGGGTCTGCTGCCGACCTATAACCAGGGTGGACTTGTCGCCCCGATCTTGCTGATCGTGTGTCGTTCGCTGCAAGGTCTATCCGCAGGTGGTGAATATGGCGGTTCCGCAAGCTTCGTCGCAGAGCATGCGCCGCCCGGCCGCCGTGGCTTCTTCACGTCGTGGTTGCACGGCAGTACCGGCATCGGCTTGACCTTGGGCGCGCTGACCGCCTTGGTCCTCAGCGCGGTGGTGTCACAGGACGCGCTCGAGTCCTGGGCATGGCGGTTGCCTTTCCTGCTCGCTCTCCCGCTCGGCCTGGTCGGCCTGTACCTCCGGCTGAGGCTGGACGACACTCCGGCTTTTGAAGCTGCGAAAAAGGCCGGAACAATTCCGAAGCTGCCATTGGTGGAGGCCGTCCGCCTGCACTGGCGCGCCATTCTCACAATCGCCGGCATGGTCCTTCTCCTCACGGTCTCGCTCTACGTCAGCTTTACCTACGTCACCACCTACTTGAAGACCTTCCTGGATGTTCCGCTGTCACGGTCGTTGCCAGCCGGCATCGCAGGCATGTTGACCTTCTTCGTCCTAGCGCCGGTGTTCGGGGCGCTTTCCGATCGCGTCGGCCGGAAGCCAGTACTCGCTGGTGCGGCAGTCGGGCACATAATCGGTATCTATCCGGCCTTCCTGTTGTTGCAGAATCGCAGCTTCGTCGCGATCCTGTTCGCGTACCTGATACTTGGGACCCTGTATGCGGGCTATGTGGGGCCGTTCACTGCCGCAGTGACGGAACGGTTCCCGGCGAACGTCCGTGCGGCCAGCCTTGGCATCGGGTACCAACTGCCCGTCTGCGTCTTCGGAGGGCTCTCCCCCCTGATCCTGACCTATCTGACTGACGCGACCGGGGTGATACTTATGCCGGCCTACTACGTGATCGGTGCCGCTGTCATCTCGCTGCTGGTCACGCTCTTGATGACGGAGACGGCCGGGAAAAATGCCGTGGAGCTCGATGCTGTAGTCGGCACCGCACACGCTGACCGCCTCGGCTCTGAGCAGGGCGCTGACGAAAATGATGAGCATCGGGCACACCAGATCCGGTGAGTCTCGGGCGAGCAAGTCGGACGGAAGGTTTCAGGTCGATATCGTTGGGTGCGGGTCATCCGGTTCAGATCGTGCGCGGGATGCAGCAGATGAGCATGCCCGAACCTGCGCCCAGCGCAACGTCACTGGATCGGGGCGATGTTGCGCCCCGGATCTGACACAGCCATGAGATTCATGAGAGTTGGCGAAATATCCAGAGGAGCTGAAAGAGCGCGACGCGGTTGGCAATCGAAACACGTCGCCACCCGGGATCCCGGACTTTCTCGTGTCCGTTGACAGGGGGCGATGCGGAGCGCTGACAATTGCACTGCCCGAGCGGCAACACGAGTGGATAAAGACAGCAGGACTCCGGCTCCCTGCCCGGCGGCGCCCGGCGCGCCGCCGGGCACTATGAGCACTTGCCGGACACCACGTTCGACTGGGACGGTGAGATCGCTCCACAGTCTGAGAACGAACGACACCGGCACCCTGATCACCTCCGAAAAGTGCATCTTCTGGCACAGGAGATCGCACCCAGGTAGTGGCCCACGGGGGTCGACGTCCAACCCGTTGTCGGTGATTCACACACCGGTGAAGTCGTCGCCTCACTCACCGTCGAAGGTCACCCGACGCTGGCTCGGTGGCCCCGGCAAGCTCAGCCCACCCTGATCGCTCCTGAGGTAGCCAGCCGGTACCGCCACAGCGTCGAGTGGTCAGACGACCACTGGCAATGGCGCCTTATGACCGCGACGCCCATTACGCAAGGCGACCTGGAGCAGATTCGTAACTCCATCCAGGGATGACGGATTAATGGGGTCAGTGTTCAGGGGTGTGGGCCGACACACATCGCCGACCGAAAGCCGAACCTCGAGCGGGCATGTTTACCGAACCCGGGTTGCTGACCGGGCATGTTTACCGAACCCGGGTTGCTGACACTGAGGCGCGATCCCGCAAGCGGATCGTCGTCCGGTTGGCGAACCCTTACGTTCCAGCAGCGGGAGGAGTGGGCTCGACCCTCATGTGGGTTGAGGGACGAAGCCAGGCGGTGCTCGGAACAGCCCACTCGGCGACACCGATGTACGGGCCGGAGTGGCAGTGTGTGTATCCGGTGGTGTCACCTCCCGTAGGGAACCTGCGATATCAGCGGCTCAGAGCAGTCCACTGAGCGATACGTGGACCGCGTCCCACTGCTGGGCGATCGACGGCCAATCGGGAAACACGGTCCCGCCGTGCTCGCGGGGACGCGCCTTCAGCAGCGCCTCCCAGGCGAGAGCTGAATCGACTCGCGCGATCCGCGCATTCGCGGGGTCGAAATGAACGTCGTAGCGCAGGGGACTGCGCTCTGCGTCGTGTTCGCCATGGAGCAGCCAGGCATCGTTTCCGCAAGCAAAACTTCGTCGCCGTCCACAAGGCGCCGTACGGTAAAGCGCTGGGTCGGTGGCGGTTAGCGACGCTTAGAGCGTGTCTCATGTGGGGAGCTTCTTGAAGCAGGTGAGTGCGGCGGCGAGGTG